>NZ_JBHUYK010000033.1:0-68634 GCF_042668615.1 Nocardia sp. NPDC057272 | reverse complement strand
GGCGCCGGTGCGTAGGCGACGAAGGAGCAAGCACCGGTGCCTGACCGGCGGCCCCTCAGGGCCGCGGACACGCGCGCGCCAGCGCGCCGACAAACACAGCGTTCACCGTTCTGGGACTACCGAACATCAGATCCAACCCGCCCGTCGGACCCGACGCACCACATCACAAACTGGCAGACTCGATGGCGACACTGTTCGACTAGCAGAGGTACCGATGCCGCAACGCCGTTGGATTTCTCGTTCCGTGCTGTTGATCGCGGGCGCGCTCACCGCCGCGACCCTGACCGCCTGCGGGGGTACGCCACCGGCCTCGACCGGCAGTGCGGGCACCACCACCTCGGCCGCGCCGACGACCACCGCGCCGGCCGGGACGCTGACGATCAGCCCCTCCTCCGCCGCGCAACTGTGCGACATGATCCGGCCGGAGCTGTCGAACTTCCGGGTGCAGGGGCCGACGCTCGGGCGGATCTCGCTCAACGCCATGGTGCACGACTGGGGCTTCCGCAACGGCGGCATCAACGGGCACGTTCTCGCCGACAAGGCGATGATCGACCGGGTGACCACCGAGAGCTGCCCCGAGGTGCGGACCGAGGCGCTTACTGCTCTCGAATTGCCTTCCCTCGCCGCGGGACTGGCGTTCTGATGCGCGGTCTCTACCCCGAGATCGAACCGTGCGAGCAGGGCCTGCTCGACGTCGGCGACGGCCAGTCGGTGTACTGGGAGGTCAGCGGTGATCCCGACGGCAAGCCCGTGGTGTTCGTGCACGGCGGACCCGGCGGCGGCACCGGGCCGCTGCAACGGCGCTTCTTCGACCCGGCCGTGTACAAGATCGTGCTGTTCGATCAGCGCGGATGCGGAAAGTCCATGCCGCACATCGCCGATGGGGCTCCCCTGGACACCAACACCACACCGAAGCTGATCGCCGACATGGAGTTGCTGCGCGGCCACCTGGGGGTCGAGCGCTGGCAGGTGTTCGGCGGTTCGTGGGGCTCGACCCTCGGCCTGGCTTATGCGCAGGCCCACCCCGAGCGGGTGACCGAACTGGTGTTGCGTGGCATCTTCTTGTTGCGGCGCAAGGAAATCGACTGGTACTACAACGGCGCCGCGGGCAACGTCTACCCCGCCGAGTGGGCAAGATTCCTGGCGCCGGTCCCCGTCGAGGAACGCGAGGACGACCTCGTCGAGGTCTATCACCGGCTGCTGCACTCCCCCGATCCGCAGGTCGCGCTCGATGCCGCGGTCGCCTGGTCGACATGGGAAGGCGCGACGAGTTCCCTGCTCCCGCAACCGGATCGGGTCGCCGAAACCGCCGAAGCACGCTTCGCTCTCGCGTTCGCCCGGATCGAAAACCACTATTTTCGCCACGGCGGCTTCCTCGACGAGGGACAGTTGCTGCGAGACATAGATCGGATCGCCGACATCCCCGGCGTGATCGTGCAGGGCCGCCACGACATCGTGTGCCCCGCGGTGAGCGCATGGGATCTGCACAACGCGTGGCCGTCCTCGACGCTGCACATCGTCGAGGACGCCGGGCACACCGCGCACGAGCCCGGCATCACCGCCCAGCTGGTGGAGGCGACCGACACGTTCGGAAAGCGAGGCTGACACCATGGCGACCGAGGCCGGAGAAGCCGTCGTCGCGGCGCTACGCGAGGACATCGACCGGCTCTTCGACGCCGAACCCGATGTGCGCGCCGACGCCGACGATTCGGTCCACCAGATGCGGGTGGCCACGCGCAGGCTCCGCAGTGTCCTGCGCTCCTATCGCAAGCTGTTCGACGCCGAGGAAGCCGCCGCCACCGAAGCGGAACTGAAGTGGCTCGCCGACCTGCTCGGCGTGGCCCGCGACGCCGAAGTCCGCGCCGAACGGTTCACCGACCTGCTGACCGGTTACGACCGAGTCCCCGCCGAGGTCACCGATGCCTTGGTCGGGGCCTCCCGTGCGGCCTACACCGCTGCTCACACGGAGGTACTGAGCGCCATGGACGGCAAGCGCTACCGCCGCCTGCGCAAAGTCCTCAAAACCTGGCGCACCGATCCTCCGCTCGCCCCCGAACTCGCCCGCGACAACGCGACCGATATCTTCGACAAGGTCCTGCGCCGCGACCGCAAACGCCTGCGCAAACTCGTCTTCGCCGAGCCCACCGCCACTCCGGCCGACCGCGTGGAACTGCTCCACGACATCCGCAAGGGCGCCAAGCGTTTACGCTATTCCTGCGAAGCCGCCGCGACGGTCCTCGGCCCCGACGCCACCGACCTGGGCACCCGGGCCAAGCGCCTCCAATCCGTCCTCGGCGACCACCGCGACGCCGTCGAATCCCGCGAAGCGATCCTGGTGGTGGCAGCAGGTACCCACGCGACCGCGGCAACCATCTACGAACTCCTCGCCGACACCGAGGAAGCAGCCGCGGGCCGAGCCATCGCCCACTACCCGGCGGCCGCCGCGTTCATCTCCGCCGCGAACTGACAGTCCCCGCTATCGACGTGGCCCGTCGTATTCGAACCCGATAGTCCGAGTTCCCGGATCAGCGACGGCCAACCGCACCGCGACGTTCTCCCCTTCCGGCGGCTGTCCCGCACACCGCGCGAGGATCGGCGGTTCACTGACGAAGATCTCAGCGGGCCGAGACCCGTTGGCATCACGCAAAACCACGGCGGCGAACTCGGTGCCCACCCGAGGCTGGAGGACGGTGGCCTCGGTCAGGTCGACGCAGGCGCGATCGACCTTGCCGGCGACGGCATCGGTGCGGCGCATCGTCTCGGCGGCGGCCTTCACACCGTCGGTCACCCATTGCGGCACGTCGACTCCGGCATCGTAGGCCAGGCAGATCTCGGTGGTGAACCGGTCGGCCAGCCGTCGCAGTGGTGCCGTCACGTGGGCGTACGGTGCGCCGATCGCACTGTGCGTCAGCTGTTCCGGGGTCGGGTCGTCGAGTTCGGCGAGCAGTGTGTAGCTCGCGCCACGCAACAAGCCGGTGGCTTCCGACATCAACACCAGCGCGGCGGGGGTATTCGCGTCGAGCCCCGCGAGCATGCGGCCCACCGGGACCTCGGCGGGCCACTCGACCCCCAATGCCGCCGCCGTGCGCCGCATCGAATCGATCGCGCTGTCCGGCGGTGGCGGCATCGTCCGCAGCAAGCCGGCCCCTTTGTGCTCCAGCATGATTCGCGCCGCGCACATGCCGGTGAGCAGCGAGACCTGTTCGTTCCAGTCGTCGGCCTCGGTCCGGGGCTCCAGCCGCAGGCGCCAGCCGTCTCCGTCGGGGATCACTTCCTGTGCGGGCAACCGCAACGAGATCGCGCCGCGGTCCAAACCCGCCTCGATCCGCAGCCGACCGAATTCGGGCAGCGCGGTCAGCGACGGCGGCAGAGTACCGGCGTCGGCGGCAGCCTGGACCTGCGCGTAGTCGAACCGCTCCCGGGAGCGCACCAGTGCGCGCTTCACCGAAAAGCTCAGTGGCACAGCATCATTGTCGAGTTCGATGGTCCACAACGCGGCGGGCCGGTCGACGCCGGGCAGCAGACTCGCGGTGCCCTCGGACAGCACGGTCGGATGCAGTGGGACATTGCCGTCGGGCAGATAGAAGGTCTGCCCGCGCACTTCGGCCTCGGTGGCCAGCGCACTGCCCGGCACGATCACCGCACCGAGATCCGCGATCGCGTAGTGCAGGGTGAAGCCGGTGGGAGTGCGTTCGATATGCAGCGCCTGGTCCAGATCCAGCGCGCTGGGCGGGTCGATGGTCACGAACTCGATATCGGTCCGATCGACCCGGGTGCCCGCGAACGCGTCCACCGCGTCGCGGGCGTCGGAGACGGCCTCGGTCGGATACTCCGAGGCCAGTCCGAATTCGGAACGGATGGCGCCGAAGTCGACCGGCGCCGAGACGATCCGCTGATGGAGTTCCATGACTCGCAGAGTAGCGATTTCCTACTGCAGTGCGAGCATGGTGCCGTTGAGCTGATCGAGCGGGCCGTACACCGTGAAAGTGACCCGGCCGTTGGGCACGGCGGAGGACACGGTCGCGGCCGCGTCGAGCGCCTGACCGAACGAGGCCGCCGACGGATGCGGCAGACCGGCCACGGTCAGGCCGAATCGGGACTGGTGCACCCAGGCGGTATCAGCCGGGCTGAGGTCGACCTGAACCCCACCGTTGAGCGGGGTCACCGCGACCGCGCTCGCCGAACCGGCACCAAGCGTTGCGAAAACCGCAGCGGCTCCGGCGATCAGTGCACCGGCGACAATGGAACGAACTACCCGCATGTAAATGTGACCTGCTTCCGCGATCGAATGTGTTGGGCTCGAGGAAGTGGCAGCGAGCCCTGCCGACGGCGATCACTCTATGACCTCGCTCACCTTCCCGGCGAGTTCCAGCGCATTTTCTCTGTCTCGACACACGATCGCCGAGACATTCCGGGCAATTGTTACTGTGGCGGCGGCGCACTCGGCAGCTGCCGGGTTGTGCGGCACTCACGTCGATAAATGGGAGTTTGCGAACGTATGTCGTGGCTGATTTTCGATTACCTGTCGCCGATCCTCGGACCGGACGCGGCCAGCTATTGGGCGCACCTGCTGGCAATCAACCCGGGGTAGCTCACCGCTTCGATCCGGAACATGTCGCTTCCCGTTAACCACACGGGAAGCGGCGTGTTTCCTGGGCGGCTAGCATCCCGCTGCGTGAGTAGAACTACCGCCGCCATCGCGGCCAGCGCCACCGTCTTCGCCCTGCTTCTGGCCGGCTGCGGCGACGACTCTTCTTCTGCCGGTTCCCCCGCCGCTTCCACCACTCCCGCGCCTTCCTTCCAGGTCGAAGCCAGCAAGGCGGGGATGTTCGTGGTGAGTTACCGCAACGCGTTCCCGAAGCTGGCGCAGGGGCGCGACGACGCCGCCGTGGCCGCGGTGCTGAACCATTCCTGCTCCGAGATCAAGGCGGGCAAGTCCGAGGCCGACACGATCGCCACGATCAAGCGGGCGGCCAAGAACGGTGACACCGCCGCGACCACCGAAGAGGCCACGGCCGTCTACCAGATGTCCACACTGATGTGCTGAGCCGCTCTGCGGCGAAGCGAGGCGGCGGCTCCCGTGGGAACCGCCGCTTTCGCGTCGCATGGGCGGGCGAGCCGGCCTGTAAGCCGGATCCTGTCCCCGATTCGCATCGGGGGGCGACCATCCATCTGGACACACCGTTGCCGGGTGCCTCGAGCGGTCCACCCGCAGGCTCGGGCGAGCAGCCCTCGAACACCTGCGCAGCCGCACCGTTACCGATGCGGCCTTCGACCTTGCTCCGGGCGGGGTTTACCTAGCCGCCCCGGTCACCCGGGGCGCTGGTGCGCTCTTACCGCACCGTTTCACCCTTACCGCACGTGCGTGCGGCGGTTTGTTTTCTGTGGCACTGTCCCGCGGGTCACCCCGGGTTGCCGTTAACAACCGCCCTGCTCTGTGGAGTCCGGACTTTCCTCGGCACCGGGCAGCGGCACTGTTCGTGCCCGTTCCCGTTACCGCGGTCGCCCGGCCGACTCGCCCGCCGGTACAGAGTACTCGCTACGGTATTGACTCATGGAACGTGTCGACGTCAGTTTCCCTTCGGGTGAGCAGCAGTGCGCCGCGTGGCTCTACCTGCCCGACGGCGCGCCTCGTCCGCGGCCGTTGGTGATCATGGGGCACGGGCTCGGGGCCACCCGCGAGATGGGGTTGGATCGGTATGCGCGGCGGTTCGTCGCCGCGGGAATGGGGGTGCTCGCGTTCGACTACCGGAATTTCGGTGCCAGTGAGGGTTCGCCGCGCCAGGTGCTCAACATCGCGCGGCAGCGGCAGGACTGGAAGGCCGCAATCGCCTACGCGCGCAGCATCCGGGGCTTCGACGCCACGCGGATCGCGTTGTGGGGCACCTCGTTCGGCGGGGGACATGTGCTCGCGGTGGCGCCCGACGACGATTACCTCGCCGCGGTGGTGGCCCAGGTGCCGTTCACCAGCGGGTGGGCGTCGGGGATGGCCAAGGGCCCGATCAGCCTGACCAAGGTCGCCACCATCGCCGCCACCGACCTGCTCTTCGGGCCGATCCGCCGCAAACCCGTCCGCATCCGCCTGGCCGGGCGCAAACGCTCCGCGGCGTTGATGAGCGCCACCGACGTGCCGGAGGGCTACGGCCGACTGGCCGAGGAGAGCGACACCTACGATCCCAAAGTGGGTGCCCGCGTGGCGTTTTCGACACTCTTCGACTCCCCCGGCCGCCGCGCCAAGTCCTTGAAGGTCCCCGTCTTCTACGCGATCGCCGAGAACGACTCGATCGCCCCCGCCGGCCCGACCCGCAAGGCCGCCGAACGCACCAAACACGCTGTGGTCAAGCAGTATCCGGTCGGCCACTTCGACGTGTACTTCGACGATGTCTTCGAGCAGGTAGTACGCGACCAGACCGATTTCCTGGTGTCGGTCCTTCGCCCCTGAACTGCCCGGATACTCCGGGCCCGTGGGGCACCATGGGGTGATGGAACAGATCAGCTCGCGCACGATTTACACCAACCCGTGGATGCGGCTGCGGGAGGACACTGTTCGGCGGGCCGACGGATCGGTGGGGATCTACGGCGTCCTCGACAAGGTCGACTGGGCGCTGGTGATCCCGTTCGACGGCACGGGATTCCATCTCGTCGAGCAGTTCCGCTACCCGCTGGGCATACGGTGCTGGGAGTTCCCCGCGGGCACCCCGGCACAGGGGACCACCCCCACACCGATCGAGCTGGCGCACAACGAATTGCGTGAGGAAACCGGGCTGCGCGCCGAACGTATGACCCCGCTCGGCGCCCTGGCCACCGCACCCGCACTGACCGGCCAGCGCGGCCACTGCTTCCTGGCCACCGGCCTCACCCCTGGCGAGCCGGACCGCGAACACGAGGAGCAGGACATGCGCACCGCCTGGTTCTCCCGCTCACAAGTAGAGGCGATGATCCTGCGTGGCGAGATCGTCGACGCCCACGCGGTAGCCGCCTACGGCCTGCTGCTCATGCACGAGCGCGACGACGCCACCGCCGCGGCACTGCGGGCGTTGAGCGACGGGTGATCGACCACGACAAGGGGCGCAGCACCTGTTCGGTACTGCGCCCCTTGTTTTCGTGAGTAGATCAGATGGGCTGGAAGCCCGCGCCTACGCCGCCTGCGCGGTTGAGCACGTCCAGGATCACCTGGATGGGCTGGAAGTAGGCGGGCGAGTGGATCGGGTTCGCGCCACCGGTGCACGGGACGTCGAAATCGACCGGGCCAAGGCCGGTGAGACGGCCCTGGTTCATGCCGACGAGGCGGTCGCCGACGACGACGGGGCCGCCGGAATCGCCCGGCTGCGAGCAGTATTGGTTGATGGAGGTGCCTTCGAGCTCACCCCACACCACGCCACAGCTGCGACCGCTGGTGCGGCCGTCGGAGCACACCGTGGCGCCGGGGCCGGGCGAGGCGCCGATACCGGCGACGGTGGTCTGGCCGATGGTGCGTACCGGCAATACCTTCGACGCATCCAGCTGCAGTACAGCGAAATCCAGGTAGTCGCCGTCGTCCGAGTACGCGACGGTCCCGATCACGCCCGCCTTGAGCGCCTGCTCGGCGCCGACGCGCGAACCGGTCGGCGCGCAGTGTCCGGCGGTGAGGCCGACGAGGCGACCCGCACCGTCGTGGCCGATGGCCGTGAGCGAACAACCGGAGTTGTTGTCGAAGACGATGCCCGAAGCCGCGCCGAGCACCACGCTCGGATCGGCCGTCACACTGCCCGCACCCGCGGACGCGGTGAGCACCCCCGCGATGGCCGCCGCAAACGCCGCCATCCGTAGAAACCTCATCAAGTACCTTTCCTGTGTGGCCGCGGCATTCCGCGCGCCCGAGAATATTTCGGGCGATGCGGCGTCGTCGTTACGCCGACCGTGCGCCGGGGCGACCGTACCGTGCCCGGGTGACGAGCGGCTAGCTCACAGGTACGAGGTGTCGTTGACCAGGCGCACCGAGGCGCCGCCGTCGGGATAGAACTCGGCCACGCACAGCGACGCGAGGTCGAGGTGCAGGCGGTACAGCAGCGACGGCCCCACCCCCAGCGCCAGTTGCAGCAGGGTCTTGATCGGGGTCACGTGGCTGACCACCACCACGTTCTGGCCCGGGTACAACCCCACCAGATCGCGGCGCACCCCTTCGACGCGTTCGCGGACCTGATCGAAACTCTCGCCGCCGGGCGCGGGGACCGACGGGTCGCCGAGCCAGTCGCGGTGCAGCAACGGGTCGCGCTCGGCGGCCTCGGCGAAGGTGAGACCCTCCCAGTCGCCGAAATCGGTCTCGGTGAGGTCGTCGAGGATGCGCAACGGCACGCCGAGGGCCGACGCCGCGGCTTCGGCGGTGGACCGGGCCCGCTGCAACGGGGAGCTCACCACGGCGGCGATATCGCCTTTGGCGGCAAGCATTTTCGCGGCGCGATCGACCTGCTCGCGACCGAGCTCGGTCAGCGGCGGGTTGCCGCGGCCGGAGTAGCGGCGCTGCACCGACAGCGCGGTCTGGCCGTGGCGCAGCAGCAGCAGGCGGGTGGGCTTGCCGACTGCACCGGTCCAGCCGGGCGAAACCTTGTTCGCGTCAACAGATTTCGGCACCGCGACTTCGTCACCGGCGGCATGTCCGGCCGCGACGGCTTCGCGCACGGTTGCGGTGAGTTCGCCGTCGTCCATCGCCTCGTTCGCGAGCCGGTCGGCGTGGGAGTTCTCCGCGCGCGGAATCCAGGTGAAGCTCACCCGATCGAATCCGGCGACCAGTGCCCGTGCCTGCTCGGCGAGCGGAATCATCGAGGCGTGCTTGATCTTCCAGCGTCCCGACATCTGCTCGACGACGAGTTTGGAGTCCATCCGCACCGTGACGTCGCGGGCGCCCAGCTCGGCCGAGGCCGCCAAACCCGCGATGAGACCACGGTATTCGGCCACATTGTTGGTGGCGACGCCGATGTACTCCTTGCGCTCGGCGAGCACCCGCACGTGATCGGCGGCGAACACCACCGCGCCGTAGCCGGCCGGGCCGGGATTGCCGCGCGAGCCACCGTCGGCTTCGACGATCACCTGGCTCATCGGCACACCGCCGCGATCACAGCCCCGATTCCTTGGTGCGCACCATGATCGCGCTGCATTCCGGGCAGCGCAGGACCGCGTCGGGCGCGGCCTGGGCGATGCGCTGCATCTCGCCGCGGTCGATCTCGATCCGGCAGGCGCCGCAGCGACGGGCCTGCAGCAGGGCCGCACCGACACCGTGCGCCGCGCGCTGCTTGTCGTAGACGGCGATCAGGTCGGCGGGGAACAGGCCGATCAGCTCGGAGCGATCCTTCTCGCAGCGCTGCTGCGCCACTTCGAGATCGGCCATCGCCTCGTCGCGCAGGCGTTCGGCGTCCTCGAGGTCCTGGTCGGCCTTGCTCAGCCGGGCACCGGCGTGGTCGTGGTCGGCGAGCATCGCCTCGCGCTGCTCCATCACGGTCAGCAGCTCGTCCTCGAGCACCGAGCGGCGACGCTCCAGGCTGCCCAGTTCGTGCTGGATCTCGGAGAGCTGCTTGGCGGCGACGGTGCCCGAGGTGAGCATTCCGCGGTCACGATCCTCACGCTTGCGGACGGCGTCGACCTCGCCCTCCAGCTTGCGGATGTCGCGGTCCAGATCGTCGATGCCGATCTCCACCGCCACGGCCGCGTCCTTGTAGCCGTGACGTTCGGCCGCCAGACGTGTCACTTCCTGCTGTTCCGGCAGGGCGGAACGGCGGTGGGCGATGCGCGTCAACTCGGCATCGACTCCTGCGAGCTGCAACAGCTTGGTCTGGACCGACGGTTCGACATTCAACGCGCACGAACTCCTGAACACAGTGGACGGATGGATCGATCAACCGTACCGCGCCGCGGGGTGTGATCACGCCATGACCCGAAGAGATGGCCGAAGGCTGGAACCGAACGCGTCCCGGCTGCGTCCAAGCAATTGTGACCACATCGAACCCGAGAATTGACCTGGCACTGCCGCTGCGACCGCACGTCTTCGACTCCCACGCCGAACCGCGCCAGCTTCAGCTGACATTGGCAACGCCGTTACCCCCGGTGTGTCTCGTGCACGGGCAGCGCGCGATCGAGCCGAAGGAACAGATCCTGCGGTTCTGGGGCAAGCCGGGCGACTACCGCCAGGAAGGTGCCGGGCGGCTGCTGTGGGAGCTGCCGAAGAGTGCCCTCGGCGCCCTCGTGGTCGATTGCAACGAGCCGCTCGCGCTCGTCAAGGCGCGGTGGCCGGAATGCGAGCAGTGCGCGGCGCGGGCCGATTCGCGTGTCAAGAAACTGATCGTCTACTACGTGAGCAGCCTCGTGCCCCTGTTCGCCGGCGGGGCGCTGATGTTCACCCGCCCGTCCGCGTTCGCGTGGATCCTCTGCGCGGCCGGAGTCGGGCTCGTACTCCTCGCGGTGATGCTCGGACCCGCGGTGTTCGCGCGCACCGACCGCTACCTCGAGGCGACCCTGGCACCGGACGCGAGCTCGGTCACCGTGCGCGCACATCCCGACTTCGCCCGATCGTGGTCCGGTCAGGCGCAGTGGTGACTCCGATCAGCCGCTGACCGTCCACGGGTCGGTGCGCAGCGTGGAGACGCGGGTCCGCACCGCGGGGAGGGCGATGTTGACGAACTGTTCGGCCTGACCGCACCACGGGAACTCGGTGGCCCAATGAGCGGCGTCGACGAGGGCGGGGCCGCCGCGCCGAAGGTGTTCGTCGACGGGGTGGTGACGCAGGTCGGAGGTGAGGTAGGCGTCGACGCCGGCGCGGATGGCCTTGTCGAGGTAGGAGTCGCCCGCGCCGCCGCAGACGGCTACGCGTTCGATGACGCGTTCCGGATCGCCCGCCGCGCGCACGCCCCAGACGGTGCGTGGCAGGCCGGCGCCGACGCGTGCGGTGAACTCGCGCAGGGTTTCGGGCTGTGCGAGTTCACCGATGCGGCCGATGCCGAGCGAGGACGGCAGGGGTGCGCGTTCGGTGACGTGGTAGGCGGGTTCCTCGTAGGGGTGGGCGGCGCGCAGGGCGGCGAGAACGGCGAGCCGGGAGGTCGGGGGCGCGACCACTTCGACAGCGTCCTCGGTGACGATCTCGACCGTGCCGATCGCGCCGATCGCCGGGTCGGCGCCCGCGATGGGCAGGAATTGCCCGGTGCCCGCGGTGTACCAGGCGGCTTCGCGGTAGTCGCCGATCGCGCCCGCACCCGCGGTGAACAGGGCCGACATCAAGGAAGCCGTGTGGGTCTGCGGCACCTGGATGACCCACTTGTCCACGGAGGCGATCGGTTTGGGATCCAAGGGGCCGGTGACGGTGAGGCCGACGGCCGCGGCCAGCGCATCGGAGACGCCGGGGTCGGCGGAGTCGGCATTGGTGTGGGCGGAGAACAGGGCACAGCCGGATCGGATCAGCCGGTGCAGCAGCGCGCCTTTGGGCGTATCGGCGGCGACGGTGTCGACCCCGCGCAGCAGTAGCGGATGGTGGACGACCAAAGCCTGTGCGCCCCAGCCGATTGCCTCGTCGACCACAGCGGCGGTCGCGTCGACGGCGAAGACCACCTTGGTGACCTCCTGTGCGGGGTCACCGCAGACGAGTCCCACCGAGTCCCACGATTCGGCCAGTCGCGGCGGGTACGCCGCGTCGAGTACCCCGATCAGTTCGGCCAGGTCGGTCACCGCCGCCTCCTTCGTCGCGTGGGAATGCTCGTCACCACAGTGCCGCATTCAGTGTGTCGATCAACCGGTCGACTTCGGCGGCGCCACGGACCGCCACGCGGAGGTGGTCGGGCCCCAAGCCGGGGAACGTGTCGGCGCGGCGAACGGCGATGCCGCGGTCGGCGAGATGTTTGCGCAGCAGCACGCCATCGGGAACGCGGAGCAGCAGGAACGGGCCGGTGGCCGGGGTGTGCACGTCGAGGCCGAGTGCGGTGAGACGGTCGATCATCGCGGTGCGGTCGACGGCGATGCGGTCCGCGTAGCGTCGCGACTCCGCGACGGCGGCGGGTTCGGCCGTCGCGATGATCGCCTCGAGCTGGAGGGTGCCGAGCGGCCAGTGCGGGCGGCCGTGGGCGAGCCGGGCCAGGACTTCGGGAGCGCCGAGGGCGTAGCCGCACCGGAGCCCGGCCAGTGCCCAGGTCTTGGTGAGGCTGCGGAAAACGATGACATCGGGGGCCGAAAGACCGGCCAAGGACTCCGGCTCACCGACAACCGGAGAACTCGCATCGACCAGGTCGTCGCCGGAGCCGACGAGCCCACCGATCGGCGATGGCGATTCGCCTGCGGCGGATCCGGCGGCGATGCCGGCGACAGCGTCCGCGAACGCTTCGTCGACGACGATGATTCTGCCTGGACGGCGCAGTGCCCGGATGGTTTCCACGGGGTGCAGGACCGAGGTGGGGTTGGTGGGGTTGCCGAGGACCACGAGGTCGGCGTCCTCGGGGACCAGGGCGGGATCGAGGGTGTACGGGCGTTCGAGGAGCACCCTGGTGACCGGGACTTCTGCCTCGCGCAGTGCCAGTTCCGGCTCGGTGAAGGACGGGTGGACGACGGCGGCGAGGCGGGGGGCCAGGCGGGGCAGCATGGCGAAGCCTTCGGCGGCGCCTGCCAGCAGCAGGACCTCGTCGGGCGAGCGGCCGTGGCGGGCGGCCACCGCGGCGCGGGCGGCGTGCTCGTCGCCGGAATCCGGGTAGCGGCCGAGGTCGGCGAGGCGGGCGGCCAGGCGATCGCGCAGCCAGGCGGGCGGGGCGACACCCTGGACGTTCACGGCGAAATCGAGCATGCCCGGGCGCGCCTCCACGTCGCCGTGGTGGCGCAACATCGCGGGGTCGACGGAGTCCTCGAGCACAACTGCACACCCTACGTGGCGGCGATTCGGCGCCACGGGCGAGAATGGCTCTCGTGGGTCCACTACATGTCTCGTTCATTTGCACAGGCAATATCTGCCGGTCACCGATGGCCGCGAAGATGTTCGAGGCGCACCTCTATCGAGCGGGTCTCGCGAACCGCGTGCGGGTGAGCAGCGCGGGCACCGGTTCGTGGCATGTCGGCGACGCGGCCGACCCGCGTACCGAGGCGACCCTGCGCCGCGCCGGCTACCCGACCGAGCACACCGCGGCGACCTTCGGTCCCGAGCACAGTGACGCCGACCTGATCATCGCCTTGGACACCGGCCACGATCGCGAGCTCGCGCACCGCGGCGTCCCCACCGAGCAGCGCAGGCTGCTGCGCAGCTTCGACCCCGCGGCCGACGGCCGCGACGTGCCGGACCCGTACTACGGCGACCAGTCCGATTTCGACCTCGTCCGCGACCAGATCGAGGCCGCCATCCCCGGCCTGCTCGACTGGGTCCACGCCGAGCTCGACGCGCGCAACCCCGCCGACGTGCAGCTCTGATGCGCAAACTCACCTTCCTGCTGCGCCCCAGCTGGCTGATCCTCGCGGTGATCGTCGCCGCGTTCGCCTACCTGTGCTTCACCGTCCTGGCGCCGTGGCAGCTCGGCAAGAACGACAGCACCGAACACCGCAACCAGCTGATCGCCGACTCCGTGCAGGCCGACCCCGTGGCCGTCACCGATGTCCTCGACGGCGACTCCGGCACCCACACCGAGTGGCGCAAGGTCACCGCGACCGGCGCCTTCGTCCCCGAGTCGACCGTCCTGGTCCGCCTCCGCCACCTCGACGGCGCCCCCGGCTACGCCGTCCTCGCCGCCTTCCGCCTCGACGACGGCCGCACCCTCCTGGTCGACCGCGGCCTGGTCGCCTCCGTCGACGGCACCCGCCCACCCGCGATCGCCGACCCGCCCGCCGGCCCGCAACGCATCGAAGCCCGAGTCCGAGCCTCCGAGGGCGTGGTCCCCGACAAAACGCCCAGCACCCAAGACGGCTTCCGCCAGGTGTACACGGTCGACACCACCCAGGAATCCGCCGTCCTCGGCACTCCCCTCACCCCCATTCCGACCGGCACCGACAAGGGCGGCTACCTCCAACTGGCCGCCGACCAGCCAGGCGCCTTCACCCCGACCCCCCTCCCCCAACTGGACGCGGGCCCCTACCTCTCCTACGGCCTCCAATGGCTCGCCTTCGGCCTGATGGCCCCCCTCGGCCTCGGCTATTTCGTCGTAGCCGAGCTCAAAGCCCGCCGCCGAGACCGCGCCCAACCGTCCACCCCGACGACCCCCACACCACCCGTAGACACCCCCACCCAACCCACCACAGAAGCCCGCCTAGCGGACCGCTACGGCCGCAACCGCTGACAGCTGCTCGGCTTCCCCCGAATCCAGCACGTCGTCCGGGACCTCAACCGTCTCCCAGCCGCACACCGCGAACCCCACCCCTGTCGCCACCCCGCCCCACCGTGCACCTCCCAGCCACACCGTGCGCCCCGGCCACACCGTGCGCGCCCCAGCCACACCGTGCGCGCCCCAGCCACACCGTGCGCGCCCCAGCCACACCGTGCGCGCCCCAGCCACACCGTGCACCCCAGGTCCGCCATGACCGCCCTCCCAACCCCGCCCCCGCGACCCCTAGGGAGCGGCGGCCACGAAGTGGCCGGTCCGCGGCCGGGTCGCCGGTTAGGCGCCGCGGAGATGCGACGAAGGAGCGATTCCGCGGCGCCTGACCGGCGGCCCCTCAGGGCCGCGGACACGCGCGCGCCAGCGCGCCAATAAACACAGCGTCAAACCGTCCTGGGACTACCGAACAACTGTCATCCCCACCACTACCAACCCGCACGCCTACCGCCCGCCCCGCAGCCAGGCAATCACACCCGCAACCACAACCGCCCCAACCTGCACAGCCCCGGACATCCGCACCGCACGCCGCAGATCCGCGGCAGTAGGTGTCGACCCGTCACCCAGCGTCGGCCGAAGTTCGGTCCCATGCCGATACTGCGTACGTCCACCCAACCCGATACCGAGGGCTCCCGCCATAGACGCCTCGACAACCCCCGCATTGGGACTCGGATGCCCGGCAGCATCACGCCGCCATGCGCGCAACGCACCCGAAGGTTTCCCGCCGACCACCGGAGCGAGGGCCGCCGTGAGCAGCCCGGTGACACGGGCAGGAACAAGATTGGCAACATCGTCGGTACGAGCAGCAGCCCAGCCGAACCGCTCGTACCGCTCGTTCCGGTACCCGACCATCGCGTCGAGAGTGTTGACCGCGCGATACCCCAGCACCCCCGGCACACCCGCGACCGCACCCCACAGCAACGGCGCGACCGCCGCATCCGAGGTGTTCTCGGCGATGGATTCGAGCGCGGCGCGCGCAAGCCCGTCGGCATCGAGCACCGACGGGTCCCGCCCACACAGCGAAGGCAACAGGTCACGGGCACCGGCGAGATCGCCGGCGTCGAGACGATCGGCCATAGCGTGTCCGGCGCGAACGAGGCTGCGACCGCCCAACGCGGTCCACGTAGCCACCGCGGTCAGCAGCACAGCACCAGCGCCCCTGCTCCGGGTAGCCAGCACACCGATCCCGACCACCGAGCCGACCGCGATCACCTCGTGCACCACCCCGGCACGTCGATCGTCGGCATAGGTCTTGGCTTCCAATGCCACTGCCGCCGAACCGAACCCGGCGACCGGATGCCACCGCTGCGGATCGCCGAAGACCCGATCGAGCACAAATCCCAGCACCAGCCCGACCGCCGTCGATGTCCCGTTCCGCACCGGCCGAGGGTAGCCCTCGACCCGAATGTCACACCCGCGACCACTGCTTCGTCATCACTGTGACGGCACTTCTAGACTCGCCGGGACCGAGCAAGATCAACCGAACGGGCGCACACCATGACCGCACCGCAGCCTCTCGATCAGGCCGAACTGGCCCGCCGCTTCGAGGAACACCGCCCCTACCTGCGGCGTCTCGCCTACAGCACACTCGGCAGCATCAGCGACGCCGAAGACGTGGTGCAGGACGCGTGGCTGCGCCTGCAACGGCAGTTCGACGCGGGCAAGGCGGACGAGATCGACAACCTGCGTGCCTGGCTCACCACCGTCATCGGCCGCCTCGCCCTGGACCAGCTCGGGTCCGCGCGCGCTCGCCGCGAACAGTACGTCGGCGAGTGGCTGCCCGAACCCGAGGTCACTTCCTGGGACGATCCGGCCGACCGCATCTCCCAGGACGAACGCGTCACCACCGCGCTGCTGGTGGTGCTCGAGTCGCTCTCGCCCGCCGAACGCACCGCGTTCGTATTGCAAGACGTGTTCGGCATGACCGGCCCCGAGGTCGCCGAGGTGGTCGGGCGTACGCCTGCCGCGGTCCGGCAGCTCGCCTCCCGCGCCCGCAAGCACGTCGAGAACGGCACTCCACGTTTTCCCGCTTCGCCCGCCGAACAGGAGAAGGTCGTCTCGGCGTTCTCGCTGGCCTGGCGCTCGGGTGATCTGAGTTCGCTGCTCGGCATTCTCGACGAGAACGTGGTCCTCACCGCCGACGGCGGCGGCAAGGTGCCCGCCATCCGTCAGCCGGTGCGCGGCGCGGAGCTCATCGCCAAGATGCTGCTCGGCTGGTACACCGCCGCGAACGGCTGGGGCCGGGCGGTGCTGGTCAACGGCATGCCGGGCCTGGTCGTCTTCGACGGCACCAATGTCGGCGTCTTCTCGTTCGTCATCGACGCCGGTCGCGTCGTCGCCATCAATGTGGTGCGCAATCCCGACAAGCTGCGCGACCTGCCCATCGACGGCGATCCGGACTGGTACCTGGGCGGCGGCCGGTAGCCGCGACGCGGCCCCGGTTACGCGCCGAGGGAATATCCGTGCGCGGCCGCGACTTCGGCGGACAGCAGCTTGCCGTCGACAGCCGTGAGTCCCGCGGCCAGACCGGGGTCGGCGGCACAGGCTCCGCGCCAGCCCTTGTCGGCGATCACCGTGGCGAACGGCAGGGTGGCGTTGGTGAGCGCCACCGTCGAGGTGTGCGGCACCGCGCCCGGCATGTTCGCCACGCAGTAGAACAGGGAATCCGCCACGGCGAAGGTCGGATTCGCGTGGGTGGTCGGCCGGGTCGAGGCGAAGCAACCGCCCTGATCGACGGCGATATCGACGAGCACCGAGCCGGGCCGCATCCGCGCGACGAGTTCGTCGGACACGAGTTTCGGTGCCCTGGCCCCCGGAACCAGCACCGACCCGATCACCAGATCCGCGGCGACAACGGCTTTTTCGATCTCGAGCGCGTGCGAGGCGAGGGTGCCGACCCGACCGGCGAAGCGAGCGTCGAGCTCGCGCAGGCGCGCCAGGTTCGTATCGAGCACGCTCACCACGGCGCCCATCCCGACCGCGATACTCGCGGCGTTCGTCCCCGCGACGCCGCCGCCGAGCACCACCACATCGGCCGGCCGCACCCCGGGCACTCCGCCGAGCAGCACGCCGCCGCCCCCCATCGGCGCCATCAGGTGATAGGCCCCGACCTGCGTGCTGAGCTTGCCCGCCACCTCGCTCATCGGTGCGAGCAACGGCAGCGACCCGTCGGGCCCGCGCACCGTCTCGTAGGCGATGGCGACGACTCCCGCGGACAGGATCGCGTCGGTGCACTCCTTCGATGCCGCCAGGTGCAAGTAGGTGAACAGCACCTGATCGCGGCGCATCAGTGAGTATTCCCGCGCGACAGGCTCTTTCACCTTCACCACCAGATCGGCCTGTGCCCAGACCTGATCGGCGTCGGCCACGATCCACGCACCCGTGGCGCGGTAGTCGTCGTCGGCGAAGCCGGACCCGACACCGGCCCCGGCCTGCACGAGCACCTCGTGCCCGTGCGCGACCAGTTCGGTAGCGCCCGCCGGAGTGAGCGCCACCCGGAACTCCTGCGGCTTGATCTCCGTCGGCACCCCGACGACTACGCCCGTTCGCGTCATCCGGCAAGCCTAGGACCTGGGCCGGAGCTCAGCCGTCGGCTCGATCGCGTGTCGCGGTCGCGCCGACTACGCCGGGGCTGGAACCGGCGGGCTGGACGTGGTTTCCGGGGCCGTCGCCGGGACGGTGGTGGTGGTCGGCGGTGCTGTTGTCTGCGTCGAGGTCACCGCGGGTGGCGTGGTGGTCGGGGCGAGGGTCGTCGTGACCGGCGGGACCGTTTCACCACACTCGTTGTGACCGCAGGAGTCTGTTCCGCACTCCGGGCCGGGCACACAGTTGTACCCGGGTGGGATGCCGCATTCGTTGTGACCGCAGGAGTCCGTTCCACACTCCGGCCCCGGCACACAGGTGTACCCGGGCGGGATCTCCCCTTGCGCGGGCGACCCCGGCGCGGCCTGCGTGGGTGAGTGGTAATACGACGACTCCGGCGTCGATCCACCACCCGAACCTCCCGGAACAGCGGATGCCGCAGGCGAACTCGTCGGCGTCACGGACGGCGTCGTGGTGGCCGACGTCTTCGATACCGAAGTCGATCCCGAATCACCGGAGTCACCACCGCCCGACGAACAGGCACCGACAGCGAACACCACCAAAGCCATCAGCACACCGAGCGCGATCCGGAACAGGTTGCCCCTCAGTAACTTCCGCGACATGTCTTCTCCTCAGCCCAAGGCCCCGCACCTGGCAGGACCAGGTGCGGGGCCGCACGAAAGATGTTAGATAGCAGAACTATTCGTTGAATCGCCGCTCACACCGAAAACATTTCACCTCGCACCGGCACGATCAGCTGGTGCGCGCGCTCGGCGTAGGCGAAGGTGCGCTCGAGATAGTCCAGCGACTCACTGAAGTGACCCCACCCCTCCGCGTGCACAGCGACGATCACGGCATCGCCGAGCACCGTGGCGGCCGCGACGGCGGTGCGGGCGTTCAACGTGACGTCACTGTCGCCGAACCGCCCCACATTGGCCCCGCCGATGTTCAGCACCGCGGCATCGATGCGCCCGACCCGCTCGACGATCTGCTCCACCAACTCCACCGAGGCGTTGTCGCCGGAGACGTACACCGTGGGCTCACCCGGCGCGCGCAGCACGAATCCGGTGACCACACCGCTGAACGGCTCGCATCCCGGCGGCCCGTGCAGTGCGGGCACCGCGGTGATCTCCACCGCGGAGACGGTCACCGTCTCCCACGGCGCCAGGCCACGCACACCCTCGATCCGGCTGGCGGCATCCGGTGTCGAGAGGACCGTGTCGACCTCGGCGAGAAGCGCACGGCCGGCGTTGTCGAGGTTGTCGGCGTGCTGGTCGTGCGAGAGGAGCACCACGTCGATCGTCCCGATCTCCTCGACCGGTACGGCCGGACCGCTGAGTTTGTGCAGGGTGATCGGACCCGGGTAGTCGCCGGGCTCGTCGAAGGTCGGATCGGTGAGCCAGGTCAGTCCGCCGTAGCGGAAACGCAGGGTCGGGCCGCCGATATGCAGGGCGGCTGCCAGAGCGGGGCGGGTGATCATCTCGGTCATGCCGATAACTTTCGCCGAGCGGGCCACGGCCCGACAGTGGCCTGCAGGCCGTACAACGCTAAGATCGGGCCATGACCTCGGTGGCCGTGATCGCGTTCGACGGAATCAGCCCGTTCCACCTGTCGGTACCGAGCCTGGTGTTCGGCAGATCCGGCACCGGCGTCGACGACACGTCGACCTATGACGTGCGGGTCTGCGCCGAGGAACCCGGAACACTGTCCACCGCGGCCGGTTTCGACATCACCGTCCGACACGGCCTCGATACCGTGAGCACCGCCGACCTGGTGGTCTTTCCCGGATGGGTCCGCGACCAAGGGATTTCGCCCGCGCTGAACGAGGCGGTCCACATCGCCCACGCCAGGGGCGCACGGCTCGTCGGCCTGTGCCTCGGCTCCTGGGCGATCGCGGCGACCGGACTCGCCGACGGCCGCGAGGTCACCACCCACTGGGCCGCCGCCGACGCACTGGCTCTGGCCTACCCCGACGTTCACGTACGCGCCGACACCCTGTGGAGCGACCTGGGCGACGTGATCACCTCCGCGGGCGTCGCCGCCGCACTGGACTGCTGCCTGCACATCGTCCGCACCGACCTCGGCGTCCGCGCTGCCACCGAACTGGCGCGATCGCTGGTCACCGCACCGCACCGCCACGGCTCGCAGGCGCAGTACATCCCGATCGCGGTGCCCGACGACGACCCCGACGACCCGATCGAATGCGCGATGGCCTGGGCTCGCGCCCGCCTCGACACCGCCGTCGACCTCGACCATTGGTCCCGCGAGGCGCTGATGTCGCGGCGCACCTTCACCCGCCGCTTCCGCGATCGCACCGGCACCAGTCCCCAGCAGTGGCTCCTGCAGCAGCGCATCGACCATGCCCGGCTACTGCTGGAATCGACCGACGACACCGTCGACCGGGTCGCCCGCGACACCGGCTTCGGCAGCACGGTGAGCCTGCGCCACCACTTCCACCGCGTGCTCGGCACGTCTCCGGCGGCCCACCGCGCGCAGTTCCGCGGTGCGGCGCAATAATGACGTTCATGATCATCAAGGTGAGCGGGTTCACTCCCGAGATCGACGACACTGCCTGGATCGCGCCGAACGCGACCGTGATCGGGCGGGTCCGCCTGGGCGCCGAGGTCGGCGTCTGGTACTCGGCGGTGCTGCGCGGCGACCTCGAACAGATCAGCATTGGCGCGCGCACCAATATCCAGGACGGCTGCGTGCTGCATGCCGACCCCGGTTTCGTCCTCACCGTCGGCACCGGGGTCTCGGTGGGACACAACGCGATTCTGCACGGCTGCACCATCGGCGACGATGTTCTCGTCGGCATGGGCGCGACCGTGCTCAACGGCGCGGTGATCGGCGCGGGCAGCCTGATCGCGGCCAATGCCCTGATTCCCGAGGGCGCGCAGATTCCGCCCGGCTCACTCGTGGCGGGCGTGCCGGGCAAGGTGCGCCGCGAACTCACCCCGGCCCAGCAGGACGGCATCAAGCTCAACGCGGCGGTGTATCTGCACAATCTGACCAACCATCGCGATGCCGAGGTGTTGTGACCCGTCACACTGAGCAAGTGACCAGTAGGGAACCCTGATAGCATTTCTCCTGCGTATTGCGTCCGATCATAAGAGTGGCGGTCGGCACCGGATACGCGAGGCAGGAGGTATCACGGTGGCTTACGTGCATTCCGGTGTGCGCCGAGCGGCGGGACGGCTCAGCGTGGCCGATATCGCGGCCCAGCCCGGCGGGGTCGAGGCACTCCAATCCCGTGTTCACGAACTCCGTTCTCGCGGAGTACATTTCGCGGCCAATGCGATCGAGCAGGAGATGGCCGCCTTGGATCTGCCGCCGCGGGGATAATGGGGTAATGCCTACCGTTACGTCGATCCTCGCGCGGATACTCGAAAAGCCCGTCACCGACGGGGAGAAGCTGCTCGACAGCGCGCTGTCGGCATTTCTGGACTTCGGGATCAAGCGCACGAGCATGGGCGAGATCGCTCGGCGGGCCGGCATCAGCCCGGCCACCCTCTATCGGCGGTACGAATCCAAGAACGAGCTGGTCGAAGCGGTCGGCGTGCGCGAGGCGCAGCGCTATGTGACCGAGATCGATGAGCGAGTACGCGCGGTCACCGAACCCGGCGAGCAGCTCGTCGAGATCTTCGTCGCCTTCGTCACCACCATCGCAGGCAATGAACTGCTGCGCCGGTTGCTCAGCACCGAGCCGGAGATCATCCTGCCCCGGCTCACCACCGACGCCGGGCCGATCCTCGCCGTCGGGCGCGCGTATCTGGCCGAGAAGCTGCGCGAGCTCCAGGTCAGCGCGCCGGTGCCCGAATTCGATCCCGATCTGGTCGCCGAGATCATGGCGCGGCTCGCGCTGTCGCTGGCACTGACTCCCGACGGACTCATTCCGCTCGACGACGCGGAAGCCGGGCGGGAGTTCGCGCGGCGCACGCTGCTACCGATGGTCGGCCTCCGCGAGATCCGCTGACACACCGAAGGCCGCCGCCACCACCTCATCGATGTTCGAATCAGCCACCGGTACACCGTCTTCCAGCAGTGCGCGCACCCTTCGCACGACCTCCCCCGCCGCCGGGCAGCCAGGATCGGGCACCGGCAGTCGCGCCACGTACTGGGTGATCCAGCGGCGCCGGCCCGAGTACAGCCGGTTGCCGCAGACGGCGTCGTAGAACCGCAGTCCCAGTGCCGAATTCGCCACGCCCATCAGCAGATACGCCAGATCGATGGCCGCGCGGCCCGCACCGAGATCGGTGAGCGAGATCCAGTAGCAGTCACCGTTGACCACCGCACCCGATCGGTCGAGGGCGAATCGCGGACGTTCACTGATGTCGGGAAACACCAATTTCGGTGCGCCCCAGAGGTGTGGGCGCTGGGGGACCCAGATCTCGAACCACTTCCGGCCACCGTCGAGCACGTAACGTCTGCCCGACAGAGCTTGTTCGTGCGACTGTAAATATGCTGCCGCACAGGGGAATTCGGAGAGGTCGATCGGGGTGCGGCGGGGCTGCAGCAGATCGTAGGGATAGAGCACCTTCGTGCCGCGTGCCATCGCGACCCGCCAGGGTTGCAGATCGTGGTGAGTGATCAACTCCCGCAGCAGTTCCGGTTCCGGCGTCGGGTCCATCTGATCCCAGCGGTCCGAGATGAACACCCGATCGGCTGTCGTCTTGATCCCCACCCGGATCCGCGCGGCCTCCCCGAACGAGCGCCAGGTGCGGTCGGCGATCCGGCCGAGCCAGTGATCGACAGCGGGGCGCGACATGCGCCACGCGGTGTCACCGTGACGGCCGGAGCGGATCCCGCCTCGCGGGGCGACCAGCCCTGCCGACTCCGCGTTCACCGCCGGTGGGGCCAACGACTTCGCCGGCCGCACCTCTGTCACGGGCGCACGGGCCACCGCGTCGCCTGTCGCCAGCACCCCGACCTCCACCGCGAACACCCGCCCCCCAGCGCCGACGCGGCAGGCATCCTCGCCCGCCAGCGCGTCGAAAAGCGCGGTGGTGCAGTCGGGTTCGACCCCCGATTCCTCATAGACCGAGACATAGCGGCAGTCGGGTGGTCCGGTGGCACGCAGGGCGACGGTGATCGCGGGCAGCACCGCGGCGGCGAAGAGTTTGGTGTCACCGAGGTCGTAGAGCTCCACCGGTGTCAGTTCATCGGTGAGAATTCGGCGCAGGTTCGATCCGGCCCGCGTGGTGAGAAAGCGGTTGGCACAGAGCAATCCGAGCACTCCCCCGGCAGTCAGCAGCCGCGGCGCGATGGCGACGAAGGGATGGGTGAGGTCGATCCGCCCGCGCAGGCCGAACTGTTTGCTCAGCAGCTGTGCGGTCGCGCCGCCCAACTGCTGGGTGCGGACATACGGCGGATTGCTGATGATCAAGTCGAACGAGCCGTCGGCCAGCTGGGCCGCCGCTGCCAGGAAGTCGCCGCCGCGGCAGTCTATTTCGATGCCGAGCGCGGCGGCCCGGTCGGCGGTTTCGGCGATCGCGTGTCGATCCAGGTCATATCCCGTCAGGCGCACCGCCAAATCCGGTGCGGTCGAGGCGACTTCCCGACGTACCGCCAGCAACAGCTCGCCGTCCCCGCACGCCGGGTCGAGCACGCGCAGCACGCCGCCGCGTGGGGTGTATCGCAGCGCTCGTCGCGCCAGGAACCGCGCGAGCTCCGGTGGCGTGTAGTGCCTGCCGTGCCGTTTACGCTCCTGCGCGTCGCGGGCCTGCAAAGCCATGCGTTCGATTGTGCCCCGGAACCGCCCCGATGCGCCGCAGGCGCGAGCCGGGGCGCAGCGCGACGACCTCACCTGCGCAAACCCGATCGAGTGTTTCAAACAGTGGTTTGCACCACTCGATCAGGGGTGGAGCGAGCAGTGGGCGATAGGTAACGTCTGTCCGGTTTCACCCCGCTGCACCGAAGCCGAGGACGATGCCGAGACTCAGCACGCTGACCGCCGCACTCACCGCCGTAGCCCTCACCGTGCTGCCCGCGTTACCCCCGGTCCTCGCGCAGGCCGACCCCGGCCGGTACGCACCGACCATGCTCATCCTCGATGCCTCGGGCTCGATGGAGCGCCCCGATCAGGGTGGCACCATGATGGATTCGGCGAAGCGGGCCGTGCGCGCGTTCGTCGCCTCGGCGCCCGCCGAATCATCGGTCGGACTCACCACCTACGGCACCGGCACCAGCAATGCCGAGGCGGACAAGGCAGCAGGGTGCCGCGACGTCCAGGTGCTGCGGCAACCGACCACCATCGACAAGCCCGCCCTCACCACCGCTGTCGACGGTATCCACGCGCGCGGCTGGACCCCGATGGGCACCGCGCTGCGCCAGGCCGCCGACGCGCTGCCCGATTCCGGACCGCGTTCGATCGTGCTCGTCTCCGACGGTGACGACACCTGTTCACCGCCGGACCCGTGCGAGGTCGCCGAGGAGTTGAAGGCGCAGGGTCTGGACCTGATCGTGCATTCGATCGGGTTCGCCGTCGACGACAAGGCGCGCGCCCAGCTCACGTGCACGGCCCAGGCCACCGGCGGCACCTACAGCGATGCCGCCGACGGTGCCGCGCTGGAACGCATTCTGCCGCGGGTGAGTTCGGCCGCGCTGCGCAACTACCAGGCCACCGGCACACCCATCACCGGCACCGACGAATACCGGACCGCGCCGGTCGCGAAACCCGGCCAGTACCTCGACACCATCGGTCAGCAGCAGAAGCGCCTCTACGCGGTCGACGTGCCCGCGGGCGCGACCGCCCACTTCACCGGGATCGTCTCGTTCCCCCGGGCGAAGGGCGTCTCCACGACGGAGGACATGAACGCGCTGGAACTGCGGGTCTTCGGCCGCGACGGCGCCGATTGCGGTATTCGCGAGCGTGAACTCGAGACCAGGGCCAGCGACGGTGTCGCACTCACCGTCGCCAAGACCTTCGAGGGGGCGGCCGAGGAACCCACCAGCGCTGATTCCGCCAAGTGCAAGGGCGGCGGCCGCTACTACTTCGAGCTGAACTGGGATCTGGTGGCCAAGGGCTCGCCCGCGCGACTGCCGATGGAAATCCTCGTCGGCATCGAACCCGGGGTCACCGATCCCGGGCCGGCCGCGGTGAGCACCCCGGTGACCTTCACCGATCCGGCCGGGCCCGCCCAACCGATCAGCGGTGGCGGCTCGTTCACGACCGCCTCCACGCTGCCCGGCGGCGGCAACTTCACCGACACCCTCCAGTCCGGTGAGTACGTCTTCTACCGGGTGCGGCTCGACTGGGGGCAGGGACTGGCCTACCGCGTGCGGTTCGCCGAGACCGGCGGCGCGAACAGCACCGCCGCGTCGAATGTGGAGACCACCCTGTATTCGCCGCTCGGTCGCGACATCGACTCCGACACCACCGTTTACACGGGCAGGTCGAGCGCTGAGCTCGCGCTGGCGTCGGTGCCGGTCCGGTATGCCAACCGGGATCAGTCAGATTCGCAGGTCCAACGGCAGGCGGTGGCCGGCTGGCACTACATCGCCGTCAAACTCGGCATCCCGATGGGCGCGGACGCGATGCCGCCGACGCCGATACAGCTCGACGTCGCCGTGTCGGGCGCGGCCGAAGCAGGGCCGACCTATGTCGGCGTCAGTGCTCAGCCGGAAGCCGAACAGACTGTCGCCGTGAGCGGTCCGGCGACGGTCGCGCGGCCGTGGGCCCTGTACGCCCTGATCGGGGCGGGCGCGGCGCTGGTCGTCGGCGTCGGTATCGCGATCCTGGTCGTCTCTCGTAGACGCGACTGATTCCGGCTTCCGCCGGCACCCGAGTCCGTGGTGCCGGCGGGTTCCGCCGCGGTGACCGAACTGCTAAATTAGTCTCAAAATGAGACCAGTTCTCCGTACCGTAGGGAGCCGCGCGATGGCGCAGACCGAGCACGACAGCAGCGATTTCGCCACTCTCCAGCGGCTGGCCGACGAACGCTGGAGCTGCCGTCAGTTCACCTCCGAGCAGGTCGACCGCGCGACCATCGAACAGCTGCTGACCCTCGCCCAGCGCACGCCGTCGTGGTGCAATACCCAGCCCTGGCAGGTCGTGGTCACCGCGGGCGAAGGCACCGAGCGGTTCCGCAAGGAACTTCTCGACCACATCCGAACCGCTGGCAACACACCTGATTTCGAATTCCCCGCCGCCTACGAGGGCATCTACCGGGACCGTCGCCGTGCCTGCGGGTTCCAGCTCTACGACAGCGTCGGCATCGTCAAGGGCGACCACGAGAAGACCATGCGCCAGATGGTGCGCAACTTCGAATTCTTCGACGCCCCGCACGTCGCCATCGTCACCTCCGAAGCCGACCTGGGCATCTACGGCGCCGTCGACTGCGGCCTCTGGCTCGAGAACTTCCTCCTCGGCGCCCAAGCTCTCGGCCTCGGCGCCGCTCCCCAAGCCGCCCTGGCCTCCTACGCCCCCTTCATCCGCGACTACTTCGCCATCCCCGACAACCGCAAGGTCGTCTTCGGCGTCTCCTTCGGCCACCCCGACACCACCCACCCGATCAACGCCTTCCGCACCGCCCGCGCCCCCCTCGACGACCAGGTCACCTGGCACACGTCCTGACCGGGCGGATCACCGCGCCGCGTCAGGCAGGGTGCCCGGCCGAGGACATTCCGGGACCGGCTTGCGGTTCGACGTCGCGCGCGGTGATCTCCGCCGCGCACTCGTCGCACGTCAGATGCGCGTGCGCCTCCCCCGCGCAACCACGATGCCGGTATTCCACCGGCGGCCCATCCGGCGCCATGTAGGCATCGCCCCAATCGCGGATCGCCATCAGAATGGGGTAGATCGCGTGCCCCTTCTCGGTGAGGCGATACTCCTCGTAGACACCGTCATCAACCGGCCGCTTCACCAGAATCTCATGTTCGACCAGCCGATCGAGCCGATCCCGCAGCCGACTCCGCGAAATCCCCAGCGCGCTCTGGAACGCGTTGAAACGCCGCACCCCGGCGAAGCTGTACTTCAGGATCAGCAAGGTCCAGCGATCACCGAAGATCACCAGCGGCCGCGTGATAGAGCACGGGACGTCTGCGAGTTCCTCATAGCGCACCCCGCCATTATCCCCCGAACACGCACGGCCGCGGCGCGGTAGACGGGGTTCGTCCCGAGCGGCCGGCTGACCCACGACGACTTCGGGCCCCGGAAGAATCTCCCGGGGCCCGAAGTCGTTGTGTCAGTTCAGATCACAATGGGATGTTCTTGTGGTGGCTCTTGCGGGCCGGAGCCGCCGCGAGGGCCGCGGCGATGATGCTGCGGGTTTTGGCGGGGTCGATGACCTCGTCGACGACGCCGATGGCGACGGCGCGTTCGACGCCGCCCGCGAGCTGCTCGTGTTCGGCGGTGAGGCGCTCATGGAGGGCTTCGCGCTCGGATTCGGGGGCGGCGGCGAGTGCCTTCTTGTGCAGGATACCGACGGCGGCCTTGGCGCCCATGACGGCGACTTCGGAGCCGGGCCAGGCGTAGACGGCGGTGGCGCCGAGGGCGCGGGCGTTCATCGCGATGTAGGCGCCGCCGTAGATCTTGCGGGTCACCAGGGTGACGCGGGGAACGCGGGCTTCGGCGAAGGCGTGCAGCAGCTTCGCGCCGCGACGAACCACGCCCTCGAGTTCCTGGCCGACACCGGGCAGGTAGCCGGGAACATCGGTGACCACGACCAGCGGGATACCGAACGCGTCGCACAGTCGCACGAAACGTGAAGCCTTTTCGGCACTTTCGGAGTTCAGGCAGCCGCCGAGGCGCAGCGGGTTGTTGGCCAGGACGCCGACGGTGCGACCGCCGAGACGACCGAGACCGGTGACCATGCTGCGGGCGTAACCACCCTGGAGTTCCTCGAAGGAGGACTCACCGTCGACGTTGTCGAGCAGCTCGTGCACGATCGGCTTCACGTCGTAGGCGCGCTTGGCCGACTCCGGCAGCATCGCCTTGAGATCGACATCGCCGTGCTCGGCCGCGACCAGGTCGAACTCGCCCTGCTCGGCGAACATCGACACCAGCCGGCGCGCGCGGTGCATGGCGTCGGCCTCGTCGTCGGCGGCGATGTGGCAGACGCCGGACTTCTTGAAGTGTGTGGTGGGACCACCGAGGGTCTCCATGTCGACGTTCTCGCCGGTCACCGAGCGCACCACGTCGGGCCCGGTGACGAACACGCGGCCCTCGGGCGCCATGATGACCACATCGGTCAGCGCGGGACCGTAGGCGGCGCCACCGGCGGCGAAGCCGAGCACCACCGAGATCTGGGGAACGAGACCGGACGCGCGAACCATAGCCTCGAAGACCAGGCCTACCGCGTGCAGCGCCTCGACACCCTCGGCCAGGCGCGCGCCACCGGAGTGCCACAGCCCGACGACGGGAATGCCGGATTCGATCGCGGTGTCGATCGCGTCGACGATGTGCTTGCAGCCCTCCACACCCATCGCGCCGCCCATGACGGTCGCGTCGGAGCAGTAGGCCACGGTGCGGACCCCGTCGACCTCGCCGATCGCGGCGAGCACGCCGGAGCGGTCACGCGGATGCAGCGGCAGGACGGTGCCGGGGTCGAAGAAGCGCTGGAGCCGACCCAGTGGGTCGCGCGGATCGGTGGTGGTGTCTTGAAACGCGGGAGCAATGATGGTCATCGCGCTCACTCCTTCGTAAAGATTGCCGCGGCGGCGGCTGCTGTGGCGAACCGCCGGTGGGAGTCGAACCATTCAGTTGGCACGACCCCCACCGGGGATCGGAATGCAGTCGGCGGCTTATGCCCGACCGAAGGCGAGCGCGACGTTGTGCCCACCGAAACCGAAGGAATTGTTGATCGCGTACTCGATTTCCTGGCGACGGGCTTCCCCGTGCACCACATCGAGATCGATCTCCGGATCCTGGTTGTCCAGGTTCAGTGTCGGCGGAACAATGCCGTCCCGGATCGCGAGCACCGTGAGGATCGACTCCAGGGCGCCGACGGCGCCGATCGAGTGACCCAGTGCCGACTTCGGCGCGTACACCGAAGCGTGCTTACCGATCGCCTTGTGGATCGCGTTCGCCTCGGCGGAGTCACCGATGGGCGTCGCGGTCGCGTGGGCGTTGATGTGGGTGATGTCGCTCTTGGTCAGACCAGCGGTCTGCATCGCGCGAGTCATCGCCCTGGCCGCACCGGTGCCCTCGGGATCGGGAGCGACCAGGTGGAACCCGTCGGAGGTGATACCGGCACCCAGCAGACGAGCGTGGATGGTGGCACCGCGCGCCTTGGCGTGCTCTTCGGTCTCGATGACCATGAGCGCGCCGGCCTCACCGAAGACGAAACCGTCGCGATCCTTGTCGAAGGGACGCGAAGCACCCTTCGGATCGTCGTTGCGGGTACTCATCGCACGCATCATGGAGAACGCCGCGATCGGCACCGAGTCGATGAAGCCCTCGACACCACCGGTGACGACGATGTCGGCGTCACCCATCACGATCATCCGCCACGCGTTGGCGATGGCCTCCGAACCCGACGAGCACGCCGAGACCGGAGTGACCACTCCCGCCCTGGCCTTCAGCTCGAGACCGACGACCGCCGACGGACCGTTCGGCATGACCATCTGAACAGCCAGCGGCGAGATCTTGCGATAGCCACCGTTCTTCAGCTTGTCGACCGAGTCGATCAGGGCGTCGCCGCCGCCGAGTCCGGTGCCGATCGCGACGCCGAGACGGTCGTTGTCGACCTCAGGGCTGCCCGCGTTCTTCCACACCTCGCGACCGAGAACGGTCGCCAGGCGCTCGACATACGCCATGCGGCGGATCTCGACCCGGCTCAACAGGGTGTCGGGGCTGACCTTCAGGTGACCGCCGATTCGCACCGGCAGGTCGTATTCCTCGATGAAGGAATCCTCGAGAACGTCGATTCCGCTCTCACCGTTGAGGAGTCCCTTCCACGTCGCATCGACATCACCAGCGATCGACGTGGTCGCCGCCATCGACGTGACGACGACGTTGGGGAAGTTCCCGTTCAAAGTACTGGGAGCAGGAGTGGTCAAAGTTCGGCCCTACTCGCCGGCGCTGTCGAACTTGGCCTTGAGCTCGGCGGCGACGTCGGCGTTCTCGGCCTCGAGCTTCTGGACGTAAGCGACGGAGTCGCCGACGGTCTTCAGGCTGGCCAGATCCTCATCGGGGATCTTGACGCCGTACTTGTCTTCCATCTGCACAGCGATCTCGACCATGGACAGCGAGTCGATGTCCAGGTCGTCGACGAAGGACTTCTCGAGGGTCACCTCGGAGGGTTCGATACCCGTAACCTCTTCGATGATCTTGCCGAGTTCTTCGACGATCTGTTCCTGGGTCAGAGCGGCCACTTTGGTGGCTCCCTTCTTGTTGCTATTTGTAGGGTTCGTGAACGGCCTGCACTTCGCTGTGCACGACCGCCGGGGGGAAAGCTAGCCCGAGGTGGTCAGTTCGGCCAACGCGGGGAGGTCTTCGGGGGTCTTCAGGGCCAGATTGGGCGTGCCCTTCAGCTCCCGTTTGGCGATGCCGACCAGCGTGCCAGCCGGCGGCAACTCGACCACGGCCGAGACGGCCGCGGCGCGAATGGTCTCGTTGCACAGGTCCCAGCGCACGGGGCGAGTGACCTGAGCGGCAAGTTTTTCGATCGCGTCGGCGCCCGAGGTGACCGGTTGTCCGTCGAAGTTCGACAGCAACGTCCGGATCGGGTCGCTCGGCGAGATCTGGGCGATGGCATCGGCGACAGCTTCCTGTGCCGGGGCCATGAAGACGGTGTGGAACGCACCGGCGACGGGCAACGCGCGGACCCGTGCCTTCTCCGGCGGGTTCGCGGCGAGCTCCGCCAGAGCTTCCAGGCGACCCGCTGCCACGATCTGGCCTACCGCGTTGCGGTTGGCCGGGACGAGATCGAGTTCGGCGAGTCGTGCGAGCACGGTGGCCTCATCGCCACCGAGCACTGCGGACATGCCGGTCGGCTCCAGCGCACAGGCCTTGGCCATCTCCCGGCCGCGGATGGCGGCGAGGGCGACTGCCTCGTCGGCGGTGATGACACCGGCGACAGCGGCTGCGGCGAATTCGCCGACCGAGTGTCCGGCGACGACTGTATCCGCCGGAATCGACCCGGGGGTGATTTCGGCGAACGCGAGGAGTGCGGCGGCGACCACGAGCGGCTGCGTCACCGCAGTGTCGACGATCTCCTCGGCCGTCGCGGTGGTACCGAGACGGACCAGATCTAGGCCTGCGGCCTTCGACCAGAGCTCGAGGCGATCAGTCGCACCGGGAAGTGCGAGCCACGGCGTGAGCATGCCGGGTGTCTGGGACCCCTGTCCAGGGGTGAGCAACGCGATCACCCCCTAAGACAACACTGTGACCCCCGCCGCATGAGATGTCGGCGCGAATGAAGCTTTCCGATCGCTTTTGTAGGGGTCCCACAAAATCCGAGGTGGGGTGTCGGGATCGACCGATTCCCCAATCCCGTTACAGGGGGTCGTGACCCAATGGGACAGGCGGGGTTTCTGTGACAGGAGGAGACGATTCGTTATGCGTTCGTGTCAAACGGCCCACTGTGGCTGCGATTCGGAGCACATAGGCGTCCCGGGGATTCATGGGATCGCGGCCGGTGACCTCGCCGATTCGTTTGAGTCGGTACCGAACGGTATTTGGATGGACGTACAGCTGCCGAGCGCAAGTTTCTACTGCTCCGCCACAATCCAGGTAGGCGTCGAGTGTGTCGGATAACGAAGATCCGGCAGCAGCCAACGGGAGCACAAGATACTCGTTCAACGCCTCTATCGCAGCTCTATCGCCCAGCAACGCGCGTTCCGGGAGCAACTCCGTGGCGTGAACGGGCCTTGGCGCCGCGCGCCAGCCCACCACGGCCTCCATTCCCGCCAGCGCCTCGATCGCCGACGCGTGCGCGGCGCCGAGGGTACGCATCGTCGGGCCGATCACCACCGGACCGTCGGAGAACACCTCGGCCAGCAGATCGGTGAGGAACGGCGAGCCCATGCCCGACTCCCCCAGGTGCCCGCTGACCACCATCACCAGCCGCGCACCCTGCACCACCGCCAGCGCGGCCCTGCCGTGTTTAGTCGCGATGGTGTGCACCGCACCGACCGTCGACACGCCCTGGTCCAGCGGCGGTGTGCCGACCAGCACTGTGGCGGGCGCCGTGGCGTCCCAGTTCAACGTGGCGGCCCGGGAAAGCATGTCCGGGCCCGTGTCGCCCCGGACCACCGCGTCGACGACCAGGGCCTCCAGGCGGGTATCCCAGGCGCCGCGCGACTCGGCGGCGCTGGCGTACACCGAGGCGGCCGCGAAGCCGAGCTCACGCCCGTACCGCAGCACCGCCTCGGTGAGCGCCACCAGCTGCCGATCGTTGCGCGCCAGCGCGGGCAGCCACTGCTCGAAGAAGTCCATGGCCACCCGCACCATGTCCACGGTCTGGCGCAGCGTGAGCCGCCGCGCCAGATCCTGTGGAATCACCTGGAACGCGTCCAGGCTGAAGCGGATATCGGAATCGGGATCCTGCAACCACTCCAGGAAGTTCACGACCGCCGTCTGCACCAGCATCTGCACACCCGCTCGCTGCGCGGCGTCCAGATCGGCGAAGAACGGCAGCCGATCCTGCATCGACCCCACCGCCTCGGTGGACAGCCGGCCCGAGAACTGCTTGACCCGCTTGAGCAGCGTGTCGGGCAGCGGATCACGGGTCTGCCGATTCGGGGACAGAGCCCCCGTCGGCAGATAGACCTCGTGTTCGCTGGTGCCCTCGGTGATCCGACGGGGCCGCGGCGGTTTGCGCTCCACAGTCCAATAGTCCGCTACGCGAGTTCCTCTGCCGCGTCCGCACTCGGCTTCGGCGCGGCGGCCACGCTGTCGATGCCGTATTTCGCGGCCGCTTCCACCGCCTTGGCTTTGTCGAACGTGCCGTCCCGGACGAGACCCTCGAGCACCGCGACCACGATCGACTGCGCGTCGACGTTGAACACCCGGCGCGCGGCCGTGCGGGTGTCGGAGAAGCCGAACCCGTCGGTGCCGAGGGTGATGTAGTCGCCGGGCACCCACTGCCGGATCTGATCGGGCACCGCGCGCATCCAGTCCGTCGCGGCGACCACCGGTCCCCGCGCGGCCGAGAGCGCCTGGGTGACGTAGGGCGAACCCGAATCCGCGTCGGGGTGCTTGAGCGCCGCGATCTCCTTGTCCAGCGCCTCCCGGCGGAGCTCGCCGAACGAGGTCACCGACCACACATCCGCGGCCACACCCCACTCCTGGGCCAGGATCTCCTGCGCGCGCAGGCCGTCGGGCACGGTCACGCCGGACACGAGGATCTGGGCACGAACCTCGCCCTCACCGCCGCCCTGGTACAGGTACAGACCTTTGAGCAGACCCGCGACGTCGAGGTCGTCGGGCTCGGCCGGCTGCTGATAGGGCTCGTTGTACAGGGTGATGTAGTAGAAGATGTTCTCCCCGCCGAACGTGCCGACCGCGGGCACCTCGGTGCCGGGCAGCTGACTGGCCGGAACCTCGCCGCCGCCGTACATCCGGCGCAGACCGTCGCGCACGATGTGCGCGATCTCGAACGAGAACGCCGGATCATAGGTCACCACAGCGGGATTAGACGACGCCAGCAGCAGCGACTGCCCGTCGTTGTGCTGCAGTCCCTCACCGGTGAGGGTGGTGCGGCCCGCGGTGGCGCCGAGGACGAATCCGCGCGCGAGCTGGTCGGCCGCGGCCCAGAAGCTGTCGCCGGTGCGCTGGAATCCGAACATCGAATAGAAGATGTAGAGCGGGATCATCGGCTCGCCGTGGGTGGCGTAGGAGGTGGCGACCGCGGTGAACGAGGCGGTGGAACCGGCTTCGTTGATGCCCTCGTGCAGGATCTGGCCGACCGCGCTCTCCTTGTAGGCGAGCATCAGTTCCGCGTCGACCGAGGTGTAGAGCTGGCCGTTGCGGTTGTAGATCTTCAGCGTCGGGAACCACGAGTCCATGCCGAAGGTGCGGGCCTCGTCGGGGATGATCGGCACGATCCGCTTGCCGATCTCCTTGTCGCGCAACAGTTCCTTGACCAGGCGCACCAGCGCCATCGTCGTGGCGACCTTCTGCTTGCCCGAACCCTTGCGCACCGAGCGGTAGGCCTCGTCGCCCGGCAGCTTCAGCGCCTTGGCGGACGAGCGACGCTCCGGCACGAAACCGCCGAGCGACTTGCGCCGGGCCAGCATGTACTCGATGGCCGGATCGTCCATGCCGGGGTGGTAGTACGGCGGCAGGTACGGGTCCTTCTCCAGCTCGGCATCGCTGATCGGGATGCGCTGCAGATCGCGGAAGTCCTTGAGATCTTGCAGCGCCAGCTTCTTCATCTGATGGGTGGCGTTGCGGCCCTCGAAGTGCTTGCCGAGGGTGTAGCCCTTGATCGTCTTGGCCAGGATCACCGTCGGCTGGCCCTTGTGCGCCATCGCCGCCGAATACGCCGCATAGACCTTGCGGTAGTCGTGGCCGCCGCGCTTGAGATTCCAGATCTCGCTGTCGGACATGTTCTGCACCAGCGCTTTGGTGCGCGGGTCGCGGCCGAAGAAGTGGTCGCGCACGTACGCGCCGTCATTGGCCTTGTAGGTCTGGTAATCACCGTCGGGGGTGGAGTTCATCAGGTTCACCAGCGCGCCGTCGCGGTCGGCGCCGAGCAGCGCGTCCCACTCGCGACCCCAGACCACCTTGATCACGTTCCAGCCGGCGCCACGGAAGAACGACTCCAGTTCCTGGATGATCTTGCCGTTGCCGCGCACCGGGCCGTCGAGCCGCTGCAGGTTGCAGTTGATCACGAAGGTGAGGTTGTCGAGCGCCTCGTTGGCGGCCACCTGGATCAGGCCGCGCGACTCGGGTTCGTCCATCTCGCCGTCGCCCAGGAAGGCCCAGACGTGCTGGTCTGAGGTGTCCTTGATGCCACGATCGGTGAGGTAGTGGTTGAACCTGGCCTGGTAGATCGCGTTCATCGGGCCCAGGCCCATCGACACCGTCGGGAATTCCCAGAAGTCGGGCATCAGCCGCGGGTGCGGGTAGGACGGCAGTCCCTTGCCCAGGCCGCCGTGGCTGTACTCCTGACGGAATCCGTCGAGCCGGTCCGTACTCAGGCGCCCCTCGAGGAAACCGCGCGCGTAGATGCCGGGCGAGGCGTGGCCCTGGATGTAGACGTGGTCGCCGCCGCCGGGGTGATCCTTGCCGCGGAAGAAGTGGTTGAAGCCCACCTCGTAGAGCGCCGCCGAGGACGCGTAGGTCGAAATATGGCCGCCGACACCGATTCCGGGGCGCTGCGCGCGATGCACCATGATCGCGGCGTTCCACCGGATCCAGGCGCGGAAGCGGCGCTCGACTTCCTCGTCACCGGGGAACCACGGTTCGTTCTCGGTGGGAATCGTGTTGACGTAATCGGTGGAGGTGAGCGCCGGAATCGAGACACGGCGTTCGCCCGCTCGCTCGAGCAGGCGCAACATCAGGTAGCGGGCGCGACCCGGGCCTTCCCGGTCGAGCATGTCGTCGAAGGATTCCAGCCATTCACTGGTCTCTTCGGGGTCGATATCCGGTAGATACGACGCCACTCCTTCGCGGATGACCCGTACCCGTTCACCGGTGGGTTTGGTGGTGGATTCACCGCCCCCGGTGGAGGTCGCTACTGGATCGTTGGAAGCTGCAGAGTGGATCAGGTCGGTCAAATCTGCTCCTCGTGATGGGGGCTGAACTGCTTGGTCGGCGTCGCTATCCCCGGGCCTGCCCGCTTGGTGTGCGGACCACCCGTTGCGAAAGGTTCGGGTGCACCCCCCATCCTTACCGAAACGGCTGCCGAGGTCATCACCTCAGCGCGAATACCATTAGGTAGGTTCTGCGGGGAAATACGAGTCGCGCACGTGAGTGAGAGGGAACGCCGGACGATGAGGGTGCTGCACGCGCGCCGACTGGGGCTGATCTGTGCCTTTGTCGCCGTGACCGCGGGTTCGGTGGTGGCGGGTTGTGCCGAGCAGATCCCCGGCACACCGACGACCGACGCGGCCGAAGTAGCCGCCTACAAGACCACCGCCGCGGCGTCGTCCTCGGCCGCCGCGTCCTCGCGCGCCGCGGCCGCGCGCGAGCGCGCGATCACCGACAACTGCGGCCAGTTCGCCACCACCACCGGCGCCGGCGTCACCGCGTACAACGACTTCGTCTCCGCACACGACACCAACGCTCCCGACTACGCCGCCAAGCGCGAGTCCGCGGCCACCACCCTCGACAACGCGGCGACCAAAGTGGAGTCGGGCGTCGTCGCCGCGGCAGGCGCGTTGCCGACCGAACTGGCCGACAAATTCACCGCGTACGTCGTCGCGGCACGCGAGCTGGCCGTGCAGACCAGAAAGATGACCTACAACTCACCTGTCGGCAAGCTCAACGAGGCCAGCCGCACCATCAACCAGGCACGCACCGCAGTCCACGACGCCTGTTGAGACGGCCGATTTTGCCCTCCCGACACGCGGCATACGGTCCCAATTCATCCGATCAGCTTGCGCTACGGCCGATAACCATGTTCGCTTGCACCTATCTTACTGTCGGAAGTTTAGGGAGGACACCACCGTGGTCGCCGCGGCGGACGCGCAGAACTACGCTCAGAAGCTTGGCATTTCTCACGGCTTGGTTGTTCAGGAATTGGGCTGGGACGAGGACACCGACGACGCATTGCGCGCCGAGATCGAGGAGGTCAGCGGCGGCGAAATGGTCGACGAAGACTCCGATGAGGTCGTTGACGCCGTCCTGCTGTGGTGGCGAGAAGGTGACGGCGATCTGGCCGACGAGCTGATGGATGCCATCAGCCCGCTGGCCGATGAAGGCTTCATCTGGGTCCTCACCCCCAAAACCGGTCAACAAGGCCATGTCGATCCGAGCGAGATCGCCGAAGCCGCACCCACGGCCGGCCTGACCCAGACATCCACCATCAGCCTCGGCAGCTGGACCGGCTCACGCCTCGTTCAGCCGAAGGCACCGTCCAAACAGCGCTGAATCCGCCGTTCGCTAGGGTCTCAGTTGGGCTCGCATGCCCGGCTGGGACCCGACACGACGGAGGATTCGTAGTATGCCGCTAGAAGTTGGCACTCTCGCGCCGGATTTCACGCTCAAGGACCAGAACAACCAGCCCGTCACCCTGTCGGATTTCCGCGGCAAGAAGAACGTGCTGCTGGTGTTCTATCCACTCGCCTTCACCGGCATCTGCCAAGGCGAGCTGTGCAAGGTCCGCGACGAGCTGCCCAAATTCCAGAACGACGACGCCGAGATCATCGCGATCTCCGTCGGCCCGCCCCCCACCCACAAGATCTGGGCCGCGGAACAGGGCTACCTGTTCCCCCTGCTGTCGGACTTCTGGCCGCACGGCGCCGTCACCCAGTCCTACGACGTCTTCAACGAGAAATCCGGTTACCCCAACCGCGGAACCTTCGTCGTCGACAAGTCCGGCTACATCACCTTCGCGGAGATGAACGGCCCCGGACAGGCCCGTGACCAGGCGGCTTGGGAGAAAGCTCTCGCCGCGCTAGATTCATAACCCGACACCGCCGGTACTCCCCGGCGGTGCCAGGGCGTATAGCTCAGCGGTAGAGCACTGGTTTTACACACCAGCGGTCGTAGGTTCGATCCCTACTGCGCCCACAGATGTTGTACAGGTCCATCATCACGACTACGGAGTGTGATCACAGCAGCTGCAGGACGGGGGATCATGCTCTCGCTCGATGCAACTCCGGAGACTCCGAGTCACGCGGCAACGACCGGCTCTGTGCTCCGCGCGTTCGTCTTCGCGCTGGAACCCACCCCCACCCAGCAGGACATGCTCCAGTCGCATTGCGGCGCCCAGCGGTTCGCCTACAACTGGGGACTCGCGATGGTTCGGGCCATCTTCGCGCAACGTGAAGCGGAACGCTCGTATGGTGTCCCTGCAGAAGATCTGACTCCGCATATGAACTGGTCGGCCTACGCACTCCGCAAACGATGGAACGCAGCCAAGCCGACAGCGGCTCCGTGGTGGTCAGAGAACTCGAAGGAGGCCTACGCGAGCGGGCTGGCCAACCTGGCCACCGCGCTGAATCGTTGGGCGAAGGGGCGGGATTCCGGTATGAACCGGGTTAGCCGATTCCCGAAGTTCAAGTCCAAGCGGAGTCGACAGTCCTGCCGATTCTCTACCGGCGCATTCGGGCTGGTGGCCACCGACCGACGACATGTCAAACTTCCCAGGATCGGCGTGGTCCGCACTTTGGAGTCGACCCGGTCGCTGGAACGGCACATCCGAACAGGGGTCGCCCGAATTCGTTCTGCCACTGTCAGCTTCCGGAACGAGCGTTGGCAAGTATCGTTCTCGGTCGAGCTCTCCGGCCCCCCGACTACACCTGCAGGCAAACGGATTCCTGTTGTCGGTGTTGACCTCGGGATCAAGCACTTGGCGATTTTGTCAATGCCGATCCCTGGAATCTCCGACGAGGACGGGTTCGTCGCGGCGCCACCGGATGTCGAGCGCACCACGAAAAAGCTTCGTCGTCTGCAACGTCGCGCCACACGTCGGCACGGTCCCGATAGGCGGACCCACCGCACACCATCTCGGCGCTGGGAGAAGACCAGAGCAGAGATAGCGCGGGTGCACAAACAGCTGACGAATGCCCGCACAGACAGCCTTCACCAACTGACAACACAGCTGACCACTTCCTGCGAGTCCATAGCCATCGAGGATCTGCATGTCGCCGGACTGATCCGAAACCGAAGGCTCAGTCGGAAGATTCAGCTTGCGGCGTGGGGCGAGCTACGCCGCCAACTCACGTACAAGTCGAAATGGCGAGGAACCTCGCTTGTTGTCGCCGATCGGTTCTACCCCAGCTCGAAGACTTGCAGCGGATGCGGCGCAGTGAAAAACAAACTGCACCTGTCCGATCGGGTCTTTCGATGCGAAAATTGCAGTGCCGAGCTGGACCGCGACATCAACGCGGCCAGAAACCTTGCCTCGCTGGTTCATCAGCAGGACAGGCCGTCCGCGGCGAGTTGCGTCGGGACGCTAAACAAGCCCGATGGAAACCCGCGTAAGTCCGGCGTCTTGTCGGCAATGGGTACTGCCACGGGTAGGCCCCCGAGGTCAACGCCTCGCAGCAATGCGACAGCTGTCCGATGAGACAACGGTTCGATCCCCTCTGCGCCCCCCGCAGCAGAAGTGGCAGGTCTTCGCCGCAGGAAAACCCGCACGCGTCATCAATCGCTGCGAGGTGACGAAGGAGGAAGCGCGCTTGCTGTCAAACGTGCCGATGCCCCAGGATTCGGGGGCGGTCGGAATCAGTTGATCGACCGTACGATTCCGGACATGACTCTCATCGGCCGGGCATTGCGCACCGGCGCTGCGGCCCTCGCCATCACTGCCGGACTGGTCACCGCCGCCGGGCCCGCCGCCGCGGAAGCACCGTCGGGTTCGGGCAGCAGCTCGTTGGGCACCGGCTCCTCCGCACTGGTGCAGTCCGTGCTCACCGCGATCGGATGCGCCGTCGGCGCCAACTCCTGCGGGCCCATCGTCATCCCTCTGTAGATCGTTCACCGGACAGGGATTTCGGTCGGCGCAGGGCTAGTGCTCGCAGTCGTTGTGGATCGGCGGGCAGTAGATGGTCGTGGCGCAGGCCAGGCAGGTGTGCGTTCGGTGGTGTCCGCCGATTCGGACGCAGGGCAGCACGCTGACGAGCGACCGGCCTGTCCCGAGTCGGTGTCCGTTCGGGCAGAAGCGCGGCGCTGGTTCTGTCCAGCGTCCATTGCGCAGGTAGAGCCGAATCGAGTCGCACATACGTTCGATTATGCACTTCGCTGGGTTGATGGCGCGACTGGGCACACCGCCGCCACTACGACTGAGCCACGCCCCCGATCAGGTCCGAACGCGGCGGTCAGTAGTCGAGGGCGTGTTCCGGCTGACAGACGTACAGGGGCGAGGGCAGGTAGCGGACGATGGCGTCCAGGAGCGGGGCGATGTCGTCGCGCGCGAGGGGTGTGGCGCACAGGATGGGCACGATGTCGCCGTTGCGGGTGCGGCGGCGGATGCGAGTGTGCAGGTCTCGAACAGTGAGCGAGTCCACAGGGTGCTGTTCGGTCAGGATCGCTACGAGTGAGCGGCACCACCGCTCGGCGGGTTGCCCTGGGCTTCCCAGGGATTCGGTTGCCGCGGCCTCTAGTGCCGACAGCGGGACCAGGTCGATGACGTCGAAGCCGACACCGGCGCCGACGGGGATCTGGAGGGCCAACGGTGCCGCCCCGCGAGCGTCGGCGATCGTACGGACACAGCGGTCGAAGTCGGCGGTGGGTTGATCGAGGCCGCCGACCAGGCACAGCCGGGCGACCTGGTGATCGTCGGCGACGCGCAACATGGTTTCGAGTCGCGGGGTGGCGTGCGCGGCGGCGTCCACGACAACGATGACCGCGTCGGCTACGCGGATGGATCGTTCGAGGTCGGCGATGAGCGCGTCGCCCGATAGCTCGGCGACGCGAATCGTGTGCTCGATTCCGTCCATCGACCAGCGGACCGTGTTCTCGGTGTCGCCGAAACATCGGCGCAGGCGATGGACCACCCGCGCCGTCCCGTCGACATCGCCGATGATCGTGACGTTGCGAATCGACTGCGGGTCAATAGCTTTGGTGCCCATCGCGCGGTACTCCAGATCGATGTCATCACATCCTCGATCCACTCACCGTACCTGCGCCCGAGCAGCGCTGGAACGGAATTCCGCCCCAAAGTAGAACGTGTTCCTATACCGTCGGCCACGTGCAGAAAGAACAACGCCCCGCCGTGGCTGACTGGTTCACTGCGGACGACGGCCAGGTACGCCTTAAAGGAACTCGCTGCGACGACTGCGGCACGCCGTACTTCCCGAAGAACACACTCGCCTGCCGCAACCCCCAGTGCACAGGTGCCCACGACGGCTCCGAGCTCGCCGAGTACCTGTTCTCCACGCGTGGCCGGATCTGGTCGTACGCGGACGCCCGGTACAAGCCGCCCGCGCCCTACGTCTCGGCCGATCCCTTCGTGCCCTACGTCGTCGCGGCAGTGGAGCTCGAGGTCGAGCAGATGGTGATTCTCGGGCAGGTCGTGCGCGGTCTCACCGTCGATGATCTGGCCGTCGGCATGCCGGTCGAATTGACCGTCGGGACGCTGTACGAGGACGAGGACGCGGAGCACACGGTGTGGATGTGGAGGCCGGTCAATGACTGACACGAATGATCGCGACATCGCCGTCCTCGGCGCGGGCATGCACCCGTGGGGCAAGTGGGGACGCAACTTCGTCGAATACGGTCTGGTGGCCGCGCGTGCGGCGCTGGCCGACGCCGGGCTGGACCACCGCGACGTCGGCTACATCGCCGGCGCCGACACCATCCGCAACGGCTACCCCGGCTTCGTCTCGGGCGCGACTTTCGCGCAGGCGCTCGGCTGGTCGGGTGCGCAGATCTCGAGTAGCTACGCCGCCTGCGCCTCCGGTGCGCAGGCCATCGCCAACGCGCGCGCCCAGATCCTGGCCGGGCTGTGCGAGGTGGCGCTGGTGGTCGGCGCGGATACCACGCCGAAGGGCTTCTTCCAGCCGGTCGGCGGCGAGCGCCGCGATGACCCGGACTGGCTGCGCTTCCATCTGCTGGGCGCCACCAACCCGATCTATTTCGCGCTCTACGCCCGCCGCCGCATGGCGTTGCACGGCGCCACTCTCGACGACTTCGCCGCGGTCAAGGTGAAGAACTCCCGGCACGGCCTGAACAACCCGAATGCCCGCTACCGCAAGGAAGTCTCGGTCGAGGAGATCTCCGCCTCGGCGATCGTGTCGGATCCGTTGCGGCTGCTCGACATCTGCGCGACCAGCGACGGCGGAGCCGCGCTGGTGCTGACATCGATGGACTACGCACGCCGCCACGGCATCGCCGATCCGGTGCGCATCTGCGCGCTGTCGACGGTGACGCCGACGTTCCCGAAAACCGTGCTCGATCTGCCGGATTTCTCGACGGATTCGGCTGTGTCCGTGGAGCCCCCGTCTCGCACCTTCCGGTCGGCCATCGCGCACGCCGCCTACGAAGAGGCCGGAATCGGTCCCGCCGACCTGTCCTTCGCGGAGGTCTATGACCTCTCCACCGCACTGGAACTGGACTGGTACGAGGACATCGGGCTGTGCGAGACGGGCGAAGCGGAGGCTCTGTTGCGCAGTGGCGCAACGACATTGGGCGGACGGGTGCCGGTGAACCCCAGCGGCGGCCTCGCCTGCTTCGGCGAGGCCATCCCCGCACAGGCCATCTCCCAGGTCTGCGAGCTCACCTGGCAGTTGCGTGGCCAGGCCGACGGCCGCCAGGTGGACAACGCCCGCGCGGGCATCGCGGTGAATCAAGGTCTCTTCGGCCATGGTTCGGCGATCATCGCCACTCGCTGACCCTGCATCACTCCGGCCGGTTACCGAAACCCCGGGCTATGTCCGGGGTTTCGGCGTCCACCGGGTGCGCTCAGCCCGCTATATCGACGACTTCGCGCTCAGGAGTCAGGTCGGCTACCCGGTTGCGGGCGCGTTCGAGGGATCGCTGTAGGCGCTCGCCGCCGAATTCGTCGTTTCCCGTGTAGACGAACTCGACCTCCTCGATGCCGATGAAACCCAGAGCCGTGCGCAGGTACGGCTCCACGTGGTTCAGGCTCGCCAGCGGACCGCCCGTCTCGTAGCCGGCGTCGCCGGTGCCGACGATGACGAAGGCGCGCTTACCGGAGGTGAGTGGTGTGTACGGAGCCGCGGCTTCGGGATCGAAGGAGAAGGTGCGGCCGACCCGGACGATCTGGTCGATGTAGGCCTTCAGCATCGCCGGTACCCCGAAGTTGTACATGGGCACTCCGAGCACCAGCACGTCGGAGGCGAACAGCTCGTCCACCAGCTGGTCGCTGTAGGCCAGGGTGTCGCGCATCGACGCGGTGCGCTCCCCCGGCGGGGTGAAAGCGGCGGCGATCCAGTCCTCGGTGAGGTGCGGAGGCGGTTCGTGGCCGAGGTCGCGGCGGATCACCGTGTCACCGGGCCTGCCCTCGCTCCAGCGCGCGACGAACTCCCCGACCAGCGTGCGGGTGTGGGAGCGCGATCGGCGCGGGCTGGCATCGAGCTGAAGTAGCTGGGCCATCTCTGAAACTCCTGTCGGGACCGGGTCTGCTTGCTGGATCGAGCCTGCCCGACAGGGAATATCCGCGTAAGAACGCACATTTCTGTTACCCAGTACCCTTTTCCATACCTTTGCCGGTGAGACGAGGATGTGCATGGCGAGACGTAAGCAGGATCTCGATTTCGACTGCCCGGTCGAGGTCACCCTCGATGTGATCGGCGGCAAATGGAAGGGCATGATCGTCTTCCATCTGAGCGAGGGAACGGCCCGGTTCAACGAGATGCGCCGAGCCATGGCGCACGTGACCCAGCGAATGCTGACCGCGCAGCTACGCGAACTCGAGCGCGACGGCGTACTCACCCGCACCGTGTATCCGGAGGTTCCGCCCCGGGTCGAGTACGAGCTGACCGAGTTCGGTCGCGGTCTCGTCCCGATCATTCTGCTGATGGAGACCTGGGGCGAGCAGTACCGTGAGCAGCTACGTCCGGCCGGGTAGCACCTCGCGCGGCTGAGCGCCGACCCGCGACCTGTGCGCGCGGGGTATCGGCGTAGCGCGGAATTCGGGATACTGTTCGTTACCCCGCAGACCGGGCGCTTCGACATATCGGAGGACTGCCGTGGCCACAGTGTTGAGCGATCCGTCGACGATCCTGGCCGCGCCGGGCACCGAGGGCGGTGGCGCTGCCCTCGATCAGGTGGCGCTGATGACCGGCGCTGCCGCGGTGGTCGGTGCGGTGCTGCTGTGGGTGGCCTACCTGCACCGGACGCGACGCATCACCTGGCTGCAACGGCTGGCCGACTTCAGCGGCCGCCTCATGAACCGTCCCGGCTGGGTGGCGCTGCCGATCGCGATGTTCCTCGCGACCATCCTGACCGCGTTTCTCGGCTTCATCTGGGACGTGAGCCTGCATGTCGGCAAGGGCCGCGACGACGGGCCGCTGGCCAACCCGGCGCACTATTTCATCCTCGTCGGCCTGTTCTTCCTCTTCATGGCGGGCATGCTCGCGATCATCCTGCCGCTCGACGAGAAGCCGGGCAGGGCCGCGGTGAAGATCACCCGCGACTGGTACGCCCCCGTGGGCGGCATCTTGATCGCCGGTGCCGGTCTGTACGCGCTGATCGGCTTCCCGCTCGACGACATCTGGCACCGGCTGTTCGGCCAGGACGTCACGCTCTGGGGACCCACCCACCTCATGCTCATCGGCGGCGCCGGTCTGTCGCTGATCGGCGTGCTCCTGCTCGAACTCGAGGGCCGCTACAACCGGCCCGACCCCGAACGCACCGACGGGCGGATGCTGTGGGCGATCCAGGCCTTCGCTTTCGGCGGCCTGGTGATCGGGCTGTCGGTGTTCCAGGTGGAGTTCGACTTCGGCGTCGAACAGTTCCGGCTCGTGCTGCAACCGATGTTGATCGTCTTCGCCGCCACGATCGCGCTGATCTCGGCGCGTTTGACGCTCGGACCACTCAGCACGCTGCTGCTCGTGGCCTTCGCCTTCTGCGTGCGGTACATCGTGGCGGTCCTCGTCGGCACCGGATTCGAGGCACCACGCAATGTGTTCCCGCTCTATCTCGGTGCCGCGATCGTGGTCGAACTGCTCGCCCTCCTGCCGCTGATCCGCCGACCGCTCTGGTGGGGCGCGCTCACCGGGCTCGGTGTGGCGACGGTCGGCATCTGGCTCGAATCGCTGTGGATCGAGCGGATGTTCGTCAACCCCTGGGTCGGTGGGATGTGGCTGGAACTGCTCGCGATGGCGGTGCCCGTCGGTGTGGCCGGCGGTGTGATCGGAGCGATGCTCGGCACCGTCTTGCGCGGTGAGGCACTGCCCAGACCCGCGGTGCGGCGTGGACTCGTGGTCGCCGCGGTGGTGATCGCGGCGGCGGCGACCGCGAACGGGCTGATCATCCGGGTACCGGAGAACGCGACGGCGACCGTCGCACTGACCGACGCCGATCCCGAGCAGGGTGGGCGGATGGTCACCGCCGACATCCGGCTCTCCCCCGACGATCTCATCGGTTCCGATCCGGAGTGGGTGCAGATCCTGGCCTGGCAGGGCGGTACCGGCGACGACAGCCCTGGCCACGGCCTCGTCGTGGACAAGCTGCATCGCGTCGCCGACGGCCACTTCGTCTCCACCCGGCCCGTCCCCGTGCACGGCACCTGGAAGACGGTGCTGCGCCTGCAGGACGGGCGCATGCAATCCGCGCTCCCGATCTTCATGCCGCTCGATCGCGGCATCGGCGCCGCGGAGGTGCCCGCGCCCGCGAGCTTCACCCGGCCGTTCGTCGAGGAGATCTCGGTCCTGCAGCGCGAGCGGTCCTTCGATCACCCGTCCTGGCTGATCGGTCTGGCGGGCCTGGTGGTGCTGGCGTGCAGCCTGGCCTTGATCGCGGCGATGGCGTGGGGTGCGGCCCGCGTCAACGACCGCTATCTGGCGGCGGGCAGCACACCGGACCAGAAGGCGACGGCCGGACCATGATTCGCCAGGAGAACGTCGACATCCTCGCCGACCACTCCCTCCTGCTGGCGATCCCGGCTTTCCTGCCCGCGGTGGCACTGGTCGGCCTGGTGCTGTTCATCGCGATGCGTGACCGGCGCGCGGAGAAGCGCGAAAACGAGGACGCACGAGCACAATCCGCGCCGATCGACCGCACCGAGGAGAATCCGTGACACATCGTCGGCTCCGGTACGGCCTTGTCACGATCGTCGCGGGTTCGCTGCTGGTGGGCTGCTCATCGGGTGCGGAGTCCGAGCCGGCCGACGAGCCCGCGAGCACGGCCCGCACCATCGACATCCGGATCGCGAACGGCGCGGTGTCCCCGGCCAATACGCGCACCGAAGCCGCGGTCGGGCAACGCATCGAGTTGCGGGTCGACAGTGACGCCACCGACGAACTGCATGTCCACTCGGCCCCCGCGCACACCTTTCCGGTCGCCGCGGCCTCCGGCCAGCAGTTCGACTTCACCGTGACGGTGCCGGGCCGGGTGGAGATCGAACTGCACCACCTCGGACGGACGGTGACGACGCTGCTGGTCCGGCAGTGAACCTCCTCGCCCATGGCCTCAACGGTGCCGCTGACCTGCCGATTCCGCTCACCTACGCGTTGATCGGCGCGGCGTGGGCGCTCACCTTCTCGTTCGCGCTGCTGTTCCTCGCCTGGCGTCGACCCCGGCTCGACCCCGACTCACCGGGATTTCCGCTGCCCACGCCGGTTCGCCGGATGATCGACGCCCGCGCGACGCGGACGGTCATCGCCGTGGCGAGCGTGGTGGTCACCGTCTGCGTGCTCGTCATCGCGGTGTTCGGCTCCTCGGATCCGGCCCTGAATCCGGTGCCGGGAGTGCTCTACATCGGCGTCTGGGTCGGGGTGATGGTGGCGTCCCTGCTGATCGGACCGGTCTGGAGGGTCGTATCCCCGGTCAGGGCGATCCATCGATTCGGCTGCGTACTGCTGCGACGCGCGCCGGAGCAGGGACTTCTCCGCTATCGCGAGGGGTGGGGCTATCTCCCGGCCGCTGCGGGCCTGTTCTCCTTCGTGTGGCTGGAATTGGCCTGGCGCGCACCGGGGTCGGTGAGCTCGGTGCTGACCTGGCTGCTCGGCTATCTGGTCGTGACCACGATCGGTCTCACGCTGTTCGGCACCGTCTGGGCAGAGCGGGCCGATCCGCTCGAGGTGTACAGCACGCTGCTGGCACACCTGAGCGCCTACGGCCGCGACCGCGCGGGGCAGCCGGTGTTGCGGATGCCGCTGAACAATCTCGCGGGGACTCCCGGACTCGCCGGATCTGTCGCGGTCGCGGCGACGCTGCTCGGGTCCACCGCCTTCGACAGCTTCTCGACTTTTCCGCGGTGGCGCGAACTGGTCGACGACCTGGCCCCGGTCGTCGACGCGACGCTGGTGCGCACGGCCGGACTGCTGATCTTCATCGGGGTGGTGGGCGGACTGTTCTCCGTCGCCGCGCGCGCCACCGGCGGCCTCTCCCACGCCGATCGGGCGCTGCTGCCGCGGCGGCTGGCACTCAGTCTCACCCCGATCGTGGCGGGCTATCTGATCGCCCATTACCTCACGTTCCTCCTCGAGAAGGGGCAGGCGACAGTACTGCTGTTCGCGGACCCGCTCGACCGTGGATGGAACATCGCGGGCCTGGCCGATCGCGAGGTCGCCTACGTGCTGTCGAGTCCTCCGAGTGTGCTCGCCACCTGCAAGGTGCTCGCGGTCCTGATCGGCCACGTCCTCGGTGTCGCCGCCGCCCACGACCGCTGTCTAGTGCTTCTCCCGCCGCGTCACCGGCTGACCGGCCAGCTGGCATTGATGCTGACCATGGTCGGCTTCACGTTCACCGGGCTGTATCTGCTGTTCGGGGGTTAGCGGTGTCAGGGGCACAGGGCGCGGGTCAGGATGGCCATCATGTCCGGCTGTTCGCTGGGAGGCTCGGTCCAGACGATCGTGGCGGCCCGCCCGTCGGTGGTGGCGCCGGAGAAGGTGGCGTATCCGGTGATTCCGCCGGTGTGCCCGATATAGCGTGTGCCGCAGGACAGTTCGGCCGACATCACGCCGAGACCGTATTCGGGCATGCTGTCCACGCCGGTCGGCAAGGTGGCCAGCAGCTGCTGTAGTTCCGGTTCCGCCACCACCTTTCCCGCCACCAGGTCGAGGAAGTATCGGTTCAGGTCGTCGCCGGTGGAGACCAGTGCGCCTGCCGCCCACGGCACCGAGGGTTCGATCCGGGTGACGTCCGTGCGAGTACCGTCGATCGGCGCGTAGCCGTGCGGGTGCGGACCGCGGATATCGTGCTCGCCGGTGGCGGGCAGATAGGTATCGGCCAGGCCCATGGGCGAATGATCCTGTCCTGCAAGACATCCGTATAGGAGCGTCCGGTGATCCGCTCGACGAGCATCGCGGCAACCAGGTAGTTCGTGTTCGTGTAGGTGAAGCGGGCACCCGGTGCGAACTTCGCCGGCCGCCGCAGGGCGATGGCGAGCTGTTCGGCGGGTGTGAACGTCCGGAGGTCGAGAGCGGCGCGGTATTCGTCGATCTCCGGTGCGTCGGCGAACTCCGGTAATCCGCTGCGGTGCTGCAGGATCTGACGCACCGTGATGGCCCGTCCGTCGACGCCGTCACCGACGATCGAGCCGGGCAGGTAGGTATCGATCGGCTCGTCGAGCTGTATTCGCCCCTCGGTCACGAGTTGCAGCACGATCGCCGCGACAAAGGACTTCGACACGCTGCCCACCCGAACCCGCTGCGGCGGCTCGACCGGAATCGGCACCCCGGTGGCCTGATCGCCGACACCGGCCGCCAACGTGGTGGTCTTGCCGTTCTCGGTGAGCGTCGCGATCACCCCCGACACCCCCGAGGCCACTGCCGCGTCGATGTCGTCGCGCACCCGCTGCACCCGGTCGGACGATTCCGCGCGGTTCTCGGTGGGCGAGACCTCGGGACCGTCCTCCGGATTCGCACACCCCACCAAGGAGACGACAACCGCCATCGCGGCAACGATCGAGAATCTGCGCATGATCCGACCCTAGGAATCCCGCACCGCTGACACATCCGGAACAACCCTGGACCACACCCGGAGATCACGCCGTCGCCCCGTCGGGTCCTGACGACCATCGACCCACTCGCTTGCGCTGCGGCGCTGCGACATTCGCCTTCGCGAAAATGAGATGAGCCGGGTCTGGTCCGCCGGGCAGAATGACTCGTGCTCATCGACCACTGGCCGCTGCTCGGACTGCGACTGTCCACACCCCGCCTGGAACTCCGCCTGCCCGCAGACGCGGAGCTCGCCGAGCTGGCCGATCTCGCGGCGGAAGGCGTCCACGACCCTGACCGCATGCCGTTCGCTGTCCCGTGGACAGACCTCCCTCCCCGCGAACGAGCACGCTCGGTGGTTCAACATCACTGGCTCCAACTCGGCAACTGGTCCCCCGACAACTGGACGCTGAACCTCGCGGTGTTCGAGCACGGCCGAGTCGTCGGACAGCAGGCGATCGCCGCCCGCGATTACGCGACTTTGCGTGAGGTCGACACCGGCTCCTGGATCGGTCTTCGACACCAAGGGCGAGGTATCGGCACCGAAATGCGCGCAGCGGTCCTCCACCTGGCCTTCGCTGGGCTCGCAGCCACCGACGCGACGTCCGGCGCCTTCGCCGGCAACTCGCCATCGTTGCGAGTCTCCGAGAAGCTCGGCTACGAGCAGGACGGGATCCGGCGCCTCACTGTGCGCGGGAAGGCCACCGTCCAGCGCCGAGTACGTCTCTCGCGCGCGAAATGGGAGAGCCTGCAGCGGACAACCGTCGGGATCGACGGGCTCACTCCGTGTCTGCCCTTGCTCGGCGCGGCGTGAGCTGCCTTCGAGCGGTCAGCCGGATTGTCGACCGCTCGAAGCCGTCAGCTTCTAGGAAGGGACTCGATGGCTGTCACTGACCCTCAGCGTGCACTGGCCGCCGTCACAGGAGCGCTGTAGCCGCCCCCTGGAGATGGTCTGCACCAGTCCGATCGCCCAGCACGTCGGACACCCGCGCAGCGCGACCAAACCCACGGGCAGCAGCAACAAGCTGAGCGGCCCGACCACCGGGATCAGCGCCACCGACCCGATGAGGGCGCCGAACCCCACCCCGCCGCGCACCAGGTGCTCGAACATGGACTTGCTCGCGAAATCATCGCTCATCATTTCCTCCAGGAGCCTCGTCAGGCGTGGCCCGTAGCGCTTGTTGAACTGTCGCCCGCGCCCGGTGCAGCCGTGACTTCATCGCCGCCGTACTGAGCCCGAGCGCATCGGCGACCATCCGCCCGCTGTAGCCCTGGATATCGCGCATGATCAGCACGCTGCGCTGGTCGGCGGGCAGGTCGGCGACCGCGGCCGCCACCCGGCCCGCCTCCAGACGTCGCAGTACTTCGTCCTCGGCCGAGGCAGCCGAGATGTTGTCCTGCACGAGGATTCGTCCCGACAGACCCGTCCGTGCCCGCCGCAGGCACTCGTTGCGAACGATCCGGAACATCCACGACGCCAGCGCACCGGAGGCCCGCAACATCCCGATCTTGCGATACAGGATGATCAGCGCCTCCTGCGCCGCGTCCTCGGCGTCTTCCGGTGTGGCACACAAGGAATGGGCGAACCGCTGGATATGCGGATGCGAACCCGACACCAGCGCCGCGATCGAATCCACATCACCACCCTGTGCGGCGGCGATCAATCGCTCATCGGGCCACCGCGACTCACCCACGCCCAGCTCGTTTGCGCTTCACGACCACCATGCACGTGCAGAGCAACACCAGACCGACCACAACACCGATACCGACGACCACAACAAACCTCCGTGTCCTGTCCCGACGTCCGTCGCGACACACATAAGAGGCACCGGCGACCCGAAAGGATTCACCCGTCCCGAAACTCGTCGGCAACCGCCGCGCACCTCGATATCGTTCGAATCACGCATACAGGCACCTCGAAGCCCGTCAAGGGCGACGAGCGGTGATGAGCCAAGAGCGTGAGTCGAAATACACACCGGTTTCGGTCTCGTGGTCGGCCAGAATTTCACGCAGCCGTGCGCGGGCTCGGTCGGCTTTGGTGGGCTCGAGCGCGGTGAGGAAGGCGGTGAACCCTGTCAGGCGGAGGAGGTTGTCGTAGGCGGCCGCGCAGTCGGGACCGTAGTAGACGGGCTCGTCGAGCTCGGTGAAGTCGATGTCGGTGAAACCCGCTGTCGTCAGCATGGGTTCGGTCACGGTCGGGTCGGCCAGCGAGAACGGTCCGCGGCCGGGTGTGGCGATCGACGCGGCGAGGACGTCGCTGAACACCGTCGCCCATTCGTTGCGGTCGTGGCTTTGCCAGACCAGCCACGCGAGACGACCGCCCGGACGTAGTGCGCGCGCGATGTTGGTGAAAGCGGCGACCGGATCGGCGAAGAACATCACACCGAACCTGCTGATGCAGAGGTCGAAAGCGGCGGGCGGGAAGGTATTGTCCTGCGCATCGGCCAGCTCGAAACTGACATTCGACGGCCCTTCGTCGGCGCTGATGCGACGGGCCTGTTCGAGCATCATCTCCGAGATGTCGACCCCCACCGCACTCCCGTCGACGGCCGCGCGAGCCGCCTCCCGCGTGGTCTGCCCTGTGCCACACCCGATGTCGAGCACGCGATCACCGGTGCCGACCTTCGCTGTCGCGAAGAAGTGTGCCTGGTGCAGACGTAGTTCGGCGTCGTAGTCGAACAGATCCATCGTTGTCCTCCGGAAGCTGTGTGATCGGTGCGGGCCTCGGCGGGCGGCACGCACTCGGTCCATCTCACCATCACCTTCGTCCGCGTACCCGCTCATCGCGTCCGACGGTCGAATCGACGTGACACCGACACGGCGACCCGCCAGGATGGGTCGATGTCGACACGAGAACTCGTCGTCCTCGGCACAGCCGGAGCTGTGCCCACCCGCCGTCGCAACCACAACGGCTACCTACTGCGCTGGGACGGGCAGGGCGTGCTGTTCGATCCCGGCGAGGGCACGCAGCGTCAGATGGCGCACGCGGGCGCCTCCGCGACCGAACTGAATTGGTTGTGTATCACCCATTTTCACGGTGACCACTCGCTGGGTGTGCCAGGCATCGTGCAGCGACTGGGACGCGATGGGGTGCCCCACGGCGTGCACGCCGTCTACCCCGGCGAGAATGCCGAGTATTGGGACCGGCTGCGGTACGCGACGAGCTACTACGGCTCTCCCACGCTGATCGAGCACCCGGTGAGCGGCCCCGGCGAAACGTTGCAGGGCAACGGTTTCACCCTCACCGCGCTTTCCCTCGCCCACAGCATCCCCACGTACGGCTATCGCCTCGCCGAACCGGACAGCCGGACGTTTCTGCCCGAGAAGTTGCGTGAGCACGGCATTTCCGGCGCCGCGGTCCGCGAGCTGTCAGGTCCACTGCTGGAGGAATGCTCGGCGCCGAGGCCCGGCCAGAAGGTCGCCTTCGTCATGGATACGCGCCTGTGCGACCACGTCTTCGAGCTCGCGGATGGCGTCGACCTGCTGATCATCGAGTCCACCTTCCTCGACTCCGAGACGGATCAGGCGCACGAACGCGGCCATCTCACGGCGCGTCAGGCGGGCGAGGTCGCGCGTTCCTGCGGCGTGAAAACCCTTGTTCTGACCCATTTCTCGGAGCGCTACACCGAAAGCGAGGACCACCTGTTCATCGAGCAGGCGGACTTCCCCGGCGCCGTCCTCGCCCACGATCTCGACCGTGTCGCCCTCCCGCCGCGACGCACAGGCGGCTGAGGACAGCCGCGGCACACCGGCCGCGGCTGTCAGCGGACCTAGAAGCCGAAGCTTCCGGTCGAGGGCGTCGCGGCCGGAACGTTGACCGTGACCAACTCGGAGAACGCGAACTCGGCGCCGTTGACGCAGCCACCGCGGGCGGTGATCGTGGTGCCGGGCTCGAGGCCGTCGAGCGAGGTCACGACCGTCTTGCCGGGGTCGGCCAGTGATTCCGGGGCGCTGTCACCGAAGAACACGTGGTTGTTCTCGGGACCGACGCCCGCTTCGGCCCAGCACTGCCCCCGGTCGTTGGGGTTGCGCAGGGTGGCGGTGACGGTGCCCGCCGCGGTACCGGCGAAGGTGATCTCGGGCGCTACGAACGGGGTCGCCGCGCCCGCGGGCGCGCCGGGACCGAAGGCGACAACCGCGGCTGACGCGGCAAGGATGGCTCCAGAAATTCGTCTGTTCATCACATGTTTGATGCTGCACCACAACGGATTTCGACACAAGGACAGCGCTGCCCCAGTAATCGGGGGCTGGCGCCTCAGCGCGAAACCCGGCGTGCCTCGAGCGCATCCAGGATCAGGTCCAGACCGAAACCGAACTCGCTCGAGTAGTCGTACCCCGGTTGCAGTGCGTGGTCGACGATCATCTCGGTGAGATAGGGCAACTCGTCTGCCGGAAGGTTCGCGAGAATACCGCCCGCGACTTCCTCGACGTCGGCAGGCACGGACACGGGCAGGTTCGCCTCCTGCAGGACGAACCCGCCGACGTAGCTGTCGATCAGCGAGACCGCGTGCGCGGCCATCGGCAGCGAGAACCCGGCCTCGCGAAGAACTCCGAGAACAGCATCGTGATGACGCAGCGTCGCCGATCCGGGATTGCGGCGGGAATCCATCAGCCCGAGCGCCCAGCTGTGTCGCGCCAGAACCGAACGCGCCGAACAGGCCGTGCCCCGGATCGCATCCCGCCACTGCGCACTGCCCGCCTTCGGCAACTCGATCGCCGCGAACACCGCGTCGACGACCCCGTCGAGCATCGCGTCCTTGTTCGGTACGTGGTTGTAGAGAGACATCGCCTCCACGCCGAGCTCCTGCGCCACCCGCCGCATCGTGATGGCCTCCACTCCCCCACGATCGGCGACCCGAATCGCGGCCTCCAGCACACGATCGCGGCTGAGCGGTTGTCGTACGGGCATGGGACCTCCTCGGTGACGAAGTGTTGACAAGCTTACAACCGTAAGTCAGCCTTACAGGTGTAAGTTCACACCGGCCCGAACAAGGGAGCACCCCATGCCTATGCCGATTTGGTGGGGCCACATCAACAAACGCGTCTTCAACCCACGCGCTGTCGCAGGCGGAAAATGGCCGGTCCTCACCCACACCGGCCGCTCCTCGGGAAAGACCTATCGCACCCCACTCGACGCCCACCCCGTCGACGGTGGCTACCTGTTCGTCCTCGTCTACGGATCAGCCGCGGACTGGGTGCAGAACATCCTGGCCGCCGGTACCGCGCAGCTCCGCAAGGACGGCCGGGAGGTAGCCCTCACCGCACCCCGCGTCGTCGGCAGAGACGAAGCGTTCCAGGCGCTCCCCCCGGAAATCCCCCGCCCCCCGAAACTCCTCCGCATCACCGAGTTCCTCCGCATGGACCTCGCCGACTGACCTCGCCACATCCCCAGCTGAATACAGTGGTGGCGTGACTGATTCAGCACGACCGACAACCATCCGAGGACGAGCTGTGGCCTGGGCGATCGCGACAACGATCGCGACAACGATCGTGGCCGTGCTCGCGATTTCGGTGGGCGGGGGTGCCGTGAGTGCGCTGCTCGCGGTGCGGGAGTCCGGGTCCGGTGTGCTGTCGTCCGCGGTCACAGCTGCCGTCTACGTGTGGCTGATTGCGGTCCCGGTGGCGATCGGTGCCGGTGTGGCTCTCGGGATCGGACTGCCCGCGACGGCCTTCGTGCGCACCGGCACCAGCGAACAGTCCCGGTTCCTCGCGAAATGCGGTGTGCTCGGTATCGTTGGCGCTCTGGCGCTGTGGCCGCTGGCCGCGCTCGGTGGCGTCGTCTCGACCACGTGGACAGTGCACTGGCTCAACGATGTCCCCACAGCCCAGGTATCGCATTTCGTCTGGATGGCGCTGGAACTGTCGGTCGGACAGTGGTCGGCCGCCTACACACTTCTCGCTGCGGCGGCGGCCGCCGTCGTTCCGGCCCTGATCCAGTATCGAGCCCCCACCAGCGAACACCGCATTCGGCGTGCCCTATCGGCAACCGCGGCGATTCTCGCGCTGTGTGCAATCCTGGGCACAGCCCACGCGCTTTACCTCAACAGGCCGGTCACGATGGACGCCGCGGCGCACGGATCGGGTGTCAGCCCACATCCCGTCGCAGCCAGGTGACTTCCGCGCCGACGTTGTCGGTTCCCTGACGGAATGCCTCGAGATCCTCGTCCCAGGGTGCGCCCAGTGCTCGGTCGAGTTCGGTGGAGAGGTCGAAGGTTCCGTGGACGTCCAGTTCTTTGGCGGCTTGGAGTAGGGCGCGTAATCGCATTTCGCCCAGCATCACGTCACCGTTGGCACCGGTGGATCCGTGCCAGAGGCCGAGGGTGGGGACGAAGCTGTAGCGTTCGCCGTCGACGCCTTCGCTGGGGTCCTCGGTGACTTCGAAGCGGAGAACAGGCCAGGTGCGCAATGATTGGGCTATCCGGGCCGCGGTGCCGACGGGGCCTATCCAGTCGCTGCTGGCGCGGAGTTGCCCGTCGGCCGGTTGGGTGTTCCAGCGCAATTTCGCGGGGGACGACAGCGCGGTGGACAGCGCCCATTCCACGTGAGGGCACAACGCGGCGGGCGATGAGTGGATGTAGACCACACCCGCCGTCGCGTCAGCGAACTGACTCGATGCGCGCACTTACCAACACCTCCAGCCTCGACAAGGAACGTCTTCCCCAACGGCCCGTCGTGGTCTGGCGTGGCACGAGTGTACTGAAGTGTGCGGTGTTGCGCGTGTTACTTTACTGCGTGTTATGTGTCTCTGCGATAACGGAATCGCTGAATTTCGGCCACGCCGCTCTGGCCCAGTCACCGAAATTCTCGTCGCTCAGCGCGATTGTCGCCACTTCGATTTCCGGGTCGACCCAGAGGAACGTGCCGGACTGGCCGAAGTGCCCGTAGGTGCGGGCGGAATTGGTTGCCCCCGTCCAGTGCGGGGTTTTCCCGTCGCGGATTTCGAATCCCAATCCCCAGTCGTTGGGGCGCTGGGAGCCGAATCCGGGGAGGACGCCGTTGCGGTCGGGGAATTGCACCGAGGTCGCGTCGTCCAAGGTTTGCCGGGATATCAATTGAGGTGTCAGCAACTCGGCGGCGAATAGCGTGAGGTCGGCGAGGGAGGCTCTGCACGCATGGCCGGCGGAACCGTCGAGGACCGCCGTGCGCATACCGAGCGGCTCGAAAACCGCCTCGCGCAGATACAGCGGAAATTCGATCCCGGTCACGTCGGTGAGGAAATCGGCGAGCAGTTCGAAGCCCGCGCTCGAGTAGATGCGCCGCGCCCCGGGTGCGGCGAGAACTTCGGGAGTGGCGAACGCGACGCCCGAGGTGTGGGCCAGCAGATGCCGCACGGTAGAACCGGGCGGACCCGCCGGTTGGTCGAGTTCGACCGCGCCTTCCTCGAGCGCCACGAGGGTGGCGTAGGCGACGAGCGGTTTGGTGACCGAGGCGAGCCGGAACACCCGCTCGGTGTCGCCGATGCTCGACACACTGCCGGCCGTGACCACGGCGGCGGCGGCGTTCTCGACCGGCCAGTGCTGAACCTGCTGCAACGATCGCATATCGGCAGCGTACGAGACGCGGCTACGATCGTGGACACCATGAGTCCCGCACCATCGATCCACGGCGACGTGGCGGCCGGTTTCGGCCCCGTCGCCGACGCCTTCCGCCGCAACTTCACCGATCACGGCGAGATCGGCGCCGCCGTCGCCGTCTACTCCGGTGACCAGCCACTGGTCGACCTGTGGGCGGGCCATCGCGACCGACAGCGCGAGGTGGCCTGGGAGCGCGACACGATCGTGCCGGTGTTCTCCTCGTCGAAGGGAATGTCGGCGTTCACCCTCGCGACGGCGGTGTCGCGGGGGCTGCTCGACTACGAGGCGCCGGTGGCGAAGTACTGGCCGGAGTTCGCCGCGCACGGCAAAGAGCGCATCACGGTGCGTCAGCTCATCGACCATCAGGCCGGGCTGTCGGGACTGGACCGGATCGTGAAACTGCGCGAACTGGTCGACCGCGACGCCCTCGGCGAGTTGCTGGCCGCGCAGAAGCCGGCCTGGGAGCCGGGCACCCGGCACGGTTATCACGCACTCACACTGGGCCTGTATCAGAGCGAATTGCTGCGGCGGGTGGATCCGGCGGGCCGCAGTCTCGGGCGGTTCTTCGCCGAGGAGATCGCGGGCCAGGTCGGCGCCGATCTGTTCATCGGACTGCCCGAGACCGAGTCGATGGACCGGGTCGCCCAGCTCTCGGCGACCAAGGGCTGGGACATCTGGCGCTACGAGCGGCGTGATCTGCCGCTGCGCATCGGCGGTGAGGTCTATGCCAAGCGCGGACACTCCTACGCCGCGCTGACGAATCCGCGCCCTGGCGCCCCCGCCCGCGCCGCGCGACGGGAGTTCCTGGAAATCGAATGGCCCGGCATGAACGGCGTCGGCAATGCCCGCGCGCTGGCGCAGGTCTACGGCGCCGCCGCGGGCCGCACCGGCGTGCTGCCGATCAGCGAGGACGTTCTCGACCTGCTGGCCGCCGCCGACACCGCCGACGATGTGCCCGCCGAAGACCTGGTGCTGCACACCAAGAGCCGCTACCACCTCGGTTTCCGCAAGTCGCGCGGCACGTTCCGCTTCGGCTCGGACAAACGCGCGTACGGCACCACCGGTTTGGGTGGCTCCTTCGGATTCGCCGACCCGGCAACCGGAGTGGGCTTCGGCTACAGCATGAACCGTCTCGGTATGGCGATTCTCGACGATGTGCGCAGCCGTAACCTGCGCGAGGTCGTCGTGCGGTGCGCCGCCTGAGTCAGCGATCCGAACTGACGAGCACCACGCTCGCCGGTGTTCCGTGAGACGAACACGGGCGAGCGTGGTGACCTCGATCAGTGCGCGGTAACGCCGGTCAGCTCGTTCGGCGTGGCTGCCAGAGTCGCGCTGGCGGTGATGTTTCCGGCGGCCAGGTCGACACGGTGCACCTGCTTGGACGCGGGGTCGCTCACGTAGGCGACGCCGTCGCGAACGAACAGGTTCGGGCGGGCGACCTGCCAGTCGAGCGGCTCCTGCCAGCTGCCGATCACCGGAATGGTGCGAACCACCGCGCCCGCGACGGGGTCGATGACGTGGATCTTGCCGTCGGTGCCCAGCACCAGCGCCTCACCCTGCGGGCCGCGAGCCAGCGAACGGAAGGTGTAGCTGGTGCCGATGTCGACCAGCCGCAGCGTGCCGTCGACGGTGTTCACCAGCGAAATCTGCTGCGGGCGTTCGAGTTCGGCATCTTTGTCCTGCTTGTAGTCACCGAGCACGATCGGCGACGCGTCGCTGCCGGACATGTTGCCGATCCGCCCGTAAGCGGTCGGGCTGGTGACCTTGGTGATCTTGCCGTCGCGGTAGACGACGGCGCCGGTCTGGCAGCCGATCACGACCGCCTCGCCCTGAGCCGCCGCTTCACCGTGCACGCCGGGGCAGTCCTCGTTGCGGGTGAGCTCCTTGCGGTCCTTGTCGAGCGCGACGACGCCGACCCGCTTGTCCTCGGTGCCGAGGGTGAGCACCATGTTCCCATTGCTCAACTCGATCGCGACACCGTGGTGCGGAGCGGCGGCCTGGTAGACCTCCGTCGGCTTGCCGCTGTCGACCTGCGCGGTATCGAGCACGGTGACCTCACCGGAGCCGTCGGCGAACAGCACCGTCTTGCCCGCGTGCCGGACGACATGGCCCGGCTTGGCGGCGGGGAACTGGGTTCCGGTGAACGCGGCGTCGTAGGCGTCGAAGACGCGGAAGCCGTCCTTGGTCGACACCATCAGATGGTCGTCGTCCCCGACCGGGTTGAGCCGGTTGTAGCCGTCGATCTTCACCTCGCCCCGCTGGGCCAGTGACGCGCCGTCGAGGACGTAGATGCCGCCGTCGTAGGTGAGGGCGATCGGTTCGGCGCCCGGCGTGTGCGGGTGGTCGTGACCGGAATCCTCTGTGCCGCAGCCGCTCAGCGCCATCGCCGAGGCGAGTGCCGCGGACATGGCCACCATGGTGGTGGTCCGTGACCTGTTCATGTAGTGCTCCATCTCTTGTGCGTGAATTACGTGCTCGGCCCGGATAGACCACGGGCGATGGCCTCGGTGTTGGCGCGAGCCATCTCCAGATAGGTGGCCGCGCCGTCACCGGGTGCGGTGAGCGACTCGGTGTGCAGGGCGATCACCTGCACCTGTAGTCCGGTGTGTTCGGCCAGGACGCGCGACAGCCGATCGGGCTGTGCGGAGTCGGCGAAGATCGCACTCACACCCGCGGTCCTGATCGCAGTCGCGAGGTCGTCGAGATCGGAGGCGCTCGGCGAGGCCAGGGTGGTGCCGCTGGGGATCACCGCGCCGATCACCCGGAATCCGAATCGCTGTGCGAGATAACCGAAGACGTGATGGTCGGTCACCAGCTGCCTGCGCTCGGCCGGGACGGCGGCGAACCGATCGGTCATCCACCGGTCCAGCTCGTCGACCTCGCCGAGGTAGCGCCGCGTGTTCGCCCGCACCGCGTCGGCGTCGATGCCGTCGACCCGGGCGAGCACCTCGGTACTGATCGCCTCGACGGCCGTGCGCACCCGGCGCGGATCGGTCCAGAAGTGCGGATCAGGTTGTCCCGCCGACTCATCGGAGGCGTAGGTGATCGGATCCACCCGCTCGGCCACGGCGAGGGTGGGAACCCCGGCACTGGTGGCAGCCCCCACATGCCGGGCCACGCCTTCCTCGAGCCCGAGCCCGTTGTGCACCACCAGCGCAGCCCGCTCGATCTCGGCTGCTTGACGTGCGGATATACCGAACGAATGCGGATCGGCGCCCGCCTGCATCAGCACTGTCACCGGCACCGTGTCACCGACAACGGCCCGGGTCAGATCGCCGAGGATATTGGTGGTCACCACGATCCCGGACCGCTCGGCCCCGCTGCTGCACGCACTCACCAGCGGCACGAGCAGGGCAGCCGCGAACAGGAGCGGGACTGCGCGGCGGATCGTCCCTGTGATTCGACCAATGTCGTAGCGGCGCGACGGTATCGACGTCACGGCAGCTGCCCGCCGTCGGCTCGAGGGGAGAACGTGAGAGATGTGCGCGCGCTTCACAGGCCGGTCTCCACCATCAGCGAGGGCGCGATGTCCAGCGAGAACGTGCGCGCGACGCGAAGATTGTCGTTGTAGGCGATCTCGTGGACGGTGCGCGCCCGAGAGTCGTTGATGTAGGCGCGCTCCGGGTCGACACTGATCACCGGATCTCCTTCGACGGGTCCGGCGATAAGCGCGGTACGCGTCGTCTCCGCGCCGGTTACGGGATCGATGCCGTGCAGCACACCATCGCGGGTGAGCACCAGCAGCGGCGATCCCTCACCGGCGGTGTTCACCGCGACCGCGTCGGAGATCGCGGTTCGAGTCCAGTTCTTCTTCCTGATGTCGAGGGTCCACACACCGTCGCGACCCGCGAGCGCGGTCAGTGTGGTGCTGCCGGGGCGGTGGGTGAAGGCGCTCGCCCGGTCCGAGGTCTGCGCCGGATAGGGAATCTTCTCGGCGACGATCTCGCCCTCGCGCTGGGCCACCACGAGCGCGCCGTCGGCACAGCCGACAACAACTCCGCGCCTGGTCACGGCCTGCCCTTTCGGCTGCGGACACGGGGGAGCCTGCACTTGCCCCGCCGCGCCGTCACGCCCGCGCACCTCGACTCGACCCGAACTGTCAGCCACCACGATCCGCTCGGCATACGGCACCGCGATGCCCTCGATTCGGCGTTGCGTCTGGGCGACACCGCCGTCCAGCGCCGGACGGTCGAACAAGATCGACGCGCCGGAGTCCAGCACCACCGACGCGACGGCAGCATCGCTGTACGCACCGACGACCCCGCGGCCGCCTTCCGGTGCGGGAGAAACGCTCCCGGCGCCGGGCCCCGTATCCGCAGCACTGTCGGCCGCGGCGATCACCCCGATCTCCCGGACAGGGGCTTTGTAGAAGTGCCGGTGGTCGCCGTGGTCGACGGTCCACGCCCCGCTGTCCACGACCTGGATCGACGCACCTGAACTCAGGTACGCGAAACGCCCGTCCCCCACCGCTCCAACGGTCGACACCTTCTGGTCGCCACTGTTCGGCGACGGCGCGGTGCCACCCGGCGCGCTCGAATGCGGCTGCGCTCGACCACTTTCCGCTGAGCCGGCGTCAACGGCCGTGACCTCCCCGCTCAACAGATCGATCACCCGCACAGCCCCGGCCTCGTCGGCGACAACCACGCGTGTCTGTGCCTCGCTCATCTCCTCCGCGCCCGCGACGAACCCGTGCGGCGCCGTCTCCTCGACGACCGGCACCTCTGTTGCCCCGCAGCCCACCAACGGCACAGCGGCGAGCGCGACCACGCCCACCCGGCCGACCCGTTCCCGCACCGCGGAAATGAGCGCGGACACGAAGAACGAGCCGACGGCCACCGCCGCGATGGTGGCCCCCGCAGCGGTTCCCGCGTGCCACGAAATGACCAGGCCCCCCACGGTGGACTGCCCACCGATCAACGCGGCAACCGCCATCACCACCGGCACCCGGTTCGACCAGAACACCGCGGCGGCGGGCGGCGCGATCAGCAATCCGAAGACCAGCAGCGTCCCCACGACGTGAAACGACGCCACGATCGCCAGGGTCACCAAACCCACCAGCGCCGCGTGCGCCAGCTTCGGACGCAGCCCGAGGGTGTGCGCCTTGCGTGCATCGAAGGTGAGCGCCACGAACGCGCGATGCCCGAGCACCGCCACCACCAGCGCGACGACAAGGGCCGCAACGAGATACCACAGGTCGACGGCGCGCACGGCCAGCACATCACCGAACAGGAACCCGGTCAGATCCACCGCGAAGGACTGCGACCGCGACACGATGATCACCCCGGTCGCGAGCATCCCGACGAACAACAGGCCGATCGCGGTATCCGGCGCGAACCGCTTGCCACGACTCAGCACCGACACCCCGGCGGCCATGGCGGTGCAACTGATCGCGGCGCCGATCATCAGGTTCCCGCCGAGCAACGCCGCGACCGCGACGCCGGGCAGCATCCCGTGCGCCATCGCGTCGCCGAGAAATGCCATGCCGCGCACCACCACCCAGGTCCCGGCGAGGGCGCACACGCACGACACGAGCAGCCCACCCCACAGCGCGCGTTGCACGAAAGCCACCTCGAACGGGGCGAACAGCCAATCCATAGCGCGAGACGATATACTGAAAATGATTATCGTTTCAATTGAGGTGAGATGCAGCACACAGATGACGCAGCAATCCGGATCGAGCGGCTGACCGCCGGTTACGCCCGGCGGCCCGTACTCCACGAGGTGACGGCCACGATCCCGCGCGGGCAGGTGACCGCGATCGTCGGACCCAACGGCTCGGGAAAATCGACCCTGCTCGGCGTTCTCGCCGGCACCGTGACCGCGCAGGATGGGACGGTGCACCGCACCACCACCCGGCGACCCGCCTTCGTGGTGCAGCACACGGCGATTCCGCAGACTCTGCCGATCACGGTGCGAGAAGTGGTCGCGATGGGGCGCTGGGCGCACCGCGGACCGTGGCGGCGACTGACCCGTGCGGATCGCGAGATCGCGCGCACCTGCCTGGAACGAATGGAGCTCACCGATCTGGCGACCCGGCGGCTCGACACCCTCTCGGGCGGTCAACGCCAACGCACGCTGCTCGCACAGGCTTTGGCGCAGGAGTCCGATCTACTGCTGCTGGACGAGCCGGCGGCGGGCTTGGACGAGGCGTCTCAGGCCGAGATCTCCCGGGTCCTGGCGCAGATCAGCGCGGCCGGTGTGACTGTCGTCCAGGCCACCCACGACCTGGACGAGGCGAGCCGGGCAGACCACTGCCTGCTGCTGCGGGACGGGCGGCTGAAGGCCGCGGGTCATCCGGAGAAAGTGCTGGTCAGAGCCTAGAGTCGAGGACATGACCGAGAAACCCGACTCCGTCGACGCCTATCTGGCGGCCCAACCGGTGTCAGAGCGCGCTGTCCTGCAGCGGATCCGCGAAACGATCCACCGCGCGGTGCCCGACACGGGCGAGAAGATCAGCTACGCCATCCCGGCCGCCACCATCGACGGCCGGGTGTTCATCTTCTTCGCGGGCTGGAAGTCCCACGTGAGCGTGTACCCCGTCCCCGAGGGGGACGAGGCGTTCGAGAAAGCCGTCGAGCCCTACAACTCGGGCCGTGGCACCTTGAAATTCCCACTCGGCGAACCGATTCCGTACGACCTGATCGCCCAGGTCGCGGTCCGCCTCGCCGAGCGGGCGGGCAAGAGCTGACTACCAGTCGGCTTCGGTGAAGCGGATGATGCCGCGGATGTTCTTGCCGTCCAGCATGTCCTGGTAGCCCTGGTTGATCTCTTCGAGCGAGTAGCTGCGCGTGACCATGTCGTCGAGATTGAGCTGGCCCGCCTTGTAGAGCGAGAGCAGGCGCGGCGCGTCCTGACGGGCGTTGCCGCCACCGAAGATCGTGCCCTTCACCGTCTTCTGCAACATCGACAGCAGGAAGCTGTTCATCTTGACGTCGCCGGCGTCCATGCGCCCCATCGAGGTGACGACCAGAGTGCCCGCCTTGCCGGTGAGGATCAGGCCCTCTTCGACGTAGTCGCCATGCATCTCACCCATGGTGAGGATGACCTTCTCGGCCATCCGCCCCTCGGTGGCCTCGATCATCGGCATGATCGCGGCGGCCATGCTCTCGTAGGTGTGGGTGGCGCCGAACTTCTGCGCCTGTTCGCGCTTCCACGGATTCGGGTCGATGGCGATGACCTTCGACGCGCCGGAGAGCACGGCCCCTTGCAGCGCGCTCATGCCGACGCCACCGATACCCGCGATCACCACGGTCTCACCCGGCTGCACCTGTGCCACATGGGTCGAGGATCCGAAGCCGGTCGGCACGCCGCAGCCGACGAGGCAAGCCACCTCGAACGGGATGGTGGGATCGATCTTCACAACGGACGTGTGGTGCACCGTCATGTACGGGGAGAACGTGCCGAGCAGGCACATCGGGATGACATTCTCGCCACGCGCCTGGATGCGGTACGTTCCGTCCGAAATGGCCTGCCCCATCAGCAGTCCCGCGCCGAGGTCGCACAGCGCCATGTTGCCGGCGACGCACGAGGGACAGCGGCCGCAGGCGGGGATGAACGACAGGATGACGTGGTCACCCACGGCCAGGTCGGCCGGACAGTTCGGGCCGAGCTTGGTGATCACACCCGCGCCCTCGTGCCCACCCATCACCGGGTAGGACGGCATCGGCGTCGCGCCGGTGACGATGTGATGGTCGGAGTGGCACATGCCCGCCGTTTCCATCCGGATCTGCACTTCACCGGCGACGGGGTCGCCGACCTCGATCTCCTCGACCGACCATTCCTGGTCGGTGCCCCACAGGATCGCGCCCTTCGTCTTCATGCCGGTAGACCTCTCGCCAAGCTCGTGCCTCGTTGTGACTGCACTCACCCTAGCCACAAATCACCGGTTTCTGAAACACGTTCTAGAAAATATTCGAGAGATTTCTATCCGCGCACGTCATGGACGTGGTGCACGACGTCGTGCAAGAAGTACCGGCCCAGCGAGGTGACCGTGAACAGCGAACCGTCGCTGCGCGCGCCCCGCAGATCGAGCCGATCGGCGGGCACCGCACCGAACGCGGCAGCCACACGATCGGCGGCGAGCGCCAGCTCCCGGGCGACCACGGCGGGATCCTGCTGGTCGTAGCGATCGGCGACGGCGGTCGCGTCCTGATCCCAGTTCTCGAACCGCGGCGCCTCGACCCCGTCACCGTCGAGCATCAGCGCGAGCCTGGTGTCGAAGATCCGGCACACATCGCGTACATGAGCGCCGTACTCGAGGGCCGACCAGGTCAGCTCGTCGGGACGCACTCGCGCATCGTCACGTTCGAGCGCCGTGCCGATCCTGGCGGCGCTGTCGAGCACGAGCTCGGGGACGGCCGAGTACGCGGTGGCCTCGGCATCGAATCCGCACTCCGAGCAGGCGCGTTCGAGGACCCAGGTCCAATTCTTGGTGTCGGGGACGATCATGGAAGTCAGCCTAAATTGTCCTCTTTTTATGCTCCATCAATATCCAGCCAACTATCGGCGAGATACGGCATCATTCGGCGAGCTGAGTCGCCTGCTCGAAGAGTTCCAGCGTCACCGCGTGCAGGAAGTCGCCGACCGGTTTCGGCGCCTTGCCCGCGAACGCCCGCGCGTAGGTGCCCTCGAGGACGATGCCCAGCTTGAAGCAGGCCAGCACGGTGTACCAGGTGACGGCACTGAGATCGCGGTCGGAGAACTTGCCGTAGTGCTCGATCATCTCCGCCTCGGTCGGCAGACCGCCGACGGTGCCGAGGGTGCCCATCAGACCCGCCCCGACGGTGCCGGGCTCGGGCCGGGTCGCCAGCTGCCAGCCCAGGTCGAGCAGCGGATCGCCGATCGTCGACATCTCCCAGTCGACCATCGCCGCCACCTCGGGGCCGTCGTAGTCGAACATCATGTTCGCCAGGTGACAGTCGCCGTGCATGATGCCGGGCAGCCAGTCCGCAGGCCGGTGCCGCTCGAGCCAGTCGCCGATCCGCTCGACACCGGGGATCTGCGGGCCGGGGTAGCCCTCGTTGGCGTTGTAGGAGTCGAGTTCGCGCAGCCAGCGCGGGACCTGCCGCTCGAGGAAACCCGCGGGACGGCCGTAGTCGTCGAGGCCGAGCGCCTGATAGTCGAGGGAGCCGAGCCGGGCGATGGCCTCGACCGCGGACAGACCCATCTGGCGCCGGACCTCGGGATCACCAGCGTGCAATTCGGGCAGTTCCGTCTGTGGGTTGAAGCCGCGGATGGGCTCCATCAGATAGAACACCGCGCCGATCACCGATTCGTCGTCGCAGGCCGCGATCACCCGGGGCGAACGCACCTCGGTGTCGGCGATCGCGCGCAGCAGCCGTGATTCCCGGCCGATCACCTCATTGCTCTTGGCGCGCAGATGCTTGGGCCCGCGCCGCAGCACGTACTCACGCCCGCCCCGGGTGAAGCGCAGCATCACATTCTGCGTGCCGCCGCCGAGAGCGGTGACCGCGTCGAATTCCGTCCCGGGCAAGCCCTGTTCGTCCATCCACCGTCCGATCGCCGCGAAATCGGCGATCGCCGGGTCAACATCGACAGGTTGAGAAACAGCCATGCCGCACATTGTGCCCGGAGTTCGGCGGGGGCTGCGCGGGAATGCGCACGCGCACGCCCGGCGTAATGTTTCTGCCACGATGCGCACGCTCTTGATCGACAACTACGACTCGTTCACCTACAACCTCTATCAGCTGATCAGCGAGGTCAACGGGAGCGAGCCGACCGTCGTGCGCAACGACGAGGCCGACGGCTCCCTCGACCTCGACCAGTTCGACAATGTGGTGATCTCGCCCGGACCCGGCCGCCCGGACCGCGCCCGCGACATGGGGGTGTCGACAGCGCTGATCGCGCAGACCGATCTGCCGCTGCTGGGCGTGTGCCTAGGCCATCAGGGGATCGTGCTCGGCGCGGGCGGAACGGTGGAGCGCGCGCCACAGGCCAGGCACGGTTTCCTCGACCAGGTGACCCACGACGATCGGGATCTGTTCGCCGGTCTGCCGCAGGGCTTCACCGTGGTGCGCTACCACTCGCTCGCGGCGCGGGAGCCGCTGCCCGCGTCGCTCGAGGTGACCGCGTCGACCAGCGATGGGGTGATCATGGGGGTGCGCCATCGCGAGCGGCCGCAGTGGGGTGTGCAGTTCCACCCCGAGTCGGTGTCGAGTGAATTCGGCGCCGCGCTGCTGCGCAACTTCGCCGATCTCACCAAGGCGCGCACACGGGTAGCCGCACCGGTGGTCGTGCGCGGACCCGCGGTCGTGGCGCCCGTTTCCCATGAACGCTCATTCAGCCTGCGGCACAAGGTGATCGAACGCGCGATCGATACCGAAGCGATCTTCCTGCGCCGGTGTGCCGACGCTCCGAGCGCGTTCTGGCTCGACAGTGAGCACGTCGAACCCGGCCTGGACCGGTTCTCGTTCCTCGGCGACGCGCGCGGGCCGCATGCCGAAATCGTCGGCTATCGGGTCGGCGACGCCCGCGTCACCGTGACGGACGTCATGGGCACCCGTACCGTCGCGGGCACGGTCCTGGACTATCTCGATCGCGAACTCCGGGCGCGGCACTGCGATACCCCGCCGTTGCCTTTCGATTTCGCGGGCGGCTACGTCGGCTATCTCGGTTACGAGGTGAAGGCCGACTGCGGTGCGAACATCGCGCACCGCTCCCCCACCCCCGATGCCCAGTGGATCTTCGCCGACCGGCTGGTCGTCGTCGACCACGAGGCCGGGCGAACTCACCTGCTCGCCCTGTGCGAACCCGCCACCGCCAGCGACGCCGAGCAGTGGCTGCGCGAGTCTTCCGAGTCCCTCGACGATCTCCCCACCTGGGCCAATCCCGCCGACCTGCCCGTGCCCGCCGATCCCGACGCCGTACAGGCGCATCTGGTGCGTGGCCGCGACCGCTATCTCGCGGATATCGCGGTGTGTCAGGACCGGCTGCACGCGGGCGAGTCCTACGAGATCTGCCTGACCGACGCGGTCGCCGTCGCCGCAGCGCCCGAGGACGGATTCGCCTTCTACCGGCGACTGCGTCGCTGCAATCCGGCACCGTACGCCGCCTACCTCCGCTTCGACGGTCTGGATGTGGCGTGTTCCTCGCCGGAACGGTTCCTGAAGATCGACCGGGATCGGGTGGTCGAGAGCAAACCGATCAAAGGCACCGCCCCGCGCGGACGGACCGCCGACGAGGACGAGCGCCTGCGTCGCGCGCTGGCCGACGACCCGAAGACCCGGGCCGAGAACCTGATGATCGTCGACCTGTTGCGCAACGACCTCGGCCGCGTCTGTGACGTGGGTTCGGTGCACGTCCCGAAGCTGATGGACACCGAAACCTATTCCACCCTGCACCAATTGGTGTCGACCGTGCGTGGCACGCTGCTTCCCGGCGCCGGGGTGATCGACTGTCTGCGCGCCTGCTTCCCCGGCGGTTCGATGACCGGCGCGCCGAAGCTGCGGACCATGGAGATCCTCGACGAACTGGAAACCCAAGCGCGCGGCATCTATTCGGGCACCATCGGTTTCCTCGGCCTGAACGGCACCGCCGACCTCAACATCGTCATCCGCACGGCAGTCCGCTACGACGACGAGTGGCGGATCGGCGCGGGCGGCGCGATCGTCCTCGATTCCGATCCCGAGGACGAGTACGCGGAGATGGTGCTCAAGGCGGCGGCGACATTCCGGGCTCTGACTCCCGGGATGTGAGTTCGACGCCCACGCAGCAATACCGGTCGGGCCACGTCGCGGCCGGATCGGACGGCGTTCGAGGAATCAGCGTCGCCGACGGCCGCGTTTGTCCGGCTCCGGTTCCGGTGCGGGTTCCTCGCCCCCACGCCCCGTGATCCGCCCGAGCAACCCGACACCGGGCAGCTTCGCCACCGCGCCGAACACGTCCTCACCCAGGGAGATCATCGCCTCGAGCCGTGGCAACAACCGGTCATAGGTGGCGAACACCGGATCAGCCAGCGCCAACGTCCGATCGAGCCGATCGATCGTGCTGTTGAGCCGATCGACCGCGATCGACAGGTTCTCCACCAGATCCGGCAACTGCGCGGCCAGCTGCGCCGACGCGGGCGGCAACCGAACCGCCGCATCGAAGGCGTACCCCGCTGTCTGCTGAGCGGCATCGATAGCCTGCCCCGCCGCAGTCTGCGCCGCCCCCACCGCCGCCTGAGCCGCCGACAGCAACTCCGCCCCCGGCACCTTCCGCGCCTGCGCCGGAGCAGGCTCCTCCGCGCGCCCCCGTCTCCTCGGGTTCGTCATAACACCACTGTGCCCCAAGGACGCCACAGACGCAGGGAAGCACACCCCGCACCGCCTCGTGTCACGCCAGAACTCCGCCGCCTAACTGCTGCACCACCCCGAACCCGCAGACCGCCCTCACCCCCGACCACAGTCCACCCAGCCGATCCCCCTCTTCAACAACCCACCCAACCCACCCACCGCACTCCCGACCCCTAGGTAGGGACGGCCACGAAGTGGCCGGTCCGCGGCCGGGCCGCCGGTTAGGCGCCGCGGAGATGCGACGAAGGAGCGATTCCGCGG
>NZ_JBHUYK010000032.1:0-75263 GCF_042668615.1 Nocardia sp. NPDC057272 | reverse complement strand
GGTCAGGCGCCGCCGCGTAGGCGACGAAGGAGCAAGCGGCGGTGCCTGACCGGCGGCCCGTGGTGGCCGCGAACTCGAGCGCGCCAGCGCTCCAAAAACACAGGAGCAACTGTGCGTGACATGGTCGAAATCGGTATGGGCAGGGTCGCCCGTCGGACCTACGAGCTGGACGACGTCGATATCGTGCCTTCGCGGCGGACGCGTTCGTCCAAGCTGGTCTCGCTGGCGTGGCAGCTCGATGCCTACCGTTTCGAGATCCCGGTGCTCGCGCACCCCACCGACGCGCTGGTCTCGCCCGAGTTCGCGATCGAGCTGGGTCGCCAGGGTGGCCTCGGTGTGATCAACGGTGAAGGCCTCTGGGCCCGCCACGCCGACGTGCAGGCCAAGATCGACCAGCTGCTCGATCTGGTCGACAAGGGGGGTTACGAAAAGGCCATCTCGCTGCTGCAGGAACTGCACGCCGCGCCGATGCAGCCCGACCTGCTGGCCGCCGCCGTCGCGCAGGTCCGGGCGGCCGGGGTGACCACCTCGGTGCGCGTGAGCCCGCAGAACGCCCGCGCGCTGACCCCGGCGCTGCTCCAGGCCGGCATCGACCTGCTGGTCGTGCAGGGCACCATCATCTCCGCCGAGCACGTGGGTGGCGAGGAGCCGCTCAACCTCAAGACTTTCATCGCCGAGCTGGATGTGCCGGTCGTGGCCGGTGGTGTGAGCGATCACCGCACCGCGCTGCACCTGATGCGCACCGGCGCGGCGGGTGTCATCGTCGGCTACGGCTCGTTCCCCGGCGCCACCACCACCGGTGAGGTGCTCGGCATCGGCGTGCCGATGGCGACCGCGATCGCCGACGCGGCCGCGGCCCGTCGCGATTACCTCGACGAGACCGGCGGCCGGTACGTGCACGTCATCGCCGACGGTGATGTGGCCACCTCGGGTCAGCTGGCCAAGGCCATCGCCTGTGGCGCCGACGCTGTGATGCTCGGTGTGCCGCTGTCGGCGTCGGCGGAGGCGCCCGGTCGTGGCTGGTACTGGCCCTCGGCGACCGCGCACCCCTCGGTGCCGCGCGGTTCGTTCCTGCCGGTCGACGAGGCCTGGCTGGACGGCCCCGACGGCGCGGTGACCCGCCCGAGCCTCGAGCGCGTGCTCTACGGTCCCTCCGACGACCCGTTCGGCTCGCTGAACCTGGTCGGCGGCCTTCGCCGTTCGATGGCCAAGGCCGGCTACTCCGACCTCAAGGAATTCCAGAAGGTCGGGCTCAGCGTCCGCTGACAGGCCGCCCGCGCTAACGAACGTGGGTCAGTGAGACCCGATCCCGCAGGAACCGGGAGATCGCGGTATTGACCGGTTCCGGGTGCGTCATCGTGACGGCGAGACGGGCGCCATCGATCTCCACGAAGGTGGAGGCGGTGAGCCCGTCCGCCAGCGTGCGCGCCCGGTCGCCCGCGATGCCGCTCTGCGTGGCATGGATGATCAGTGCCGGGCAGGTGATCTCGCGTAGTCGGTCGAGTACCGAATCGCGCCCGAGTAGGCAGCCGACGGCGGCGTCGAGCCCGCTGTGGGCGTCGCCGACCCAGCGGCGGGTCCAGATGTCGCGGTACCACGTGTCGTCGCCGATGAGCCAGTCGGCCAGTCGGCCCGCGGCTTCCTCGCGGGAGCTGCGGTCGTGCCACTCGTCGAGGAATCGCTGGGTGGCGGTCGACTGGTCGAGGGTCGGCCCGTGCGCCTCGGTGCTGATCAAGATCAGCGCGGCGACCCGGTCTGGTGCGACCAACGCGGTCCGCAATGCTGTGAAGCCCCCTTGCGCCGTCCCGCCGACGATCGCGCGTTCGACGCCGATCGAGTCGAGCACCGTCAGCGCGTCCCGGGCCGCCGTCCAGTAGGTGAAGGGCAACCGCTGGTCTCTGGTGCGGCCGTGACCGCGCGCGTCCCAGGCGACGATCCGGAATTCGGGTGCGAGCGCGGCCTGCTGCGAGGCGAACATCGTGCGGTCCATGAAGAATTCATGGGCGAGCAACACCACCGGACCGGTGCCACCGCTGTCCTCGTAGTAGATGTCGGCATCGATCGCGCGGGCGAATGGCACGAGCACGAGGATAGCCAGAGCCGCCGCGCCACGCCCAAGAATGGGGGCGCGTCGTGCACAGTCACTACGGCGAGTCCGGCCTCCGGCGATGCCCGCTGCTTGCTCGTCGCACCCCGTCACTAAACTGTGGCGGTGGCAGATACTCAGAGACCGGTCCTCGTCGTCGACTTCGGCGCGCAGTACGCCCAGCTGATCGCCCGACGGGTGCGTGAGGCGCGGGTGTTCTCCGAGGTGATTCCCCATACGATGACCGTGGAAGAGATCGCCGACAAGCAGCCGTTGGCCGTGATCCTGTCCGGTGGTCCGTCGAGCGTGTACGCCGAGGGCGCACCGCAACTCGACGCTCGGCTGTTCGATCTCGGTGTGCCCGTGTTCGGCATCTGCTACGGCTTCCAGGCCATGGCTCAGGCGCTCGGCGGCACCGTGTCGGAAACCGGCACCCGCGAATACGGCCGCACCGAGCTGAACATCGACGGCGGTGTGCTGCACGGCGGCCTGCCGACCATCCAGCCGGTGTGGATGTCGCACGGTGACGCGGTGACCGACGCCCCCGAGGGCTTCGAGGTCACCGGTACCACCGCGGGCGCCCCCGTGGCCGCGTTCGAGGACCGTGCCCGGCGCCTGGCCGGCGTGCAGTACCACCCCGAGGTGCTGCACTCCCCGCACGGCCAGCAGGTGCTCAGCCGCTTCCTGCACGAGCTCGCGGGCATCCCCGCGCAGTGGACCCCGGCCAATATCGCCGAGTCGCTGATCGAGAGCGTGCGCGAGCAGATCGGTGACGGGCACGCCATCTGTGGCCTGTCCGGCGGTGTCGACTCCGCCGTGGCGGCCGCGCTGGTGCAGCGCGCGATCGGCGACCGGCTCACCTGTGTGTTCGTCGACCACGGTCTGCTGCGGGCCGGCGAGCGCGAGCAGGTCCAGCAGGACTTCGTCGCCGCGACCGGCGCCAAGCTGGTGACCGTCGACGCGGTGGACAAGTTCCTCGGCGAGCTGAAGGGCGTCTCCGATCCCGAGGAGAAGCGCAAGATCATCGGCCGCGAGTTCATCCGCTCCTTCGAAGACGCGGTCGCGGGCATCGTGCTCGAGGAGGGCGCTGCCGCGGGCGCCGCGCCGAAGGTCGAATTCCTGGTCCAGGGCACCCTGTACCCAGACGTCGTCGAATCCGGCGGCGGCACCGGCACCGCGAACATCAAGAGCCACCACAATGTCGGTGGCCTGCCCGACGACCTCGAGTTCGATCTGGTCGAGCCGCTGCGCCTGCTGTTCAAGGACGAGGTCCGCGCGGTCGGCCGTGAACTCGGGCTGCCCGAGGAAATCGTTGCGCGCCAGCCGTTCCCGGGCCCCGGCCTCGCGATCCGCATCGTCGGCGAGGTGACCGCCGACCGGCTCGACCTGCTCCGTCAGGCCGACGCCATCGCCCGCGAGGAGCTCACCGCGGCCGACCTGGACAAACAGATCTGGCAGTGCCCGGTCGTGCTGCTGGCCGACGTGCGTTCGGTCGGTGTGCAGGGTGACGGCCGCACCTACGGTCACCCGATCGTGCTGCGTCCGGTGTCGAGCGAGGACGCGATGACCGCGGACTGGACCCGGCTGCCCTACGACGTGCTGGAACGGATCTCGACGCGCATCACCAACGAGGTGGCCGAGGTCAATCGCGTGGTCCTCGACGTGACGAGCAAGCCGCCGGGCACCATCGAGTGGGAGTGACCTAGGCCGGCCGCGGCGGCGCCGCCTGGGTGAGCAGGAGCCTGCCCAGGAGGAAGCCGCCGGTGTGCGGCCGGTGGGTGACCGGTGGCAGGACCTTCGCCAGTGGGGTTTCCGGTCTCTTCTCGGATTCGTCCATTGCCCTTGTCTTTCAACTGGTCCCGTCAACAGCAATGGCCCGTCGTGATGACGGGCCATTGCTGTGTCCTGGGTTGTCCTCGGTCAGTGGTGTTTACGGCTGGGGGCCAGCGTGAGCAGCAGGCCGATGACGATGGCCGCGATCACCACGCCCCAGCCGATGGGCAGGATCCCGCCGTCGTCGGGGGTGGGTGCGCCCAGCAGTGCCCAGACGCTCACGGCCAGTGCGATCAGGCCGATGGTCAGCAGGGTGAAGGCGGGTCGGCGGGCGGGCTCGGTGCCGGTCGGATCAGCCACGGGTCACCACCGCGTCACCCAGGTGCATCTTGACGTGCAGGTCGAGGACCGGGGCGCCGGGGGAGTTCGCTCCGCTCAGTCCGTCTTTGCAGGTCGAGTTGGAGTCGGCTACTCGGATGTCACACGTCATGTTCACCGTCATCCCTTCTGGCAGTTGCACTTTCGCGTCACCGATGTTCACCGCGACTTCGACGCTGCGTGACTCGGTGAGGTTCAGACCGCGCAGATCCAGCGTGCCCGAACCGATGTCGAGGGCGTAGCGGGGCTGCAACTCGGTGACCGAGGTCGGCGCCCAGACGCGGTCGCCGACGGCGGTTTCGCTGAAGTCGATCGGCCCGATCAGGGAGGCCAGCACCACGAACCCGGCCAGCGGGGCGGTGAGTATCAGCAGCCCGTACCCGCGCCGCAGGAACGCGCCGACGACGAGGCCGAGTCCGACTACGGCCAAGGCGAAGGCCGCGATCCGTGCGGGGGTCATCCATTCGACGCCCGATGCCGCTGCCGCACCCGCCAGCGCCGCGGCCAGGATCGCCAGGCCGATGGTGACCGGGGTGAGCCGGGAGCGTGGACGTTTCGGTGCCGGTGGCGCGACAGGTGCGTAGCGGGGTGCCGCTTCCGGGAGTTCCCAGGCGAGGGGGGCGACAGCGAGCGGATCCCAGCCGTTGGGCACCTGCGCGTTGATCCGCGGGGGCTCCGGTGCGGAAGAGATGGTTCCGGGGACGTCCTTGCGCAGGACGGCGGTGGCACCGGCGTCGTTCGCCTGTGGTTGCGCGGCGGGCCGCATGCTCTCGTCGGCGTCGGCCGGCTCGACGACCTCGGTTTTCGAGCTGTCCGCCCGCTTGTCGAGATCGACGGGTGGAGCCGAATCCGCCGCCTGCCCGCTCGTATCCGACACGGCGTCCGAGGCGACTTCGCGGTTGTCCGGATCCTCTTGTCCGGGTTCGACAGGGGCCGGTGTCACCGCGATCCGAGTGGTCTCGACGGAATCCACAGCAGCGCTGCCCGATTCGTCGATGTCCTTGCGCAGAACGACCGTGTCGGTCGCGTCGACTCGCAGGAGCGGCGTGGATTCGGCTGTGGCCATGCGGGTTTCCTCGCGGGCGAGTGCCGGATCGGGAACGTAGGCGTCGGGGAGTTTCGTGTAGGGCGTGTACATCCCCGTCGGCGGTACCTCCGGGTTGTACGGGTAGCCGCGCACCGGGACCCCGGTCGGATAACCCGCGCCCGGGTAGCCCGTCGTGCCCAGCGGAGAGCGGTAGGCGTCGAACCCCGCGGGCAGCTCGGGATGACGCAGATACAGCATCCACCAGCCCGCGAGCATCAGCCCCATGCTGACCACCCCGGACCCGCCCATACCCAGTCCGATCGGCCCCATGGTCGACACGGCGATAGCCAGCGCGACGATCAACACGATCGTCTTGGTCTGCGAATGCGAACCTCGATCGTGGGCCGACAGGGCCTGCGCCGCCGACATCTCGTTGCCCGCCGACCCCAGCACCAGCCAGGCCAGCAGGTACAGCACGATCCCGGCCCCGCCGAAGATCGTCGACACCACGAAGGCCACCCGCACGAGCACCGGATCCACCCCGTACCGCATCCCGAACCCCGCCGCCACGCCGGCGATCGGCCCTTGCCGAGGCAGCCGGACGGGCCGCGTCTGCCACATCTGGTGAACCTGGTCGGCGAAGCTCGTTCTGCTCATGCCATCCATGGTGTGCCGAGCCACCCCTTCCGCACATCGGGGGTAACCCTGATAATTTGATCTCAGGGATGTTCCCGATGCCCACCCCACCCGATGCGTGCCAGTATCGAGAGCATGGATCCGTCTGTTCCCGCCCGCACTGCCGCCCAGGGGTCTGCGACCCCGTCCGGGCCCGGCGCCGCCGCCGGGAACAACGCCACTCACCCATGGCCTTCCGACGGGCCGGGGGCCGCGGCGAATCCGCGGTTCGGTCGGCAACGGCCGCGTGGTTTCGTGGAGCGCGCGTTCGGGGGTGAGCCGGCGGTCTATGGGGCGCCGCAGCACTACACGCAGCCGCCGCAGTATCGGGCCGCGCCGGGTTACGGCCAGTATCCGCAGGGTTATGGCGTGCCGCGCGGCTATCGGCCCATGCTGCCCGTCCCCGGCCCCGAGCCGGTGGGTGCGCCGGTGCCCGAGACCCCGCGCCTGGTCCGCCGCAGTGGTGGGCGGGTGGTGGGTGGCGTAGCGGGTGGTCTGGCCGACCATCTCGGTGTCGACGTGATCAAGGTGCGGCTGGCATTCGTGTTGCTGTCCGCGCTGGTCGGTGCGGGACTGGTGGCGTACGGGCTGCTGTGGATCTTCACTCCGGGTGGCGCGGACGCGGCGAAACCGACCGGCGACGAGCGCAGGCAGGCGATCGGGCTCGCCCTGCTCGGGCTCGGACTCGCGGTGACGGTGGGGTGGCTGTTCCAGGGGACCGCGGCGAAGGTGATCGCGCCGATCGTGGTGGTGGCGGTCGGTGCCGCGCTGGTGTGGCGCGAATACGATGTCGCCGCGCCGGGGCCGCGGGCCCTGTTCGGGCTGCCCGCGCGTCCCTCGGTGGTCACCTGGTCGCGCATCGTGGCCGGGGCGACGCTGATCGTGGTCGGGCTCGGTGTGGTGGTGCTGGCCAGGATCGATCTCAGTTCGCTCGGGTCGGCGCTGATCGCGGTGGCGGTCACCCTGGTCGGCGCGGGTCTGCTGACGGTGCCGCTGTGGCTGCGCATGGTTCGCGCGCTCAACGCCGAGCGCGGCGCCCGTATCCGCAACGAGGAACGCGAGGAGATCGCCTCGCACCTGCACGATTCGGTATTGCAGACACTCGCGCTGATCCAGCGTCAGGCCGAGGATCCGCAGGAGGTGCTTCGCCTGGCCCGCAGCCAGGAGCGCGAACTACGCAAGTGGCTCTTCGACGACACCGCGCCCGCCCAGTCGAGCCTGGCCACCGCGCTGCGCACCATCGCGGGCGAGGTGGAGGACCAGCACGGTGTGAAGGTCACCCCGGTCACCGTCGGCGATGTGGCGATGGACCCCGGCGACACCGGCGCGGGCCTGCCCAAGGAACATTTCACCGCCCTGCTCGGCGCCACCCGTGAGGCGCTGGTCAACGCCGCCAAGCACGCCGAGGTCCCCGAGATCGACCTGTTCGCCGAGACCGAACCCCACCAGGTGAGCATCTTCGTGCGCGACCGTGGCGCCGGTTTCGACGTGTCGGCGGTGCCTGCCGATCGGCGCGGGGTGGCCAAGTCGATCTGTGCCAGGATCGAGCGCCGCGGCGGTACCGCCGTGATCGACTCGACCCTCGGGCGTGGCACCGAGGTACGGATCGTCATGCCGCGCACCGACTCCGGGACCTCCGAGCCGGACGACGTCGCCGGCGACGACGTGCCGGCCGTCGCCGATCAGGATGACCACGCGCCGGCACGGGATCATCCGGCCGATCACTGAGCGCGATCGCACCGACCCGGGCCGATCTCGGCGCCCGGACGCCGCGGTGTGGTACCGATGACAGCAGGTCGATCGAGCGGTTCGAATGAGGAGTCTTGTAGTGAGTGTGCGGGTGTTCCTGGTCGACGATCACGCGGTTTTCCGGTCGGGGGTGCGGGCCGAGCTGAGCCGGGAGACCGATATGGAGGTCGTCGGTGAGGCCGGGGCGGTGGCCGAGGCGATCGCCGGGATCGATGCCACGAAGCCGGACGTGGTGCTGCTCGATGTGCACATGCCCGACGGTGGTGGAGTGGCGGTGCTGAGCGGGATCGCCACGGGGCCGGTGTGTTTGGCGCTGAGTGTGTCCGACGCGGCCGAGGATGTGATCGCGGTGATCCGGGCGGGGGCGCGCGGGTACGTCACCAAGACGATTTCCGGTGCCGAGCTGGCCGACGGTATCCGCCGGGTCGCGGGTGGGGACGCGGTGTTCAGTCCGCGGCTGGCCGGGTTCGTGCTCGATTCGTTCACCGGGCGCTCGCCGGTCCCCGAGCCGCCGCTCGATCCCGAATTGGATTCACTCACCCCGCGCGAGCTGGAGGTGCTGCGCTTGCTGGCGCGTGGGTACACCTATCGGGAGATCGCCGAATCCCTGTTCATCTCGGTGAAGACCGTGGAGACGCACGCGTCGAATGTGCTTCGTAAGACGCAACAGTCGAACCGGAACGCGCTGACTCGATGGGCTCATCGGCGCCGCATCGAGTGAAGCTCGGTAGGGCCGCGGCTCTACATCACGGCGATGATGATCGCGATCAGGATGATCAGGCCGATCAGCACGCCCGCGCCGATGGCGAGGGGGGCGCCGTTGGGGAGGTTGTCGACGAAGCTGCCGGTGCGCTGCTGGGGTGCGGCGGCGGTGGCGCCTACCGGCGCGCGGTGCGGGCGCGGGAGGGGGGAGGAATTGGGGCTACGCAGGCCGCTGGCGGAGTTACGGGTGGACCAGGCCGGAATGGTGCCGTCCTCGGTGCGCAGCGGCACACCGAGGATGTAGGCGCCGGTGCCGGGCCCGAAGGCGGCGGTGAGGATTTCGTCGCGGGCCTCGGCCATGGTGGGGCGGCGCTGCGGCGCGGGCTCGAGCATGTGCAGCAGCGGCTGGGTGAGGATGCCGCTGCGGGTGGGCGGGATGATCCGGCCCATCGCGGCCGCGGCGACGACGTCGTGCTCGTCGGAGTCGAAACCGAACGGCGGCTGGCCTTCGAGTGCGGTGTAGAGGGTGGCGCCGAGGGAGAACACGTCGCTGGCCTCGGTGGGCCGGGCGCCGCGCGCGACCTCGGGCGGCAGGTAGGCGGGGGTGCCGGTGATCACACCGTCGGGTTCGTCACCCTGGGTGTCGCCGGCGCCGCGCGAGATGCCGAAGTCGCTGAGTTTGGCCAGGCCCACACTGTTGCCGCGGTCGGCGACGAGGATGTTGCCCGGCTTGATATCGCGGTGCACGATGCCCGCGGCGTGCGCGGCGGCCAGCGCGTCGGCGACCTGCGCGCCGATCTGGGCGACCTCGACCGCGGGCAGCGTGTCGACCAGCGCGAGCGCCTTGGCCACGCTGCGCGAGGGTAAGTACTCCATGACGAGCCACGGCTCGCCCGCCTCGATCACCACGTCGTGCACGGCGACGGCGTGGATGTGCGACAGCTTGGCGGCCACCCGGCCCTCGTGCACGATGGCGCTGCGGATTCGCTCGGCCTCGGCCGCGCTCAGTCCGGCGGTGGACAGCACCTGCTTGATCGCGACTTCCCGGTTCAGCAACCGATCGGTCGCGAGCCAGACCGCACCCATGCCACCCCCGCCCAGCTTGGACTGCAGGCGGTAGCGACCCGCGACCAGGTAGTCGGGGCCGATATGGGGGCGAGCACGTTCGGTCACGGGTGCGAGGGTAGCCGAATATGGCGCTGACTGGCCGGGATCTCCGGGGTGCTGCGCGGTGGACACGGGGTGGGGGTGGGTGTCAGGCTGGTCGCTATCGAACGTATATTCGAATACGATCGATAGCTGGAACGGTGCTGCCGTTTCGGCGCAGGGCGGTTTTCCGCTCGCGGGTCCATCGTGGAAGTAGGTGGTGTTGATGGGTTCGGAAGCGTTGTCGCCCGGTGCGGGCATGATCGACGAGCTGCGCAGGCGGATGGCCGCAGTGCCGGGACGTGGTGAGTCCGCGACCGGACATATGCCACGTGAGCAGCCACTACGCCGAGATCTGCTGCCCGTTCCGCCCCCGCTCGCCGATCTGTTGCCCGATGGTGGGCTGCCGAAAGGCGCGGTCGTCGCCTACACCGGCGCACACTCCCTGCTGACGGGGATGCTCGCCGCGGTTACCGGGAGCGGCGGCCACGCCGCGGTCGTCGGCCTGCCCCGGCTGGGTTTGCTGGCCGCTGCCGAGATGGGTGCCGAGCTGTCCCGGTTGGCGGTGATCACCGACCCCGGCCCCGACCCCGCCGAAGTGGCCGCGGTCCTGCTCGACGGCCTCGACCTGGTAGTCCTCGGTCTCGGCGGCCTCGCTGTTCCCCCGTCGCGCTGCCGCGTCCTCGCCGCCCGCGCCCGCAATCGCGGCGCCACCCTGGTGGTCGCGGGCGAATGGGCCAACCCGACTCTGCGCCTGGACTCCCGCGTCACCGGGTACCGCGGCCTCGGCCCCGGTCGCGGCCGTCTGCGCTCGGTCTGCCTCGACGTGCGCGTGAGCGCGAAGGCGGGCCAGACCCGCCGCGGCCGCATGGATCTGTGCGCCCAGGTCGGCCGCACCGAATGGCTGCCACGCGAAACCGTCAGCGGCGCAACGGAAGTCACCGCACTACACGAGGCTGTCTCATGACCGCCGACCTGTCGTCGTGACGCGTGTTGATCGGGTGCTGGCGGTGTGGTGCCTGGACTGGCCCGCGGTGGCGGCGGCCGCGGTGGAGGGGGTGTCGGCGGAGCGGCCGATCGCGGTGTTGCGGGGGAGTTCGGTAGTGGCGTGTTCGGCGATCGCGCGGGCCGAGGGTGTGCGCCGGGGGATGCGGCGGCGGGATGCGCAGGGATGTTGCCCGGAGCTTGTTGTCGTGCAGGATGATCCGGATCGGGACGCGCGATTGTTCGAGCCGGTGGTCGGCGCTGTCGACGAGACGGTGCCGGGCGTCGAGGTGTTGCGGCCCGGCCTCATCGTGCTCGGGGCACGCGGTGCCGCACGGTATTTCGGTTCCGAGGAGGCCGCGGTGGTGCGGTTGATCGACGCGGTCGCCGTGGCGGGAGCCGAGGCGCAGATCGGGATCGCCGATGCCATGTCGACAGCGGTGATCGCGGCAAGGCGCGGGGCGATCGTGGCGCCGGGGGAGGGCGCGAAGTTCCTCGCCGGGCTGCCGGTCTCGGAGCTGGCGGTGGAGCCGAGCCTGGCCGCACCGCAGCGCGCGGAGCTGGTCGACCTGCTGCGCCGCTTGGGATTGCGCCGCATCGGCGACTTCGCGCGCCTGTCTCCCGCCGAAGTGGCCTCCCGGTTCGGCGCCGACGCCGTGCTCGCCCATCGCACCGCCCGCGCCCTGCCGGAACGTCCACCGTCGGCGCGCCGCCCCGCTCCGGAGCTGACCGTCGAGCTGGCCTGCGACCCGCCCATCGACCGGGTCGACGCGGCCGCTTTCGCGGGTAGGCAGCTGTCCACCCGGCTGCACACGGTGCTGTCGGCGGCGGGAGTGGCGTGCACCCGGCTCGCCGTGACCGCGCGCACCGAGACGGGCGAGGAGCTCACCAGGATCTGGCGCTGTGCTCGCCCACTCACCCCGGCCGACACCGCCGACCGCGTCCGCTGGCAACTCGACGGCTGGCTCACCCACCGCGCCCGCCCCACCGGCCCGATCGTCGCGCTCACACTGGAACCGGTCGAGGTGGTCGCCGCCGGTGCTCTGCAACTCGGTCTGTGGGGTGGTGAGGGCGAGGAAACCGAGCGCGCCCGCCGCGCCCTGGTACGCGTGCAGGGGCTGCTCGGTGGCGAAGCGGTCCGCATCGGCGTGCTCAGCGGCGGGCGCGGGCCCGCCGAACGCATCACCATGATCGCCCTCGGTGACGAGCTGACCCCCGCCGCCGACCCCACCCAGCCCTGGCCGGGCCGCCTTCCCGAACCCGCTCCCACCCTGCTCCTGCTGCACCGTCCGGTCGTGCACCTGAGCGCCGCCGACGGCGCCCCCGTCCTGGTCACCGATCGTGGCCTGTTCACCGCCGTCCCCACCCGTCTGCGCTGGGGCAGCAAGCAGTGGGCGCTGCTGGGCTGGGCGGGCCCCTGGCCGATCACCGAACGCTGGTGGTCCACGGCCGAGCCCACCTCCCTGGCCGTGCGCGTCCAAGTCCAGCTCGATGCCGACCCCACCGAGATCCGCGCTGTCCTGCTCGTCTACGACGCGATGCAATGGCATGCCGAGGGCGTCTACGAGTAGCCCACCGACCCGGTTCTAGAGTGAAACGACGCTTGTCCGGGACAGCCCCGGAAGGCTCGGTCGTGGGAGGAGCGCTGTGAACCCGTTCGAGGGCATGTTGTGTACGGCGGCCGCTGCCGATCTTCCGCTGCTCGGTACCGCGGGACATTTCACCGGATGGCTGTGTATCGAGCACCCCGGTGCGTGGGGCGGTGATGTGATCGGTGATGAAGTGCTCGGTCCGGAGATCACCGCCGAACTCGCGGCGCGTACGTCGGCGGCGCAGGTCCGGCCGACGCTGATCCGCCGCCCCGGCCGCAACGAGTTCACCGGTACCCGCACTGTGCTGCTGGTCAGTTCGCGGCCGGAGGGCTCCTGGTGCGAGCGGTTCGAGATCACCGACTTGCGCCAGCTCTTCGACATCGACCTGCATCTCGTCGATGGTCCGGCGCCGGGAATCGGTGTGCGCGTGGACGATCCGGTAGTGCTGGTCTGCGCGCACGGCAAACGCGACCAGTGCTGTGCCCTGCTGGGCCGCCCGATCGCCGCCGCCCTCGCCGCGGACTACCCGGGCCGGGTCTGGGAGGCCTCGCACACCGGTGGTCACCGTTTCGCCCCCGCGGTTGTCCTGCTTCCCTCCGGCCTCACCTACGGCCGCGTCGACGCCACCGCCGCCAAGGCGATGCTCGCGGCGGCCGACGCCGACGAGGTCTCCCTGGCCGGTCTCCGTGGCCGCAGCTGCTACCCCCCGATCTCCCAGCTCGCCGAAGTGGCTGTGCGAGAGCAGGTCCCGGCCGATGCCACCGCTCTCACCGTCCAGACCGACCCGGCCCCCACGCACGACCCGACCGTGGCGGGCGCCGCCATCGTCACCCACCGCGACGGCCGCCGCTGGCGCGTCACCGCCCGTACCGTCCCCGCCGCTCCGCGCCAAGCCAGCTGCGGCGCCGCCCCCAAGCCGGCCACCTACTTGGAACCCGCTGCGATAGAACAACTTCCCGCGCTGTCCCGCGCGCAGTCCGAACGCCCCACGGATCACTGACTCATCGACTGCGGCAGGCTCGGCTCCCGGGCAACACCACAGTGGACTACTGGAACTACGGCGCGGTGGCCCTCCCGCGCGTCATCCGACGGGCTTAACGTCGACTCCATGATCGACATCCGGGAAATCGGCGAGGACGAAACCGAGCTGGCGGGCCCGGCACTACTGGAGCTTCGCCCACGGTGGGAGACGGCATCGCGCCTGACCGAGTTCATCGACAACGAACTTCGCCCCGCGGGCTACCGTCTCATCGGGGTCTTCGAAACGGGTTCCCCTGCGGCGCTATCGGTGGCAGGGTTTCGCGAATCCCGCTCCACCGCCTGGGGCCACCACCTCTACATCGACGATGTCTCCACCCTTCCCGCGGCGCGCGGTCGAGGCCATGCCGACAGTCTGCTCGACTGGCTCACCGCCGAAGCTCGGCGTCTGCGGTGCACGGGGGTCCATCTGGACTCCGGCGTCGGCCCTACCCGAGCCGCCGCCCATCGTCTCTACATGCACCGTCACCTGGCCATCACCGCCCACCACTTCACCCTCGACCTGCAGTGAATCGCGAGCGGACCCGGGAGCCGTGCTACCCGGGGGTCACCAGTGTGTGCCGGGTACCCAGCGGGCCGCGCGGCGCAGGGCGGTGCCGGTGGCTTTTCGGGCGGCGGAAGGGGTTTTCGGATCTGCCCGGGTGACCGGTGCGGGGGCCGGGGTGTCTTCGGCCGATTCGCCCTTGGCCGCAGGGGAATCCGGCAGCGCGCGGTAGTAGCGGTGCAGGATGCGGTCGCGGAGTCTGGGGGTGATGATGCCGCCGTACTCGGCGAGGGTGCCGAGGGGGACATCGATGCGTTTGGGACGTTCGGTGAGGGCGCGCACGATCGTGCCCGCAGCCCACTCGGGGGATTCGGACGGCCCCTGGTCGCCGCTGGGGGCGATCATCGGGGTGCGCACCAGCGGCATGTGGATGGTGGTGAAAGTGACTCCGTCGGCGAGGGTTTCGACCGAGGCGACCTCGGTGAACTTGTCCAGGGCCGCCTTGCTGGCGAGGTAGGCGGCGAAGCGAGGGGTGGCCACCTGCACGCCGGCGCTGGAGATGTTGACGATGTGGCCGAAGCCGCGTTCGCGCATCTGTGGCAGCAGCGCGAGGGTCATCCGCAGCGCGCCGAAGTAGTTGACCGCCATGGTGCGTTCGAAGTCGTGCAGGCGATCGGTGGATCGGTGGATGGCGCGGCGGATGGACCGGCCCGCGTTGTTGACCAGCATGTCGACGTGGCCGTGCTGGTCGAGGATCGCCTTGACGGCCGAGTCCACGGACTCGGAGTCGGTGACATCGCACGGGTAGCCGTAGGCCTGCCCGCCCGCGTCGACGATCTCGGCGACCACCGCGGCCAGTTCGTCGGCGCGGCGCGCGAGCAGGAACACGACACCGCCCTTGTCGGCGACCGAGAGTGCGGCGGCCCGTCCGATCCCGGACGACGCACCGGTGATCACGACATGCCTGCCGGTGAGATCGCGCCGCTTGCGGCCGCGTTCACCTGGAGAAACCTGAGACATCACTGCTCCTTTGCAGCTCGTTGCCTCGAACTTACTCCAAAGTAAGTTCGAGGGCCAGGATCGCCGGGAAACTCGAAAATATGTTCGAATGCCTCTCGCCAATATTCGAACGTATGTGCGATACTGATGCACATGGCGGACGATCGGATGGCGGACATCTATGCCGCGGTGCGGCTCGGCGGTGGCGACCCTGATGCGGCGCGCGCGGCGCTGACCAGGCTGTGGAGTGAGATAGGGGAAGGCGGCGACCCGTTGCATCGCTGCGTGGTGGCACATCACCTGGCGGATGTGCAGGAGTTGCCGGAGGGTGCGTTGCTGTGGGACCAGCGGGCGCTGGCCGCGGTGTTCGGGCCGGGCATCCCGCTCGATGAGGGGCTGCGCGGGTTTCTGCCCTCGCTGTATCTGAACCTGGCCGACAGTCATCGCCGCGTCGGTGACTTCGAGATGGCGCGGATGCAATTGGCCATCGCGCGCGGGCACCTGGACGTGCTCGCCAACGATGCCTACGGCGCGGTGATCCGCACCGGGCTGAGCCATGTGGAGGCGGCGCTGGAATCGCGGTCGATGGAGCGCTTGCCCGCGAATTGAGTAGTCCGCCAAGGGGAAAGGGTGCGGTGATGCGGGGGTCGTGAGAGGAGCGGGTGCATGGGCTGGAGCAACGGTCCGCCGACCTGGTCGGAACTGGAGCGGGTGCTCTCGGGCAAGCCGAGCGGCAGGCCCGCGCAAGACATGCACCCGGGCGACGGCGGCGACAGTCCGGCCTGGTCACGCAAACGCGGCGAGTACCACGCCGCCGGGCTCGACCGGCCGACCGGCCCGACGGTGCCCTACGCGGAGCTGCACACCCACTCCGCCTACAGCTTCCTCGACGGGGCGAGTCAGCCGGAGGAGCTGGTGGAGGAGGCGGTACGGCTCGGTCTGGAAGCGCTCGCGCTCACCGACCACAACGGGTTCTACGGGACCGTCCGGTTCGCCGAGGCGGCCAGGGAATGGGGAATGCCAACGGTTTTCGGTGCCGAACTGTCACTGGGAACCGATGCGGAGGCGGCGCCGGGCCGAGGGGATGCGGTCCGGCGCCGTTCTGTCCCTCGGGGCGGGTTGCGAACTCCTGTCGCGGATGCGGTCGAACACGGGCACGTGAACGCGCCGGACTCGGTGCCGCGCACCGGATCTCCCGATCCGCTCGGTCCGCATCTGCTGGTTCTCGCCAGGGGGCAGGAGGGTTACCGGCGGCTCTCCCGGGAGATGGCGACGGCGCACATGGCCGCGGGGGAGAAGGGCGTGCTGCGCTATGACCTCGACACGCTCGCGGCGGCGGCGGGCGGGCACTGGCATATCCTCACCGGCTGCCGGAAAGGCCACCTGCGCACCGCGCTCGAACACGATCTGCGCGGTGGCGATATCCGGCTACCGAAAGCCGAAGCGGCCCTGCGGGATCTGCTCGAACGATTCGGCGCCGATCGGGTGAGCGTGGAGCTCACCCATCACGGCATCGCCACCGATGACGAGCGCAACGCGCTGCTGATCGCGCTGGCCGACCGGCTCGATGTGCCCGTACTCGCCACCACCGGTGCGCATTTCGCGTCTCCGGCGCAGCGTCGCCGGGCGATGGCGCTGGCCGCGATCCGCGCCAGGAGCAGTCTCGACGAGATGGCGGGCTGGCTCGCGCCCACCGGCGGCGCGCACCTGCGTTCGGGTGCGGAGATGGCGCACCTGTTCGCCGACTACCCGCACGCGGTGGCGAACGCGGCGGTGCTGGCTCGCGAATGCGCGTTCGACCTGGGGTTGATCGCCCCGAAGCTCCCCCCGTTCGACGTGCCCGCCGACCATGACGAGAACTCGTGGCTGCGCGAGCTCGCCCTGCGTGGCGCCGCCGAGCGCTACGGGCCGCCGGAGCGGAACCCGCGGGCGTACCGGCAGCTCGAGCACGAGCTCGCGGTGATCGAGAAGATGGAGTTCCCCGGCTATTTCCTGGTGGTGCACGACATCGTCGAGTTCTGCAAGAAGAGCGACATCCTGTGTCAGGGCCGAGGCTCGGCCGCCAACTCCGCGGTCTGCTACGCCATCGGCATCACCAATGTCGACCCCGTCGCCAACCAGCTGCTGTTCGAGCGGTTCCTCTCGCCCGAACGTGACGGACCACCCGATATCGATGTCGACATCGAATCCGACCGCCGCGAGGAGGCCATCCAGCACGTCTACGCCAAGTACGGTCGCGACTACGCCGCCCAGGTGGCGAATGTGATCACCTACCGCGGCAAGTCCTCGGTGCGCGATGCCGCACGCGCACTGGGCTTTTCACCGGGGCAGCAGGATGCGTGGAGCAAACAGGTGAGCCGCTGGTCCGGGGTGGCCGCGGAGACCGGCACCGATATACCGGACGCGGTGCTCGAGCTCGCGGGCGAACTCGACGGTCTGCCACGGCATCTGGGGATCCACTCCGGCGGCATGGTGATCTGTGATCGGCCGATCGCCGACGTGTGTCCGGTGGAGTGGGCGCGGATGGCCGGGCGCAGTGTGTTGCAGTGGGACAAAGACGACTGCGCCGCGGTCGGTTTGGTGAAGTTCGACCTGCTCGGCCTCGGCATGCTCTCGGCGCTGCACTACATGATCGACCTGGTGCGCGAGCACAAAGGCGAGCAGGTCGAATTGCACGCGCTCGATCTCACCGAAGCCGGTGTCTACGAGATGCTCTCGCGTGCTGACTCGATCGGGGTGTTCCAGGTGGAGTCGCGCGCGCAGATGGCCACATTGCCCAGGCTGAAGCCGCGCACCTTCTACGACCTGGTGGTGGAGGTGGCGCTGATCCGCCCGGGACCCATCCAGGGTGGTTCGGTGCACCCCTACATCCGCAGGCGCAACGGCAAGGAGGCGCCGGTCTGCGATCATCCCGCGCTGGAGAACTCACTCGCCCGCACCCTCGGCATTCCGTTGTTCCAGGAACAGTTGATGCAGATGGCCATCGACGTCGCCGGTTTCAGTGCCGCCGAAGCCGACCAGCTGCGCCGTGCCATGGGTTCCAAACGCTCGCCGGAGAAGATGGAACAGTTGAAGGACCGCCTCTACCAGGGCATGCGGGACCTGCACGGCATCACCGGCGATCTCGCCGACCGCATCTACGAGAAGCTCTACGCCTTCGCCAATTTCGGTTTCCCCGAGAGCCATTCACAGAGTTTCGCCTCGATCGTGTTCTATTCGTCGTGGTTCAAGCTGCACCATCCGGCGGCGTTCTGTGCCGGGCTGTTGCGTGCGCAGCCGATGGGTTTCTACTCGCCGCAGTCGCTGGTCGCCGACGCCCGCCGGCACGGGGTGCGCGTGCACGGCCCCGACATCAACGCCAGCCGCGCCGAGCCCACCCTCGAGAACGCGGGCACCGAGATCCGGCTCGGCCTGTCTGGTGTGCGGCACATCGGCACCGACCTCGCCGAGCGCATCGTCGCCGCCCGTGCCGAACACGGCCCCTTCGCCTCGATGCTCGACCTCACCGGTCGCGTGGAACTCACTGTCGCCCAATCGGAATCGCTCGCCACCGCAGGGGCGCTGGACGTCCTGGTCGACACCGAACCGCGCCACGGCGACTCCGTGAACGGCCGCGTCGCACCACCGAACAGGCTCAGCTCGGGCGCCGGTCGCGGTGGGGTCACGGCTGTGCGGGGTCCAGATGCTGTGCCGGATCAGCTGGTTGCGCAACGGGAATCGCGCGGTAGCAGCGTGCGCAGGGCGGCGTTGTGGGCAGCGGGTGCGGCGGCCGTGGAACGTCCCGATCGCCTACCCGGCACGGGTCCCGCCACCGTCGCTCCGTCCCTGCCCGGCATGAGCGCGCTCGAACTCGCCGCCGCTGATGTCTGGGCCACCGGCATCTCGCCCGACTCCTATCCCACCGAATTCCTTCGGGCCCATCTGAATTCACTCGGTGTGGTTCCCGCGTGCGATCTCCTGCTGGTCGAGGACGGCGCCCGCATCCTGGTGGCGGGCGCCGTCACCCACCGTCAGCGCCCCGCCACCGCCGCGGGCGTCACCTTCCTCAACCTCGAAGACGAGACCGGCATGGTCAACGTCGTCTGCTCGGTCGGCCTGTGGACCCGCTACCGCCGCCTCGCCCAGAACGCCACCGCCCTGCTCATCCGCGGCCGCATCCAAAACGCCGAGGGCGCCGCCAGCGTCGTCGCCGACCACCTCGAACACCTCGACCTGACCATCGTGGCCCGCTCCCGCGACTTCCGCTGAGTTTTTGGAGCGCTGGCGCGCTCGAGCGGGGCCATGGAGGCCCCGATCTTCCCTCCCTCCGGGCACTCCTTCGTCGCACCCTCCGGTCAGTCCAGATCGGGGCGGGCCCCTTTGGGGAGAGACATCCAGGGGGCTACCCGGCCCAGGGTGTGCACGCAGTAGCGATGTGTCCGCCGAGTTGAACGCCAGCCGGGGGTCCGCTGACGCACTACGCTGCGAACATGCGCAAGCTTGCCGTGGTGATGATCGCGTTGCTCGGACTCGTGTTCCTGGTCGGGTGCGGCGATGACGAGAGCGAGGACCATGCCGGTAAGGCGTCCTCGCCCACCGTCATGGGCGGGCCCGCTCCCGCAGTGGCGCCCGGGTTCCGGGAGGGCGCCCCGCAGCAGGACAGTCCGGCGCCGACGGATCAGACGAACCGGAAAGAGGTGATCACCGGGTCGGTGGATGTCACCTCGGGGGATCCGATCGCCGCCGCGGCGACCGTCACCGAGCAGGTCCGCGCCGTCGACGGCCGGATCGACAGCCGCACCGAACAGCCCGGTACCGACGAGCGGGCCGCTCGGGCCGTGCTCAGTGTGCGGGTGCCCGCCGACAAGACCGATGCCTTCATCACCGGGCTCGGTGGGGTCGGCACGGTGACCCGGGTCAGCACCAACCGCGACGATGTCACCATGCAGTGGCAGGACCTCGACGCTCGCATCCGCGCCCTGCAAGCCTCCGTCGACCGGCTCAAAGCGCTGATCACGAGCGCCACCAACACCGCCGACCTGATCGCCGCGGAGGAGGCGCTGTCGAGCAGGCAGGGCGAGCTCGACAGCCTCACCGCGCAGAAACGCAGCCTCGACGATCAGGTCGCGCTGTCGACGCTCACCATCACCCTCACCGCCGACGACAAGAACGCCCCCGGCGATCCGGACAACTTCTGGGACGGCATCGTCTCGGGCTGGCACTCGCTGATCGACTGGTTGCAGGACGCGATCGTCTTCGTCGGCAAGGCCGTGCCGTGGCTGGGCTTCCTCGCGGTGATCGGCGGATTGCTGTATGCCGCACTGCGATTGCTGCGCAGGCGCCGTCGCACCGGAGCGCATGTGCCCACCGCTGCGGTGCCCACCGCACCGCCGGCCACCGCATCCGAGGTCAACGCATCCGGCGCACCCGAATCGGCAGCATCCGGGAAGGAGACCCCCGGTGCCCACAGTGCGGGCGACGATCAAACCGAACAGCCGTAAAGGCCCACTCGTCGAAACCGCCGAAGACGGCACCCTCACCCTCTATGTCCGCGCCCCGGCCGTCGAGGGCAAGGCCAACAAGGCCGCCATCGAACTACTCGCCGATCATTTCGGCGTAGCCAAGTCCGCCGTCCGGCTGACCGCCGGCGCCACCTCACGGTTCAAGCGGTTCGATATCGACTGAGTCAGACCGCGCCCGGAAATCCCAGCTGCCGCCAGGCCTCGTACACCGACACCGCCGCCGCGTTCGACAGGTTCATCGACCGTCGACCCGGCAGCATCGGAATGCGCACCTGCTCGGTGATCTGCGGATCGGCCAGTACTTCCGCGGGCAGACCGGTGGGCTCGGTGCCGAACAGCAGCGCGTCGTCGTCTCGATAGGCGATATCGGTGAAACGCGTGGTGGCCTGGGTGGTGAAGGCGAACACGCGGCCGGGCCGGATCGCCGCGAACGCCGTCGCCAGGTCGGGATGCACGGTCACCACCGCGAGGTCGTGGTAGTCCAGTCCGGCCCGGCGCAGCTTGGACTCCGAGAGGTCGAATCCGAGCGGTTCGATCAGGTGTAGCGCGCAGCCGGTCCCCGCGGCCAACCGGATCGCGTTGCCGGTATTGGGCGGAATCACGGGCTCGTGAAAGATCAGGTGCAGCACAGCGGACCACTCTGTCATGCGCCACCCCGTCCGCGCGCAGGCGGTATCTGGAACAATCGGGCTCGTGAACGAGGCGGAGACGACCGGCAAGCACCGGGTCGCGCGGTTGAGCGCGGGGGAGCAGTACCTGCGCAGTCATCTGCCGATGACCGTGGTGACCGCGCTGATCGTGATCGCGGTCGGCTTCGTCGCGTGGGATCGGTGGCGCCGCGGCGCGCTGATCTTCGGCAGCGCCGCCCTGGTGGCCGCCGCGTTCCGGCTGTGCCTGCCGACCGTGCAGGTGGGGTTGCTCGCCGTGCGCAGCCGCCCGTTCGACGTGGCCGCGCTCACCGCGCTCGGCAGCGCCATCGTCTTCCTGGCCGCCACGATCAACACCCTCGGCGTCAGCTGACGACGAAGGCCGACCACGGCATCGTTGACGTGGCCGGCCTCGACACCCCCGGATGTGGTGTCGTTCAGGCGGTTTCGGGGACTTTCGGTTCCCAGAGGCTGCGATGCCCCTGGCTGCCGTACAGGGCGCGCGCCCGTTCGGGCGTGATCGTCACCGGGTCGACCGGCACCGGCGCGGCGGCGTGCGCGGCGAAGACCTGCCCGGTCATCGGGGCGATGAACGGGGCAGCCTTGACGATCACCCAGTTGTCGCGCCGGGCGGCGACCCAGGCGATCACCTTCGCGGGAATCCGCACCGCGAGGTCGACCACGCGGGGCACCCGGTACCGGCCGAGCCTGCGCATCCACATCGGCAGCGTCGGGATGCTGGCCAGCGAGAGCAGCCTGCTCCCGATCGCGTATCCCCAGCCTTTGCTCGGCGGCGTCCACATCAGATAGTGCATGCCTTCGATGGCGCGCTCGGTGACGCACAGCTGCGGCCGGACTCGCTCGTAGTAGGCACGCACCTCCTCGCGCGAGCGCGGGACGTCCGCGGGCTTGCAGGTCTGCAATTCGGCGGCGATCGCGCATTCGGCCCAGAAGCGCCGCTCCTCCTCGGGGCTCAGCGGGCCGGGTCCGTACATCTCATAGGCTTTGAGCACCGAGTGCCAGCCGGTGATGTGGATCCACAGCTGGGTTTCCGGGCTGTTGGCGCTGTAGCGCTTGCCGCTGATCGGTTCGATGCCCGTCATCGGCGCGTGCACCTTCATCAGGTGCTCGGCGGCCTGGATGGCGGTGCGGCCATCGCCGACCGCGACGAGCACGAAGTACAGCAGGGTGTGGTCGAGCCGCGTGCGTGGGTTGCTGTAGATCCCCTGCGAATCGGCGACGGCGGCGGTGAGGAACGGATCGAAGTGTTCCAGGGCGACCGCGCGCTGGAATCCGATCAGGGCGGTCGGCGACGCCCAGACCTTCCAGCTGGGGGAGTCGGGTCCGAAGAAGCCGTAGTCGTCGCGGCGCAGGGAAGTGGGGTCGAAGGCCATTGCACGTGCTCCTTTGCAAGTGAATACAACACCACCGTAGCAATGGTGTGTGATGAATACAACGGCTGCGTAGGAATTGCGCTGACAAGTCGGCCGCGGGGTATCGTCCAGGGAGAGAAAGGCAGGTGGGCGTGTGACCGCGACGCAGGACCGACGACCGCGGCGCCGCTATGCCCCGCGGCTGCCGCCGCAGGAACGCCGGGCGCAACTGCTCGACGCCGCGTTCGCCGTGCTGGGCCGGGTGGAACTGCACGAGTTGAGCATGGAGGCGGTCGCGCAGGAGGCCGGGGTCGGAAAACCGGTGCTCTACACCGTGTTCAAAACCCGCGCCGAACTGGTCGAAGCGCTGCTGGAACGCGAAAGTGAACGCGGACTGGAACAGATCGCCGACACGCTGCCCGACGACCTGCTCGGCGCCGATCCGGTCGCCGTCGCCTCGTCGACGGTGGAAGCGTTCGTCGGTGTGGCACTGGCGAATCCGACGCGCTGGCGGCTGATCCTCGCCACGCCCGCGAGCGCCCCCGGCGAATACCGCGCGGCTCTTCGCACGTCGCGGGCCGATATCCTGGCGCGCGCGGAATCTCTTGTCCGCATGGGCATTTCGCTGTCACCGCGCTGGTCGGGCATGGATGCCGAACTGCTCGCGAACTCGACCCTGACCGTCGCCGAAATGCTCGGCAGGCTGGCCGTCAGCGAGCCGGAAGAGTATCCGCGCGAACGGCTTCAGGCCTACGTTCGCTCGATCGTCACCCTGCTGACCGGACCCTGACGGCTCAGCGGTTCTCCCGCGCCAAGCGCATTGTCTCGGTGAGCAGCTTCGACACCGCGGCCGCCTCGGTGAGGAACCCGTCGTGCCCGTCGCGTGAATGCACGATCTCCAGACCCGCGCAGCCCGGCAGCCCTTCGGCCAGCTCGGCCTGGGTGTGCAAGGGGTACAGGCGATCCGAGTCGACTCCGCCGACCACGCACGGCACCGATGTCGAGGCCAGCGCGGCAGCGATACCGCCGCGCCCGCGACCCACATCGTGGCGGTTCATGGCCTCGCTGAGCAGCACGTAGGTGGCCGGATCGAACCGCTGGACCAGCTTGTCGGCCTGGTGCTCGAGATAGCTCTGTACCGCGTAGCGCCCACCGGTCCATGGGTCTTCGTCGCCCTGGGGCTTGTTGGTGAAGCGGTGGTCGAGTTCGCCCTCGGTGCGGTAGGTCAGGTGCGCGATGCGCCGGGCCAGTCCCATGCCGGTCATCGGCGCGCGGCCGGTGCCGTGATAGTTGCCGCCCTGCCAGTCGGGATCGGCCGCGATGACGGCCATCTGGGTGGTCTGGGTACCGATCTGATCGGCGGTGGCGCGGGCGCCCACGGCCAGCACGAGCGCGGCGCTGACCCGCTCGGGCAGGCCGATGATCCACTCGAGCACCCGCATGCCACCCATCGAGCCGCCGACGACAGCGCCGAGCCGCTCGATCCCGAGCACCTCGAACAACTGCGCTTCGGCCTTTACCTGGTCACGGATGGTCAGCTCGGGAAACCGTGCGCCCCAAGGCTTTCCGTCGGAGGCGAGCGAGGACGGGCCGGTGCTGCCCTTGCAGCCGCCCAGCACGTTGGTCGCGATCACACACCACTCGTCGGTGTCGATCGGCGCGCCGGGCCCGACCATGCCCTCCCACCAGCCGGGCGCCCCGTCGGGCCCACCGACGACATGGGAGTCGCCGGTGAGCGCGTGTTCGACGAGCACCACATTGTCCAGCGTGGGCGAGAGCTCGCCCCAGCGTTGCACCGCCAGCCGCACATCGGGGACGACGGCGCCGTTCTCCAGCGCCACATCCCCGATGGCGACCACGCCGACGCGCCCGTCCGGCGGTGGCAGCAGGGCCACCCCGGTTCCGGGTCGGGCGATCGGCGATTCGGTGCTCACAGTCACGTCGTCGCCGCCGCGAACCCGGCCCGCAGATCGGCCAGAATGTCGTCGATTCCCTCGATGCCCACCGCGAGCCTGACCAGGCCGGGAGTGACGCCGGCCGCCAGCTGCTCGTCGGGCGTCAACTGCGAGTGCGTGGTCGACGCCGGGTGAATCACGAGTGAACGCACATCACCGATGTTAGCTACATGGCTGTGCAGGCTGAGCGCGTCCACGAACTTCTTGCCCGCATCGACACCGCCGGCCAGCTCGAAGGCCACGATCGCGCCCGCTCCCTTCGGCGCCAGCTCTTTGGCTCGCGCGTGCCAGGGCGAGGACTCGAGGCCCGCGTAGAACACCGCGTCGACGCCCGGCTGCTCGGCGACGAACTTCGCGACCGCCTCGGCATTGCTGACATGCCGTTCGACCCGCAGGCTCAGCGTCTCGATGCCCTGGGCGATGAGGAACGCGTTGAACGGCGAGACCGCGGCACCCAGATCGCGCAGCAACTGCACGCGAGCCTTCAGCGCGAACGCGGGCGCGCCCAGATCGGCGAATACCGCACCGTGGTAGCTGGGGTCGGGCTCGGTGAAGCCGGGGAAGCGCGCGTTGCCGTCGGCGTCGCGCACGGTCCAGTCGAAGGTGCCGCCGTCGACGATCACGCCCGCCACGGCCGCACCGTGACCACCCAGGTACTTCGTCGCCGAATGCACGACGATGTCGGCGCCGTGGGCCAGCGGCTGGATCAGGTAGGGGGTCGCGACGGTGTTGTCCACGATCAGCGGAAGGCCGTTCGCGTGCGCGACACCGGCGATACCGGGAATGTCGAACACCGCGCTGCTCGGGTTGGCGATGGTCTCGCCGTAGAACGCCTTGGTGTTCGGCTGGATCGCGGCTTCCCACTGCGCGAGGTCATCGGGATCCTCGACGAACGAGACCGTGATGCCCAGCTTGGGCAGCGAGTAGTGGAAGAGGTTGTAGGTGCCGCCGTAGAGGTGCGGGCTGGACACGATGTGGTCGCCCGCGCTCGCCAGGTTCAGGATCGCGTAGGTCTCCGCGGCCTGGCCCGAGGCCAGCAGCAGCGCCGCGACGCCACCTTCGAGCGCGGCCACGCGCTGCTCCACCGCGTCCTGGGTGGGGTTCATGATCCGGGTGTAGATGTTGCCCGGCTCGGCGAGACCGAACAGCGCGGCGGCGTGATCGGTGTCGCGGAAGGTGTAGGAGGTGGTCTGGTAGATCGGCAGGGCCCGCGCGTTGGTGCTCGCGTCGGGGGCCTGGCCCGCGTGGACCTGCTTGGTCTCGAAGGACCAGTTCTCGGGCAGGGAAGAGTCAGTCATGTCGTGCTCCAAATGGGTGTCAGCCGGGGGATCTCGTCAACTGGGTCGGATCGACTGGCAACAACACATGGGGGCCTCCTGCAGTGCGCGCTTGCTCTCGACTTTCGAGAGCCCGGTCATCACCCGGAGCACCCCACCGCAGCTGGAGGGTTGCCGACCAGCGAGCCGGGGCTTGGCGCTGGTACTCATGACCTTGCCGTCATGTTAACCGGAGATCTCCCGCGGGCGGAAACTTCCCCCGCATTTCCCGCCGAAGATCACTCGTTGGACGGTGTGCCGAAGCCTGGCGTGTCGTCCACCGGTGCGCCACAGACCTGCCGCAAGCCGTGGTAGGCGCGCAGCACGGCGTCCCGAGTGACCCGGACAGCTACCGCCGGTGACCCACTCAGCAAGGCTTGTTCGGTGTCGGCGACGGAGAGGTGGCACAGCATCTGCCAGATCCCGGCCACCAGCTTCACCGTGAAGTCGTCCGGTGACGTGCCCATCCGTTGCGCGAGCTCGGTGCACACCGCGACGTTCTTCTTCTCCGCGTATTCCAGCGCGCGCGCGTTGACCGACTGGCTGGTGCGCATGATGCGCTGCATCTGCAGGAATTGGCGGATGAACCGGATGCCGTCCGCGTCCGCCTCGGCCTGGACCACCGTCAGGTAGGCGCCACACAGTGCCTGGAGTTCGTTGCCGGTGTTCGGCTGGGAGCGCAGCGCGACGGCGACGGAGACCCCGAAGTCGTCGATCGGGGCCAGCACGATGTCTTCCTTGAGCGCGAAGTACCGGTTGACGGTGCGTGGGGACACATCGGCACCCGCGGCGATCTGCTCGACCGTCGTCGCGTCGAACCCTTGGCTGTCGCACAGGTCGAGTCCGACCGCCACGATCGCGGCCTTGGTCTGGAGCTTCTTGCGCTCGCGCAGGCCCAGCGGCGCGCCGGCAGCCGGTTCGGTCGTCCGGTCGGCGCTGATCGGAGTGGTCGAGTCCAGCATTCCCTCAGCCTACCGTGTCGGCGGCTCTATCTGTCCAAGTAGGCCAATTGGCGCATTCAGACATTTTTCTCTTGACGTCAATTGTCTTGCAGTGCCAGGATTGGTCCACGCCAATCGAGCGACGAGGAGTCCTGGTGACCGGCACCGAGATAATGACGAAACATGTTGATCAACAACAGAATTCGATGCGGTGGTGGGCGTTGGTCGTGCTCTCCGCCGCCCAGCTGATGGTGGTGCTCGACGCCACCGTGATCACGATCGCCCTGCCCTATGCCCAGCGCGACCTGGGGATCAGCGATGGCGACAAACAGTGGGCGCTCACCGCGTACACGCTCATCTTCGGCGGCCTACTGCTGCTCGGCGGACGGATGGCCGACTACCTGGGCCGCCGCCGGATCTTCCTGGTCGGCCTGGTCGGCTTCGCCGCCGCCTCGGCGCTGGCCGGGCTCGCGCAGACCGGGCCGCAGTTGTTCATCGGCCGAGGTCTACAGGGTGCGTTCGCCGCGCTGCTCGCCCCCGCGGCCTTGTCGCTGCTGTCGGTGATCTTCACCGATGTGCAGGAGCGGGCCCGCGCGTTCGCGGTCTTCGCCGGCATCACCGCCGGTGGCATCGCGTTCGGGCTGATCGTCGGCGGCGCGCTCACCGAGTTCGCGTCGTGGCGATGGACGCTGCTGATGAACACGCCGATCGCGCTCATCGCGGTAGCCGGTGCGGTGGCGGTGATCGCGCGCGATATCCCGGTGCCGAGAACCGGCGGCTACGACCTGCCCGGCGCCGTCACCGTGACATTCGGCTTGGTGTCGATCGTCTACGGATTCAGTCGCGCCGCCGAACACGGTTGGCTGGCTGGCAGCACGCTCGGCCTGCTCGGGGCGGGCTTCGCCTTGCTCATCGCGTTCGTTTTCATCGAGGCGCGCTCGGCGAATCCGCTGTTGCCACTGCGCATTCCGGGTGAGATCAATCGGGGCGGCGCCCTGCTGGCCGCGCTGCTGATCCCGATCGCGATGTTCGCGATGTTCTTGTTCCTGAGCTTCTACTACCAGAACACCCTGGGTTATTCGCCGCTGAAGGCCGGCATCGCGTTCCTGCCGTTCCCCGTGGGCATCGGGATCGCGGCGGGCATCACCAGTTCGTTGATGCCCAAGTTCGGGCCGCGTCCGCTCATGGTGGTCGGCGCGCTGCTCGGTGTCGTCGGACTGCTGTGGCTGGCGCAACTGAGTTACGGCGACGGGTACGCACTGAGCGTGCTGCCCGCGCAGCTGCTGATGGCGCTCGGGATGGGCCCGCTGTTCGTCGGGATGCAGGCCGTCGCGCTGCATCAGGTCGACGCCGAGGACTCCGGCGTCGCCAGCGCCCTGCTCAATGCCGCCCAGCAGGTCGGCGGCGCCGTCGGCACCGCCCTGCTGACCACGCTGTCGGTGCAGGCCGCCGAGAACTACGTCACCGACAACCCGACCGTCGACCACCTGATCGAACGCGCCTCGATCTACAGCTACGACGTCGCGTTCTATATCGGCGCCGGCTTCTTCCTCGCCGCCGCCGTGGTGATCGCGGTGATGGTCCGCGACAAGCCGGAGAACCTGATCGAAGGCGACGAACACGCGGCCGCGGTACCGATCGCGGTCTGACCTGGTGAACCGGGCCCGCGCCACCGTTCTCGGTGCGCGGGCCCCGCCGTGTTACTACTCAGTAGCCGGTCAAGGCCCGATCGGGTGCCGACGTGCGGCCGGAGCGGAGTAGCTTCGAGGAGTCCCGCACAGCGGGCCCTCCCATCGCGGTGAGGTGGGGGACAGCAGTACGCTCGTCTTGTTTGCACCACACGTCCCGCAGACAACGCGGGGCATATACGTTGTCTGTTGGAACTGCTGGGGTCCGCTCACAAGCGTGTTCGCCTAGCCGTGCAATAAGGGCACCCACCGAGGAGGACACGAAGATCCATGTCCAAGATCAAGGTTGAAGGCACCGTTGTAGAACTCGACGGCGACGAGATGACCCGGATCATCTGGCAGTTCATCAAGGACAAGCTGATCCATCCCTATCTCGACGTGAATCTCGAGTACTACGACCTCGGCATCGAGTACCGCGACAAGACAGACGACCAGGTCACCGTCGACGCGGCCAATGCCATCAAGAAGTACGGCGTCGGCGTGAAATGCGCCACCATCACCCCCGACGAAGCGCGGGTGAAAGAGTTCGGCCTCAAGAAGATGTGGCGCTCGCCCAACGGCACCATCCGTAACATCCTGGGTGGCACCATCTTCCGCGCGCCGATCATCATCTCCAACGTGCCCCGCCTGGTGCCCGGCTGGACCAAGCCGATCATCATCGGCCGTCACGCCTTCGGCGACCAGTACCGCGCCACCGACTTCAAGGTCTACGAGGCGGGCACCGTCACGCTGACCTTCACCCCGGAAGACGGCAGCGAGCCGATCGTCCACGAGGTCGTGAAGATGCCCGAGGACGGCGGCGTCGTCATGGGTATGTACAACTTCAAGAAGTCCATCGAGGACTTCGCGCGGGCCTCGTTCAACTACGGCCTGCAGCAGAACTACCCGGTGTACCTCTCCACGAAGAACACCATCCTCAAGGCTTACGACGGCATGTTCAAAGACACCTTCCAGGAAGTCTTCGACGCCGAGTTCAAGGCCGAGTTCGACGCGGCGGGCCTCACCTACGAGCACCGCCTGATCGACGACATGGTCGCCTCCTCCATGAAATGGGAGGGCGGCTACGTCTGGGCCTGCAAGAACTACGACGGCGACGTGCAGTCCGACACCGTGGCCCAGGGCTTCGGCTCGCTCGGCCTGATGACCTCGGTGCTGCTCACCCCGGACGGCAAGACCTGTGAGGCCGAGGCCGCGCACGGCACGGTCACCCGGCACTACCGCCAGCACCAGCAGGGCAAGCCGACCTCGACCAACCCGATCGCGTCGATCTTCGCCTGGACCCGTGGTCTCGAACACCGCGGCAAGCTGGACAACACCCCCGAGGTGATCGGCTTCGCGCAGGCGCTCGAGGACGTGGTCATCAAGACCGTCGAGGGTGGCCAGATGACGAAGGACCTCGCCGCGCTCGTCGGCGGCGACCAGGGTTACCTGAGCACCGAGGAATTCCTCGGCGCGCTGGACGTCAACCTGGCTCGTGCTCTGAAGTGATGTAGCCCCGGTTCGCGACCGCGAACCCGCACGGCTGTAAGAAAGCGCTCGCATCGAATCCGATGCGAGCGCTTTTGCGTCCGTACCCGGCGGTTGTTCCCACGGTGGGGTAACTCACGCTCGTTTCGGGTAGCTAAAGGGTAGTCGTGGCCGTTGCATGGAAGCGTGACTTCTTCCACTGCAGCCCCCGATCGCCTCGATGTGCCACGCACCAGCTGGCATGTCCCGGCGATGCTCGCGTTGGCGCTGGGTGGATTCGGGATCGGGACCACCGAGTTCGTGACCATGGGGTTGCTGCCCGATATCGCGCGGGCCTTCGATATCTCCGAGCCGTCGGCCGGGCACGCGGTGTCGGCGTACGCGCTGGGCGTCGTGGTCGGTGCGCCGTTGATCGCCGCGTTGTGCGCGCGGGTGGCGCGCAAGAAGTTGCTGATCGTGTTGATGGTCGCGTTCACCATCGGCAATATCGGGACCGTGCTCGCGCCGACCTTCGGCACGCTCGTGCTCGCGCGGTTCGTGTCCGGTCTGCCGCACGGCGCGTACTTCGGCGTCGCCTCGCTGGCCGCCGCCACGCTCGCACCCGTGGGGCAGCGAGCCAAGGCCGTGGCCGCGGTGATGCTCGGGCTCAGCGTGGCGAATGTGATCGGGGTGCCGGGCGCGACCTGGCTCGGTCAGCACCTGGGCTGGCGTGACGCCTATGTGGTCGTCGCCGTGATCGGCGTGGCGACGGTGGCCGCGCTGTGGCGCTATGTCCCCGCGCTGACCAGCATGAAGATCACCAACCCGATGACCGAACTCGGTGCGCTGCGACGCCCGCAGGTGCTGCTCACCCTGGCTGTGGGCGCGATCGGCTTCGGCGGCATGTTCGCGGTCTACACCTACATCGCCACCACCATGACCGATGTCGCGGGCATGCCCATCGGCGCGGTGCCGATCGTGCTGGCGCTGTTCGGTCTCGGCATGATCGTGGGCAATATCGGCGGCGGCATCCTCGCCGACCGTGGCGTCGACCGCTCGATCTTCGTCGCCATGATCGCGATGGTCGTGATCCTGGCCGGATTCGTCCTGGCGGCGCACAACCCCGTCACCGCCGCGATCGGCGCCTTCCTCGTCGGCGCCTCGGGCGCGGCCCTGGCCCCCGGCCTCCAAACCCGCCTCATGGACGTAGCCGCCGACGCCCAAACCCTCGCCGCCGCCCTCAACCACGCCGCCTTGAACATGGCCAACGCCGCGGGCGCCTGGCTCGGCGGCCTCGTCATCGCCGCGGGCCTCGGCTACACCGCCCCGGCCGTGGTCGGCGCCCTGCTGGCCGTCGCCGGTGTCCTCCTGTTCACCCTCACGGTTTTCCTGCAACGCCGGTCGGCGCGTAACACGCCGTAACCGATTGGTGCCCTTGCGCACCTCGTCCTACGTTGCCCACATGCCGAGCCACCTGCACGAGGGTTTGCTTGACCTGTTCCGCACGGATCTCCTGCTCGCCCCGTCGTTGCTGGCTGAGGAGTTCAGGATCCCGCTGCCCGGCTTGTCGCAGATGCGGGCTGAGCCGTGCGACTTCACTGACGTCGGGCCCAAGGAGTTCCGCGGTGACTTGGCCCTCAGCACCCACGACGATCGGGACATCCCGGTACTCGGTGTGTGCGTCGAGGTGCAGTTGTCCAAGGCGGACGTGCGTCGCTGGAAATGGCCGGTCTACCTGACCACCCTGCGATCGCGGCTGTGTTGCCCGGTAGTGCTGTTGGTGGTGACGCCCAGCAGAGCAGTCGCGAAGTGGGCCGAGCAGCCGATCGAGCTCGATACAGTCGGATCGGTCATCCAACCGCTGGTGCTGGGCCCGGACCGTTTCCCGGTCGTCACCGATCCGGTCGAGGCCGGAAAGTGCCCCGAGCGCGCGACGCTGTCGGCGATCGCCCACGGCGCAGGTCCGCATATGGAGGAAGTCCTTGCCGCGTTCCTGGCCGGGCTGATGAAAACCGACGATGAACATGCCAAAATGTATCTTGATCTGGTCGACGACGCGTTGACCGTCGCCGCAAGCCGACGCTTGGAGGAACTGATGGAGAGCTCGCCTCAATATCGCGGCCGCATCGCTACCAAGTACATGGCTAAGGGGCGAGAGGAGGGCCTCGCGGAGGTGGACGCGAAGGTCGCCGAGACTGCTGCGCACGCGGTGCTCACCGTGCTGACTGCCCGCGGGCTCGAGCTGTCCGCCGCGCAGCGCGCGCTGCTCGCCGCGTGTACCGATCTCGACCAGCTCGACGCATGGTTGACGCAGGCGGTCACCGCCACTCGTACCGACGAACTCTTCGGCTGACGCGCGACCGTCCCTACCTCAGTGGTCTAGTTGGCGGGCCGGGCCCAGCCGACGCTGAGTTGGACGGCTCGTTGCCAGCGTTCGTATTCTTCCTCGCGGATTCGACGGTCCGGCGACGGTATCCATTGGGCGGCGACCTTCCAATTGCGGCGTAGGCCTTGGAGATCGGGCCAGTAGCCGACGGCCAGACCCGCTGCGTAGGCGGCGCCGAGGGAGACTGTTTCGGTGACCAGCGGGCGCATGACCGGTGTGTCGAGGACGTCGGCGATGATCTGCATGAGCAGGTTGTTGGAGGCCATGCCGCCTGCTACCCGCAGGGACTTCGCCTGGAGGCCGGCGTCGGCGTTCATGGCTTCGACCACGTCGCGGGTCTGCCAGGCGGTGGCCTCCAGGACGGCGCGGGCCAGGTGGCCCTTGGTGACGTAGGAGGTCAGGCCGATGAGCAGGCCACGGGCATCGCTGCGCCAGTGCGGGGCGTAGAGGCCGGAGAAGGCGGGGACCAGGTAGCAGCCGCCGTTGTCGTCGACTGTGCTTGCGAGAGTTTCGATCTCGGGTGCGGTGGCGATCAGGCCGACGATATCGCGCAGCCACTGGACGAGAGATCCGGTGACCGCGATGGGCCCTTCGAGGGCGTAGACCGGTTCGGCGCCGACCTGGTAGCCGATGGTGGTGAGCAGGCCGTGCCGGGAGCGGATCAGTTCGGTGCCGGTGTTCATCATGAGGAAGCCGCCGGTGCCGTAGGTGCATTCGGTTTCGCCAGGGGCGAAGCAGGTTTGGCCGAACAGCGCCGCGTGCTGGTCGCCGAGGGCCGCGCCGATCCGGACGCCGGGGACGACGGTGCGGGCGGTGCCGAAATCGCCCGTCGACGGTTCGATGCGGGGCAGCATGGCGGGCGGAATGTCGAAGAACCGCAGCAGTTCCGCGTCCCACTGGCGGGTGGCGAGGTTCATCAGCAGGGTGCGTCCCGCGTTGGTCACGTCGGTGACGTGTTCGGCGCCGCCGGTCAGGTTCCAGATGAGCCAGGATTCCATGGTGCCGAAGAGAACGTCGCCGCGTTCGGCTCTTGCGCGAAGACCGTCGACATTGTCGAGGAGCCAGCGCAGGCGTGGTGCGGCGAAGTAGGTGGCCAACGGGAGCCCGCTCAACTCGGGAATACGCTGTGCCCCGGGCAATTCCTTCAGCTGCTCGACCAGCTCTTCGGTGCGCACGTCCTGCCAGACGATGGCCAGCCGCACCGGCAGCCCGGTGCGCCGATCCCACACCACGGTGGTCTCGCGCTGATTGGCGATGCCGATCGCGGCCACCTGGTCGACAGTGATCCCGGCATCGCGCAGTGCCGCGGGCACGATCCGCTCCACCGTCCGCCAGATCTCGAGCGCGTCCTGCTCCACCCACCCCGACTTGGGATAGTGCTGGCGATGGGTCCGCTGTGCCATGCCTGCCAGCCGGGCGTGCTGATCGAAGACGATGCACCGGCTCGAGGTGGTGCCCTGATCGATGGCGAGCACGAAGCGTGGGGTCATCGTCGTCTGCTCTCGTTGTCGGCCGCGGAGTATCGGTCGGTGGAGGTGGCGCTCGCGAAAGTACCGGCCCGGTTCATCGCGCTGCCGTCAGGTCGCGGTGCACGGCGAGAGCGGCGGCGCGAACCTGCTCGATCGCGGCCGCGCGCACCTGTAACCGGTTGTCGCACAGCCGATCCGTCGGCCCGGTGATGCCGATGGCCGCGACGACGAGGCCGCCTCTGGCCCGAATGGGCGCGGCGATCCCCGCTTCGCCCGAGCGGTGCTCGTCGACTTCGTCCGCCCAGCCCCGTCGGCGAACCTCGGCGATCACCCGGTCGAGCGCGTCGCGTTCGGTGATCGTCCGGTGGGTGAAACCCTGGAGCGCACCGGCTTGCGCCGCGGCGTCGTAAGCGAGCAGCACCTTGCCCAGCGCGGTCGCGTGGGCGGGAAGTACTTCGCCCACCGCCAGCGCCTGCTCGCTGTTGTCGGGCCGGAAGACGTGGTGGATCACCGTGATTCCGGTATCGCGCGCCACGGCGATGCGCACCGATTCCCCGGAACGGGAGGCCAGCGCGTCGGCCCGGTGGATCGCCCGTGAGCGCAACTCGTTCACGTCGAGCCGATCGGTTCCGAGCTCGCCGATCGCGGGGCCGAGCAGGTACTTGCCGGTGAGCGCGTCCTGGTCGACGAACCCGACCCCGAGCAGCGTCCGCAGGATGCCGTGCGCGGTGGGTTTGGCCAGGTCGAGCGCGGTCGCGATCTCGCCGACACCCAGTGGCCCCGGTCCACGCGCCAGCAACCGCAGCACGGCGGCGGCGCGTTCGATCGACTGGATCGGGCCAGGCATGGGCCCGAACCTACCACCGTTCAGCATTGTCGAACGGTGCTTGTGGTGCCCGCGTGCCCGCGTTCCTAGCGTGGGTTTCGGGCACAGGTGCCCGATCGGCGGACTCGACGACGAGGTCCGGGAAGGCGAGAAGATGAACCGGTACGTGGGCGCGATCGACCAGGGCACGACGTCGACGCGATTCATGGTTTTCGACCACAAGGGCACCGTGGTCGCCCGCCACCAGCTCGAACACTCGCAGATCATGCCGCGCCCCGGCTGGGTCGAACACAATCCGGACGAGATCTGGGAACGCACCCGCACCGTCGTCAAGACCGCCCTCTCGCTCGCCGATCTCACGGCCGACGACCTCGCCGCCATCGGCGTGACCAACCAGCGAGAGACCACCGTGGTCTGGAACCGCCACACCGGCCGCCCCTACGGCAACGCCATCGTCTGGCAGGACACCCGCACCGACCGCATCATCGCCGACCTCGACGCCGCCGGGCACAGCGCGCTCATCCGCGAGAAGACCGGCCTGCCGCCCGCGCCGTACTTCTCCGGCGGCAAGCTGAAGTGGATCCTGGACAACATCGCGGGCGTGCGCGCCGATGCCGAGCGCGGTGACGCCCTGTTCGGCACCCTCGACAGCTGGCTGATCTGGAACCTCACCGGCGGCGTGCACGTCACCGACCCGACCAATGCCTCGCGCACCATGCTGATGGATCTCGAAACCCTCGACTGGGACGACGACCTCCTCGCGATCTTCGGCATCCCGCGCGCCATGCTGCCCACCATCGCGCCGTCGGCGAACCCGCGACTGTTCGGGACGACGAAGCCCGACGGCCCGTTCAAAGGCTCGGTGCCCATCGCGGGCGTGCTCGGCGATCAGCAGGCCGCCGGCGTCGGGCAGGTGTGTTTCCAGCCCGGCGAGGCCAAGAACACCTATGGCACAGGCAATTTCCTGATGCTCAACACCGGCACGGAGATCGTGCGCTCGAACCACGGCTTGATCACCACCGTCGCCTATCAGTTCGGCGACGACAAGCCCGCCTACGCGCTGGAGGGGTCGATCGCCGTCACCGGGTCGGCGGTGCAGTGGTTGCGCGACCAGATGGGCATCATCGCGGGTGCGGCGCAGATCGAAGACCTCGCCGGGCAGGTGGCCGATTCCGGCGGCGTGTACTTCGTGCCGGCCTTCTCCGGACTGTTCGCGCCGTACTGGCGACCCGATGCCCGCGGCGCGGTCGTCGGCCTGTCGCGCTACAGCAACAACGCCCACCTGGCGAGGGCCACCCTGGAATCCATCGCCTACCAGACCCGCGACGTGGTCGAGGCCATGCAGCGCGACGCCGGTGTCCGACTGGCGACGCTGCGGGTGGACGGCGGCGTCACTGTGAACCAGCTGGCCATGCAGATCCAGGCCGACCTGCTCGGCGTCCCGGTCTCGCGCCCGGTCGTCGCCGAGACCACCGCGCTCGGCGCCGCCTACGCAGCCGGACTTGCTGTGGGCTTCTGGAGCGGCACCGGCGAACTGCTCGACAACTGGTCCGAAGACGTCCGCTGGTACCCCTCCTGGTCCGCGGAGCAACGCGAACACGGCTACCGCCGCTGGCTCAAGGCCGTCGAACGCACCCTCGACTGGGCCGAAATCTGAGTCACCCCCGATACTTTCGAGAAGGAGATCATCGTGTCTGTGCAACTGGACCCCACCTACCGTGAGCAGGCTGTCGGCACGCTCGACACCGCCGAGGTCGATGTCCTGGTCATCGGTGGTGGCGTCACCGGCGCCGGCGCCGCACTCGACGCCGCCTCGCGCGGCCTGTCCGTAACCCTGGTCGAGGCACGCGATTTCGCGGCGGGCACCTCTAGCCGTTCCTCCAAGCTCATCCACGGCGGCCTGCGCTACCTGGAGCAGATGGACTTCGCGTTGGTGCGCGAGGCGCTCAAAGAGCGTGGGCTGTTGCTGAATACGCTCGCGCCGCATCTGGTGCACCCGGTGCCGTTCCTGTTCCCGCTCCAGCACCGGGTGTGGGAGCGCGCCTACATCGGCGCCGGCATCGCCCTCTACGACACGCTCGGTGGCGCGCGTACCGTTCCGATGCACAAGCACCTGACCCGTTCCGGCGCACTGGAACTCGCGCCCGCGCTGCGTGACGACGCGCTGACCGGCGCCATCCGCTACTACGACGCCCAGGTCGACGACGCCCGCCACACGATGATGATCGCCAGGACCGCCGCCGAGAACGGCGCCACGGTGCTGACCCGCACCAAGGTGATCGGGCTGGAACGTGACGGGGAGAAGGTCGTCGGTGCGCGGGTCGAAGACCTGGAAACCGGTCTGACACACACCATTCGGGCCCGTACCGTGATCAGCGCGACCGGCGTCTGGACCGACGACATGATCAAGATGACCGGCGTGGACTTCCCGTTCCACGTCCAGATGTCGAAGGGCGTGCACATCCTCGTGCCGCGCGACCGGCTGAACCTGCACACCGGCATGATCATGCGCACCGAGAAGTCGGTCCTGTTCGTCATCCCGTGGGCCGAACACTGGATCATCGGCACCACCGACACCGAATGGGCGCTGGACAAGAACCACCCGACGGCCACCGCCGCCGACGTGCAATACATTCTCGACCACGTCAACGCGCTGCTGCGTGAGCCGCTGACCAGGGCAGACATCGTCGGCACCTACGCCGGCCTTCGGCCGCTGATGACCGGCGCCACGAAGGAGACCGCGAAGCTCTCGCGCGAACACGCCGTCGCCGAACCCGCGCCGGGCCTGTTCGTGATCGCGGGCGGCAAGTACACGACCTACCGGGTGATGGCCGCCGATGTCGTCGACGCCGCCGCCGCGCGCCTCGGCGGGGAGATCCCCGCCTCCGCTACCGCGCAGTTGCCGATCGTCGGCGCGGCAGGCTACTTCGACATGCTCGCCGAGGTGACCGACCTGTCGGTGTCACAGCGACTGCCCGTCGACGTGGTCGAGCACCTGCTGGGCCGCTACGGCTCCCTGAGCACCGATATCTTCGGCCTCATCGCCGCCGACCCCGCCCTGCGCCACCCGATTCCGGGCGCCTCGGACTACATCGCCGCCGAGATCGTCTACGCCGTCACCCACGAGGGCGCCCTGCATCTCGACGACATCCTCACCCGCCGCACCCGGATCTCGATCGAAGTTCCCGATCGCGGTCTCGCCGCCGCACCGGAAGTCGCCCGCCTGATCGCACCGCTGCTCGGCTGGAACGAGGAGACCACCAACGCCGAGATCAACCGCTACTACGACCGGGTCCACGCGGAGCTGGCCGCCAACGAAGCGGGCGACGACGCCGCCGCCAACGCCGCCAGACTGGTCGCAGCCCGCTGAAACTCCGCCGACAGCACCGCGGCACCGCAGCCCTCGCACGCGCGAAGGAGTGCGTCACCGCGGTGCTGTGGCGCATCGGCCAGGCGAACGTAGTCGCCGATCCTCGACCTCCGTGCCGCGTGGTGGCTAGCGTGGGCACATGGAATCGCGAATCACCCCCCGACGAACCCCGGCGCTGTCGTGAGCCGGGGCACCATCCTGATCACCGGCGCCAGCTCCGGGCTCGGCGCCGAGATGGCGCGCCAGTTCGCCGCGCTCGGGTACGACCTGGGCCTGTGTGCTCGCCGGACCGAGCGTCTCGACGAACTGCGTACGCAGATCCTCGCCGAGCACCCCGACCGTGTCGTGTCGGTGAAGCAACTCGATGTCACCGATGACACAGCGGTGTTCACCGTCTTCGACGAGTTCGCCGAGGAATTCGGCACCGTCGACCGCGTGATCGTCAACGCGGGCCTGGGTAAGGGCGCGCCGCTGGGCACCGGCCATCACAAGGCCAATCGCGAGACCGCGGTGGTGAACTTCCTTGCCGCCCTGGCCCAGAGTGAGGCGGCGTTGAAGATCTTCCGCGCGCAGGGTCGCGGTCACCTGGTGATGATCTCCTCGATTTCCGGCCTGCGCGGCATGCCCAAGACGCTCACCACCTACGCGGCGACCAAAGCGGGCGTCGCGGCGCTGGCCGAAGGCGTTCGCGCGGAGGCGATTCCGGGCGTGGACGTCTCGGTGATCTATCCCGGCTACATCCGCTCGGAGATGAACGATCGCGTCAAGCATCAGCCGAAGTTCATGGTGGACACCGAAACCGGCGTGCACGCCATGGTCGCCGCGATCGAGAAGCGCCGGGCCAACGCCTATGTGCCCGGCTGGCCATGGGTGCCACTGGGCTTCGCGCTGCGCGTCCTGCCGCTGCCGGTTGTCCGAAGATTGATCTGAAACCAGCCCCGCACCCCCGACCTCGAGGAGGGGCCGCCGCGCAGCGGCGGTTCGCGGCCGTCCCGTCGATCAGGTGCCGTTGCGTAGGCGACGAAGGAGCAAGCAACGGTGCCTGATCGACGGGACACAAGGGGCCGCGAACGCGAGCGCGCCAGCGCTCCGATATCACTGCCTGGGGAGCAGGTGCCTGCCGTCCTTGTCCGTGGACAGCGCCAGCGAGCTGATGTACTGGATCTCGCCCTCGGGACCCGGCACCGCCGAGGCGATCATGTCCGGGCGCTCGAAGTCCATGCCGGTGACGTGGCACGTGAGCAGGTCGCCCGACGGGTTGCCGTGTTCGTCGAACATCGGCGCCTCGATGCCGTCGTCGGCGCGTCGCAGATAATACTTGCCCTTGGTGGCGATCGCGGTGAGGGGGGTCGCGATAAAGGCGACCAGCACCGCGACCAGCGGCGAGTACGGCTTCAGCAGCTCACCGAACAGGCCGAAGAAGGTCATGATCGACAGCACCGCCGACAGCCCGAAGCCGACCAGACCCACCGGGTTGAAGTCGTAGAGCATGCCGCGCCGGAACTCCGGCACCTTCGGCGAGATCTTCAGCAGGTACTTGTTCACCGCGATATCGGTGGCCACGGTGACGATCCAGGCGATGCCGCAGTTGGCGTAGAAGCCGAGGATGTTGTTGAGGAAGTCGAACATGTTCGCTTCCATCAGCACCAGTGCGACGGCGAGGTTGACCACCAGGAACACCAGCCGACCCGGGTAGGTCTTGGTGACACGGGTGTAGGAGTTGGTCCAGGCCAGCGAGCCTGAGTAGGCGTTGGTCACGTTGATCTTGACCTGGCTGATGACCACCAGCACCACGGCCAGCGTCATGGCCAGCCACCCCGGCACCATGTCCTTGTAGATCTCCAGGAACTGGTGCACCGGCTGGTTGGCGATGCCCTGCGCGGCGGGCAGGTTCGCGATCAGGTACACCGCGAGGAACAGGCCGACAACCTGCTTGGCCGCGCCGAACAGCACCCAGCCGGGACCGGCGAGCAGCATCCAGCCCCACCACTTGGCCCGGTTCTCCGGAGTACGCGGCGGCATGAAGCGCAGGTAGTCGATCTGCTCGGCGATCTGGGCGATCAGCGACAGGCACACACCGGCGGCCAGCAGCGCGCCCGACACGCTCACGCCCTCACCGTTCTCGCCGCCGTAGGCGAAGAACGAACCCACCGAATCGGGGTGGCGCACCAGCAGGAAGCCGAACGGCGCCACCATCAGCAGCAGCCACAGGGGCGTGGTCCACACCTGGAGTTTGGCCAGGGTGTTCATCCCGTAGATGACCAGCGGGAAGATGATGATCGTGGAGGCGAGATAGCCGAGCCACAGCGGAATTCCGAGGCCTAATAACAGGCCCTGCGCCATGATCGAACCTTCGAGCGCGAAGAAGATGAAAGTGAACGACGCGAACACGATATTGGTGATCACGGAGCCGTAGTAGCCGAATCCGCTGCCGCGCGTGATCAGGTCGAGATCGATGTTGTAGCGAGCCGCGTAATAGGCGAGCGGAAATCCGGTGAGCATCACGACCACGGCGAAGATACCGATGCCGATCAGGGCGTTTCCGGTGCCGTGGGCGATGCCGATATTCGCGCCGATCGCGAAATCGGCGAGGTAGGCGATGCCGCCGAGTGCGGAGATGCCGACGACGGCGGGGCTCCATTTGCGGTAGCTCCGCGGGGCGAAACGCAGCGTGTAGTCCTCGAGTGTTTCTTTGGCGGCAGTATCTGCTCCGGCCATTTCCCTCTCTCCTTCATCCGCTGCCGCACGTAACCGGCGACTCACAGACGGTCCTGCATAGATGTAGACGCGAATTTTCCGATCCGTTACGCCGCTGTTACGCGGGCAGATGGTGACCGGGGTCACCGAAACGGCTCCGCAAAAACAAGCACGCGTGTATGTTTTTGGACGGAGCGAGCGTCAGGAGACGGCAGTGTTCGAATGGTCCGAGACCGATCTGATGATCCGCGACGCCGTGCGGGCGTTCATCGACAAGGAGGTCCGGCCGAACCTCGATGCCCTCGACAGCGGTGAGATGCTGCCGTATCCGATCCTGCGCAAGCTGTTCAGCCAGTTCGGGATCGATGCGATGGGCGAGGACGCCGTCGCGAAGATGCTCGCCAAGGAAGCGGCGGGTCCGAGCGAAGGTGGCAAGAAGCCGGGCAGCCCGTTCGGCGATCAGCAGTCGATGATGGCGGTGCTGATCAGTGAATTGTCCGGCGTCTGTATGGGTCTGGTGTCCGCCCTCGGCGTGAGCATCGGCCTCGGCGCCACCACCATCATGTCGAGGGGCACCCTCGCGCAGAAGCAGCGCTGGCTGGCCGACATCGTCACCCTGCGCAAGGTGGCGTCCTGGGCGATCACCGAACCCGATTCCGGCTCGGACGCGTTCGGCGGCATGAAGACTCGCGTCGAACGCGACGGTGAGGACTACATCCTCAACGGCCAGAAGACCTTCATCACCAACGGGCCGTGCGCCGACGTGATGATCGTCTACGCCAAGCTCGACGAGGGTGACGGCGCCGGCAAACGCGACCGCAAGGTGCTCACGTTCGTGCTCGACAAGGGCATGGAAGGCCTCACCCAGGGCAAGCCGTTCAAGAAGATGGGCCTGCACTCCTCACCCACCGGCGAGTTGTTCTTCGACAATGTCCGGCTCGGCAAGGACCGGCTGCTCGGCGAGACCGAGGAACACCAGGGCGGTGACGGAAGAGAAAGCGCCAGAGCCAGTTTCACCGCCGAGCGGATCGGCGTCGGGTTCATGGCGCTGGGCGTGATCGACGAATGTCACCGGCTCTGTGTCGATTACGCGCGCAATCGCACGTTGTGGGGGCAGGAGATCGGGCGCTTCCAGCTGATCCAGCTCAAGCTGGCCAAGATGGAAGTGGCGCGAATCAATGTGCAGAACATGGTGTTCAACGTGCTCGAGCGCGCTCGCGCGGGCAAGCCACCGAGCCTCGCCGAGGCCTCGGCGATGAAGCTGTACTGCTCCGAGGCCGCCACCGAGGTGGCGATGGAGGCCGTGCAGTTGTTCGGCGGCAACGGCTATATGAGCGAATACCGGGTCGAGCAGCTGGCCCGTGACGCGAAGTCGCTGATGATCTACGCGGGCAGCAACGAGATCCAGGTGACCCACATCGCGAAGGGTCTGCTCGGGAAGTGAACCGGCCCCGGCCGCGAACAGTGTTGTCGCGGCCGGGATCTCGTCACACGGCGCGCAGGTGTCCGCGGCTGGCGTAGATGTGCTCGGCGATCAGCGTGGCGATCCGGTCCGGCGCCTCCAGCATCGGCACATGCCCCACCCCGTGCACCAGGATCCGATCCGCCGACTCGGGCAGTTCGCGCAGGTAGTGGGTGGCGTACACGCTGTTGGGGATGATCCGGTCGTACTCGGCGAGCAGCATCCGCACCGGGGTGCTCAGCTCACCCAGGTCGTCCATGCCCGGCGCCCGCAGGCTGCCGAGGATCAGCGGGATCATCGCGTCACAGTGCAGGACCGCGGTGAGCGTGGTCGCGAGGTCGCGGCGGGCGACGGCGCCGGTGTGCTTGGTGACCAGCAATGCGGCCACCTGCTGCACCAGTGGGTTGTTGATCGCCACACCGCCGAGGCGCTTGCCGATCTCGATGAAGGGAATCATCGACGTGAACTTGATGCCGACCCTGACCTGGCTCAGCGACGGCGACGCCCAACCCCCCGCCGCGGCGATCGTGGTGAGCGTGCGAGCCCGGCCGCGTCGAGCGAGCTCGAGTCCCACCCAGCCACCGAGCGAATTGCCCGCGATGTGACAGGTTCGCCAGCCCAGCTCGTCGAGCTGGTCCTCGATCTGATCGGCCAGGGCGTACACATCCAGTGCCCACCCTTCGACCTTCGGACCACCCCAGTGCCCGGCGAACGCGGGCGCGTACACCTCGCAATGTGCCGACATCCGCTGCGCGACCTGCTCCCAGCAGTGTGGCGACAGCAGGAATCCGTGCAAAAGCAAGACCGGGTCGCCGGACCCGATGTGCAACGCCGCGACGGGCGTGGGGCGGGCGGTGGACTTGGCGGTGCGTGACGTCATCGTCATCACCCCTTCCTGGACGACGGTGTCCGGGGGAGCATCCCTGCCTGCATTGTACGGTCGTACGGTGCCGATAATCCTCTCGACTGTGAACGTTAACGGGGTCCGTGCCGCTTCGACCAAGGGCATGACAGCCTGGTTGGCGGCGACCGAAGCCGACATCGTCTGCCTACAGGAGACCAGGGCGACCGATGCGCAGACCGCGACGGCGTTGGCCCCCGCGCTCGACACGGGTTGGGTGCTCTCCCATGCCGAGCCGGAATCCAAGGGTCGCGCGGGCGTGGGAATCCTGTCGCGGCGCGCGCCCGATGCCGTGCGCGTCGGGTTCGGCAGCACCGAGTTCGCGGCGTCGGGCCGCTATATCGAAGCCGATTTCGACGACGTCACCGTGGCGAGCGTCTACGTGCACTCGGGGGAGGAGAACACCCCCAAGCAGGACGAGAAGTACCGGTTCATGGCCGAGCTCGGCGCGTACCTGAAGTCGCGCACCGGCGAGTTCGTGGTGAGCGGCGACTGGAACATCGCCCCCGCCGAGGTCGACCTGAAGAACTGGAAGGGCAACCAGAAGTCGGCGGGCTTCCTGCCCGAGGAGCGCGCCTGGATCGCCGAACTGCTCGCCGCGGGCTACGTCGACGTGGTGCGCGCCCTGCATCCCGACGTCGCCGGCCCCTACAGCTGGTGGTCCTACCGCGGCCGCGCCTTCGACAACGACTCCGGCTGGCGCATCGATTACCAGCTGGCCCTCGGTGAGCTGACCGGTCGCGCCAAGCAGGCCGTCGTCGAACGGGCTGACGCCTACGACCAGCGGTGGTCCGACCACGCGCCCGTTACTGTCCAGTATCGATGAAACTCTCACGCAAGACTCTCAGCCTGCTCGGTGGGCTCGTCCTAGTCCTGGCGGCCATCGGCCTCACCGTGTTCGGCGGTCGCGGTAGCGACAGCACCACCGTCACGTCGACCACGCGTGCCGTCGCCGGGATCACCACCACCGCGTCCGCGCCGAAGCCTGGTCCGCCCGCCGGGAATTCGTCGGCCTCGCCGGTCACCAAGACCGCGGGTGTGCCCGACCGTGCCTATGTCACCCTCGTCGAGATCGACGCGGGGCGTTGGCCCGGTTCGGCCAACGCGCAGGGCACCAAGGGCGGCGAGCAGTTCATGAACCGGGGAACCAAACTGCCGCCCAAGGATTCGGCGGGCAATCCGGTGAAATACCAGGAGTGGGATGTGAATCCCAAGCAGCGCAATCGCGGTCGCGACGCCGAACGTATCGTCACCGGCAGCGACGGTTCGGCCTGGTACACCGGCGACCACTACGAAACCTTCACGAGGATGCGCTGATGACTCCGCGAATGACGCTGTCGCAGTTCCTTGCTCGCCCCACCCCCGAAGCACCGGCCGCGACCACGCCGCCGGTGCTCGGTGCGCTGCCGGTGGACGCCAACCAGTTCAGCGGCGTCCGCTACGACGCCCCCGCCGACTACCGCGTGCGCGAACTGCGCGGCACCAAGATGCGCACCATGGCAGAGCTGTTCGACGAGTTCGCCGCCGCCTTCCAGTTCCCGTACTACTTCGGCGCCAACAAGGACGCCTTCGACGAATGCCTGCGCGACCTCGACGATTTCGTGGGCGACGCCCCGGGCTATGTCGCGGTGATCCGTACCGCTGACGACATGCTCGGCGAGCAACCCGCCGAACGCGCCTGGTTCGACGCCACCATGCGCGACTGCGCTGCCTATTGGGCGCGCCGCGATGTCGTGTTCCGCGTGGTTCTGCAAGGCGACGCGGACACCTTCGGCGCGGTCGGACTGACCGACTGACGCGAATCCGCGTCCACGGTGGACGACGGTCCGCTGGATCGGCGCACCGGTGCCCGGGTTTCGATGCCACTGCTATTGGTGTCTGTCGCAGTCTGATCAGTCCGCTTACTGTCTTCGCCGTGCGGCCACCCGAGGCTGCCGGCAAGGAGAACCTGATGAAGCGAATACTGTTGAGCGCGAGTATTTTCGGCGCGATCATCGCGGCGGCCACCGGTCCGGCGACAGCTGATGCCGTGGCGGGCGCCGACACCGCGCAGGCGAAGATTCAGCTGGTCGCCGAGGCGTCCCCGGGATCGAGCGACCTGGTCGGCAACCTGCTGCGCGCGCTGTCGAGCGGTTCCGCCGCGGAATGCGACGGCGTCATGCTCGATGTGTGCGTGCCCCTTCCGTCCCAGCCTGCGAACGGTGCGCAGATCGCGGACAGCGGTTCCGGTACCGGCTCGGTGCAAAACGTGGACATCCAGTTCTGGCGCCTGATCGGCTGGCTGAGCAACGGGTCGTCGGAGCCGTGCACCGGCGCGTGCTTCCCCCTGTAGCGGGATCGTTCAGCGGTAACGACCGGCGAGGTCGTCGCCGAGCAGGACGAAAACGTCGGTGATCTGGTCGATCAGTTCCTCGCGGGTGAGATCGAGGTCTCCCGCGAGCCAGGTCGTGAGGGTCTGGGTCAGGCCGCCGACCAGGTAGATCGCCCGGAAGTCGACCAGGTTCTGTGGGACGTCGCCGCCGTAGAAGCCGGTGCCCTCGGCGGCGACCAGCCGGGCGAACGCCCGCACCGTCCTGGCAGTACGGGCGCGAAGCTCCGGGGTGGCCATCCCGGCGATCAGCGCGGCCCTGGCCTTGCGCGGGTCGTCGGTGAGCACCGAGATGCCCGCGTCGATCGCGGCGTGGGCCTGGACGCGGCTGTCGGCGGGCGCGGTGGCCAGTGCGGTCGCGATCGCCGCGGTGAGTTCGTCGGCGATGCGGTCGAGCAGGGCTTCCAGGACGTCGTCGCGCTTGTCGAAACTCTCGTAGTAGTACCGCTCGTTCAGGCCCGCGCGCGCACAGAGGCCGGCGACGGTGAGTTTGGCATCGGCGGCGACCAGATCCAGCGCCGCGTCCAGCAGTGCGGTCCGCCGCTGGGATTGCCGATCCTGCGCCGAAACGCCACCGTATGTCCGTTGTGCTGCCACAGCGTCCATTGTGCGTGCTGCCGTCCACTCGCGCTGTTTTGGTAGAGACTCTTGCCAGAATATCAATTCTGGAGGATTCTATTGCCAGATGCACTCGACGAGGAGGCGCAACATGGCCACACGGCAGGGCGAACCCGGATATTTCGCCGACGATTCGATGATCCGGCGGGTGATGAGCAAGCGCGCGGTCGGTCTCACCTACGGCGTGCGGGCGCTGGTGATCGGCGCGGTGCATCCGCTGCTGTTCGTCGGCACCAGTGAACACACCGCGCATCGGGAAACCCCCTACACCCGCCTGGCCATCACCGGAGCCCTGTTCGAAGCGGTGTTCCTCGGCAGCTTGGCCGAGGCCGATCGCGCGCTGGCCTTCACCCGGCGCAAGCACGACGCGGTGGTCGGCACCCTGCCCGAAGACGCGGGCGCCCACCATCCGGCCGGCACCGCCTACGCGGCCCACGATCCGCACCTGATGTTCATGACCATGGCCTTCACCTTCGATTCGGCCGAGGTGATGTACGACCGCCTCGTCCGCGAACTCACGGCCACCGAGCGCGAAGACCTCTACCAGGACTACGTCCGGTGGGGCGAACTGTTCGGCATGCCGCGCGACGCCGCACCCGCCGACTACCCGGCCTTCCGTCGCTACTTCGACAGCTATCTGAACTCGACCGAACTGTTCCTCACCGATGAGGCCGAACTGGTCGGCTCCTATCTCGCGGGCCACCGCAAGGCGTACCGGCTGCGCCCACCGGCCGAACAGGTCGGGACCGCGCTGTATCTGCTGGTCCAGGGCAGTCTTCCGCCGCGGATCCGGCAGATGTACGGCATCGAGTGGGGGATCTCCGACGAACTGGCCCACCGCGCGCTGTGCCGCAGCATCCGCACCGCCCATGTCGTCCCGCCGCTGGCGCCCCGGGTTCTGGCGGGCACGCTCGCTGGGCCCAGCGCCCCGTCCTATCAGCTACTCGCCCGTCGCGAACAGCGCATGGTCAAGACGGGCCACCCGAGCATGCCCGGTGTCGATCCGCGCAACTGGGTGCAGCGAAATTCCGCTTGAGTGCCATGGAAAGATCGGGGGCATGTCCAGTCCTGCCCCGGCCGAGACGGCCGAACGTAAGCAGCGGGTGCTGTCGGGCATCCAGCCCACCAGCGACTCCTTCCACCTCGGCAACTACCTGGGTGCGCTGCAGTACTGGGTGACGATGCAGGACGAGTACGACGCGCTGTACTTCATTCCGGATATGCACGCGATCACCGTCAGCCAGGATCCCAAGGCGCTGCGGGCGCGCACCAAGTCCGCCGCCGCCCAGCTGCTCGCGCTCGGCATCGACCCCGCCAAGTCCACGCTGTTCGTGCAGAGTCAGGTGCCCGAGCACGCCGAGCTGTCATGGGTGTTGAGCTGCATCACCGGTTTCGGTGAAGCGGGCCGGATGACCCAGTTCAAGGACAAGTCGGTCAAGCAGGGCGCCGAGAACGCGACCGTCGGCCTGTTCACCTACCCGGTGCTGATGGCCGCCGACATCCTGCTCTACCGCCCGCACCAGGTGCCGGTCGGCGAGGACCAGCGTCAGCATCTCGAGTTGACCCGGAACCTGGCCCAGCGCTTCAACACTCGCTACAAGAAGACCTTCGTCGTGCCGGAACCCCACATCGTCAAGGGCACCGCGAAGATCTTCGATCTGCAGGACCCGACCTCGAAGATGAGCAAGTCGGCCTCCAGCGACGCCGGGCTGATCAACCTGCTCGACGACCCGAAGGTCACCGCCAAGCGGGTGCGTTCGGCGGTCACCGACACCGGACGCGAGATCCGCTACGACCCGGAGAACAAGGCGGGCGTGAGCAACCTGCTGGTGATCCTGAGCTCGCTGCGCGAAACCCCGATCGTCGACCTCGAGGTGAATTTCGAGGGTAAGGGCTACGGTGATCTCAAGGCCGAGGTGGCCGACGCGCTGGTCGAATTCGTGACACCCGTGCAGAAGAAGGTGCAGGAATACCTGTCCGATCAGGCAGAACTGGACCGGATTCTGGCCGCGGGTGCCGAGCGGGCGCGTGAGATCGCAGGCAACACACTTGCTCAGGTGTACGACCGGGTTGGCTTCCTCGCTCGCTGACCCGTTGCGCACCTGAGGTTTTCGCTGAAGGGGCGCGTGTCATGCAGTTGATCGACAACATCTCGACAGCCGTCGAGAAGCAGATCGGGCGCAGGCCCTGGCTGGATCATCTGGTCAGGGCCGGTGGGCGGTTCCAGAGCCAGCGCGGTGACTTCTTCGCGGCTGGCATCACGTATTTCACTGTGCTGTCGCTGTTTCCGCTGCTGATGGTGGCTTTCTCGGTGGCCGGTTTCATTCTGGCCGGACACCCCGACCTGCTGACCGAGTTGCAGGACAAGGTCGTCGAGAAGATTCCCAGCTCCTTCGGCACCCAGATCAACGACCTCATCGAACAGGCGATCAATTCCCGCGGCACGGTCGGCGTCATCGGCTTGCTGGTCGGGCTCTATACCGGGCTCGGCTGGATCGCCAACCTGCGGGCCGCGCTCACCGAGCAGTGGGCCAGTCACAGCCCCGACAAGCCGTGGTGGCTGGCCAAACTGTCGGATATCGGTGCGTTGATCGGTCTCGGCTTGGCCTTCGTGGTGTCGCTCGGTTTGTCGGCGGTCTCGGCGAGCGGGTTGGGCAAAGGGGTGCTCGAGCTGCTGGGGGCGGATCATCTGCCCGGGGCGGGTCTGGTGTTGCGGCTGGTTTCCATCGCGCTCGGATTGCTCGCGTCGTGGGCGGTGTTCGCGTGGATGATCGCGCGGCTGCCGCGCGAGCCGGTGTCGTTGCGCAGCGCGGCGCGGGCGGCGGTGCTGGCGGCGGTGGCCTTCGAGATCTTCAAGATCATCGCTGCGATCTATCTGCGGACGGTGCTGTCCAGCCCGGTGGGGGCGACGTTCGGGTCGATCATCGGCCTGATGGTCTTCAGCTACATGTCCTATCGGATCCTGCTGTTCGCGACGGCGTGGGCGGCGACGTCGTCGGACAACGAGCGTGCTGCCGCGGTCGAGCCGCCGGACGCGGTGGTCATCCGGCCTCGGGTGGTCGAGCACGGGATGTCGACTGGCGCCGGCGCCGCCTACTTCGGGGCGGGAGCTGTGGCGGCGCTCGCCTTGATGCTGGCCGGTAAACGGCGGTAGCGCCCGGCTTTCGGTGTCAGCGCCTGCGCCGGAAAGCCCTGCGCGCCCAGAGCAGCAGCACGAGGATCAGCACCGGGCCGCCGATCAGGGTGGCGATGCGGGCGCCCTGGTGTGCCGGTCGGACCGGGTCGGCCTGGGTACCGTCGGCGCGCGGTGGGGGTGACGCCAGGGGGACGCTGGGTTGCACTGCCTCGCTGCCTGATTCGGGCAGCTTGCCGATCCTGGCGTCGGTGTCGAGGGCGAAACCGTAGTCCAGCAGTCGTGCGGCCTGCTCCCAGGGCCGGATCGGGCGCACGTCGGCCTTGAGCAGGGTGACGACCAGGCGATGGCCGTCGCGTTCGGCGGCGGCGACGAAGGTTTGACGGGCGTCGTCGGTGAATCCGGTCTTGCCGCCGATCGCGCCCGCGTAGTTGTAGAGCAGCTGGTTGTCGTTGGCGATCGGGAAGCCGGGGTGGTCTGCTTTGTCAAAGTTGTCGTCGGGGATCTTGGGGTCGGCGGGGAATCCGGGGAAGTCCACCTGCTCGGTGTGGATCAGTTCGGCGAACAGCGGGATGTTCATCGCCTCGCGGAACAGCACCGACAGGTCGTAGGCCGAGGTACTCATGCCGGGTCCGTCGAGGCCGGACGGGGTTGCGGCGCGAGTATCCAACGCGCGCAACGACTTCGCCACCTCGTTCATCTTCGCCACGGCCGCCTTGTCGCCGCCGAGCTGGGTGGCTATGGCGTGCGCGGCGTCGTTGCCCGAGCACATGATCAGGGCCTGCATGAGCTGGCGGTTGGTGTAGCGGCCACCGGGTCCGATGCCGACCCTGGTGCCGTCGACATCGGCGTCGGCCTGGGTGCCGACCACGACCTTGTCCAGATCCAGGCTGCGCAGCGCGACGATGGCCAGGGCGACCTTGATGGTGCTGGCGGGGCGGTAGCGACCGTGCGGATCCTTGGCGGCGAGCACGCGACCGGTGTCGAGGTCGGAGACCATCCACGCGGTCGCCGAGATCTCGGCGGGCACCGGGGGTGCGCCGTCGGGCACGAGCACGCCGCAATCGCCCATCCGCTGACCGCCGATGGCGGGGGAGGGGACGGGGAGCTGGGTCGGTGTCGGCTCGCCGGGCGCAGGCACCTCCGAGGTGTCGATCGGCGCGGGCGGCTGCGTCTTCTGTGGGCAGTCGTCGGTGTTCGGCGTGGTGAACGGGGGTGTGGTGGTCGTACTCGAGCCGCCGACCGGTGGCCCGTCGGTGGCGGGGACGGCGAAGGCGGGAGCGCCTGCGAGTGCGGTGACGGTGACGGCAGCACCGAGAAGGCATGCGGCGCGCAGGCCGACTTCACGAATCCTCATCGCCTCGCAGCCTAATAGTCGCTGCGGTGACGCGTTCGCCGGTCCACGAGCTGACAGGTCTGGACTGGACAGGGTATTGACATGAACTCTCAAATGAGAGTTACTATCAAAAAGTAGTAGCTATCATTTTGGAGGAGATATGCGGACGGAAGACACCCGCCGCTGGCTCGCGCTCGGCGCGCTTGCCGTGGCGATGCTCACCATCGGACTCGACGTCACCGTGCTCACGGTCGCCATCCCGACGCTCGCGGTGGACCTGGATGCGAATACCGCTGCGCTGCAATGGTTCAGCAGCGCTTACACGCTGGCACTGGCCGCGCTGATGCTGCCCGCGGGCGCGCTCGGCGACCGGTACGGACGCAAGAAGATCCTGCTGGCCGCGCTGGTGCTGTTCGGTGTGGCCTCGGTGGGCTGCGCGTTCGCCGCCTCCGCCGGCCAGCTGATCGTGGCGCGGGTGGTGCTCGGCGTCGCCGCCGCCGCGCTGGTGCCGCTGTCGATGTCGGTGCTGCCGGTGCTGTTCACCGAGCCCGCCGAGCGGCAACGCGCGCTGACGATCTGGGTCACCTCGACCGCCATCGGCCTGCCGCTGGGCCCGATCCTCGGCGGCTGGCTGCTGCAGCACTTCTGGTGGGGTTCGGTGTTCCTGATCAATGTGCCGCTGGTCGTCATCGGAGCGTTGGCCGTGGCCACACTGGTGCCGGAATCGCGCAGTGACAGCGTTTTTCGCGTCGATCTCCTCGGCGCGCTGCTCTCGGCGGCGGGCATGCTCGGGCTGACCTACGGTTTCATCCGGATCGGCGAACGCGGCTGGGGCGACCTGCTCGGCTGGCTCGTCGTCGCGGCCGGGGCGGCGACGCTGGCCGTGTTCCTGTGGTGGCAACGCCGCACCGAGCATCCGCTGATCGACCTCGCGCTGTTCGCCGCACCCGGCTTCCGCTGGGGCACCGCGATCTCGATCCTGGTCAGCTTCGCCATGTTCGGCATGTTCTTCACCGTCCCGCAGTACTTCCAGGCCGTGCTCGGCGTCGACGCGCTTGGCAGCGGGCTGCGGCTGCTGCCCTTGATCGGTGGGCTCGTGATCGGCAGCAGACTGGTCGACGTGGCGCTGCCCCGGCTGGGCGTGCGGGTGGTGATCACCGCCGGACTGCTCGTGCTCGCGAGTGGCCTCGGACTGGGCGCGTTCACCACGGTCGAGAGCGGCTACTGGCTCACGGCGCTGTGGACGACGGTGCTCGGCGCCGGGATGGGCATGGTGATGCCCGCCGCGGTCGGTCTGGCGATGGGCGAGCTGACCGCGCAACGCTCGGGCTCGGGTTCGGCACTGCTGCAAGCCCTTCGGCAGGCGGGCGGCACCATCGGCGTCGCGGTGCTCGGTACCGTGCTGGCCACCCGGTACCGGGCCGACCTCGGCGCGCTCGACCGCGCGCCGATCTCCGACGGTGTCAACGCGGGTGTGGCGGTCGCGCGGGAGACCGGTGATCCGGCGATGCTGGCGCAGGTCCAGCAGGCCTTCGTGGCGGGCATGGACACCATGCTCGGGCTGTGCGCGGCGGTGTGCCTGATCGCCGGACTCGGCACCGCGCTGTGGCTACGGCAACAGACGGCACCGGCGACCGACGCGGATGCGGCAGAATCGATCCATGTCGGTTGAGATGTCGCTGCGCGAGCGGAAGAAGGAGCGGACCCGCCGAACCATCAGGGTCGAGGCGTTCCGGCTGTTCCGGGAACAGGGCTACACCGAGACCACGGTGGAGCAGATCGCGGCGGCGGCCGAGGTATCCCCGAGCACCTTCTTCCGCTACTTCCCCACCAAGGAACAGCTGGTCATCGCCGACGACCAGGATGCGGTGATGATCGAGGAGATGGCCTCGCTCCCGCGCGGCCTGAACCCGGTCACCGCCATCCGCAACGCGACCATGGCCGTGTTCGGCCGGATGTCGCCCGCCGATCTCGCCTTCGAACAGGAACGCCAGGCGTTGCTGTTCCATGTGCCGGAACTGCGCTCGGCCATCGGTCTGGAATTTCTGCGCAGTATCGAACTCGCCGCCCAGATGCTGGCCGACTACACCGGCCGGTCCGCCGACGACTTCGAAGTGCGGGTGGCCGCGGGCGCGATGATCGGCTCCATGCTCGCCATCGCGCCCGCCACCCCGATGAACGTCACCAACGTCAGTGACGCGCTGGCATTCCTGCAAGCAGGGCTGCCGTTCGGGGAGAAGGCCTGATCACTCCGGCTTGCCGTGCTGCACGGGGCAGCCGTGTGCCAGCGGGCCCAGCAGCTTGTTGTTGTCGTAGAAGTGCTCCAGCTCGAGGATGCGCAGGTCCTCGCTGACGCGGGCGATGGTCACACCGAACATCTCGATCTGCTCACCGGTGGGCTGGTGGCCCTTGTACTCGCCCTCGAACTTGCCCCAGTGCCGCCAGCGGAAGCTCACCGACGGCGGACCCGACAGTACTTCCTGGACCTCCCAGAAGAAGCCGCCAGGGAAAGCGGTGTGGAAGATGTGGTGCGAGGAATCGAAGGTCTCGTTCTCGGCGTCGTAGTAGGGGTTGTCGCCGATCAGGATGTTGTAGCTGCCGATACGAGCGAACTCCTCGGCGTCCTGCCACGCTCCGCCGTTGACCCGGCCGCGATACTGGTCGGCCACCACCGACAGCCACGTCGCGGGGTCGGCCTTGTGCGAGACCTCCATCTCGAAGACCTTCACCAGGTCCTCGACGATCGCCTCGAGCGAACCGGGCGCGTGCTCGACGCTGCGCTCGCGCGGGATCACCTCGTGGCTCAGTTCGTAGTCGGGAACATTGCCGCGCCATTCCTCCGGCGCCGCGGCGGCGATCACGGCTTCCCGGCCCTGTAGCCACAGGGGCGCTTCCGGTTCCGGGTTCTGCTCGGCCTGCGTATCTGTCGCGTCCACAGTCATTTTCGGTCTACCCGACCCTTTCAAAAAGCTCGAAGAACGGGTCGAAGGTAACAGTCGCGCATCGGTCGCGCGTGTCGGGTCCCAACAAGTGAGAAACACAAAATGTTGAACTGTGTTCTGTAGCAACGTTTTCGGAGATAGCTATGAAACAGCCTGGGTGGGGTGACCGAGCCTGGCCGGCGTTTCGTCATCCATGGTCGCGAAGAATTCGCCGAGCACGCCGACGATCTGGTCCACCGAATCCGCACAGAACAGCACCGGCTGGTAATGGGTGATGTCGTAGGCGATGGTGCCCATCTCCGCGACATCGAGCGGACGGAGCCGGGCATGCCGGAATTCGTCGATCTCGCCATAGGACGACAGCAGTCCGGCGCCGTAACAACGGATTTCGTCGTTCTCCCTGACCACGCCGAACTCGAGCGAGAACCAGAAGACGTCGGCGAGGAATTTCAGCGCGCTGTCGGTCTCCAGCCGCGCCACCGCGGCGCCGACCGTCTCGTACAGCGCCGCGAAACGCGGGCTGGCGATCTGGTTGGCGTGGCCGATGATCTCGTGGATCGCGTCGGGTTCCGGGGTGTACAGCGGGGCGGAATGATGGCGGATGTACTGGGTGGAGTGGAAGGTGCGCTCGGCGAAGGAACCGAAGAATTCGCGCAGCGGGACGAGGCCGGCGGCGGGCACGTACCGAAAGCCCGACAGGGGGGTGAGCAGCCGTGACACCTCGTCGAGTTGCGGGATGTGATCGTGCGGGAGAGCGAGGTTGCCTGCTGCCTCCCTGACCTCACGGCAGGCATAGACCTCGTGCTTGCGGGCCAGCTCGGCCGAGGCGATCCGCCACACCCGCTGCTCGTCATCGGTGTAGTCGATGTGGGGTACGGGGGCGCCGGGGGAGTAGTCGAGTGCGAGCGCGGCGATGGCGTTGCGGCGCGCGCGGTAGTGCTCGTCGTGCACGCCGGGGTGGTCATCGCTCAGATGCACCGTCACATCGCCGTCACGCTCGCGCGTCACCGGCGAGTAGAGCTGGGCCTCGGTGAACATGACTCCAGGCAATCACCGCATTCCCGTCACGACAACAACCACGCCGGCAACTACGCAAACTGCACAGTTGCAGGGGTGGTCGCTGTCGGATTCCGGCGGTGAACTGTGTTTTCTGTGTGCTTGCTGTCCGATGCCGACGGCCGCTGTGTGGACTTGCGAACGCGTGGTTTCGGTAACGACGCGGTGAATTAGCGGACGAGCCGAGCCGCCATCACGCAAGATTGCGATCGTAGAAGAGGAGGATGCGTGCGCAACCTGCGAATAGATCTCGATCAGCGCCTGCTGGCCGCTGCCGCCGACATCATGGGCACCGCCGACAGCAATGCCACCGTCAACGAGGCGCTGCGCCGCATCGTGGTGCACGAACGCCAGCTACGCAATTTGGAACGGCTGATGGCCGATTCGGTTTTCAGCGCGGAGCCCACCTAGCGGGTGGATCCGGGTTCGGGTTTCGTCACCCACGTGGTGGCCGAGGGGTAGCCCGGACTTGTCGGTACCCCCTGCGATCATCGGCAGTCAGTCACCGATCCGCAGGGGGAAACGATGTCGGTTCCGATCGCGAGTTTGCCTGTCGCCCAACGTCCGCGCGAGCGGCTGCTCCTGCTCGGCCCGCACGCGCTCAGCGACGGCGAGCTGCTGGCGCTGCTGCTCGGCCAGGGGACTCGCGGCCGATCCGCGTTGGAGGTCGCCGCCCAATTGATCGGCGACTACGGCGGATTGGCCGAACTCTCCGCCGCTCGCCCTGAAGAACTGGCCGCCCGCGCGGGCATCGGCCCGGCCAAAGCAGCCACGGTCGTCGCGGCTTTCCACCTCGGCACCCGCTCACGCACGCCCACCGATTCGCTACCTCAGCTCACCACGCCCGAAGACATCGCGGCAGCGGCGATCCCGCTCTTCGCGGGCGCCCGGGTGGAGCGACTTCTCGTGCTCGTCTGCGACACCCAGAACCGCCTGCGCCACCGGGCTTTCGTCGCCGAGGGCGCCATCGACCACGTAGCCGTCCCCGTCCGGGAAATCCTCAACACCGTCCTGCGCCACGACGGCCGAGCTTTCGCCGTGGTCCACAACCACCCCTCTGGCGATCCCGCCCCCAGCCCCGACGATCGCCGAGCCAGCACCCTGCTCCACCAAGCGGCCCGCACGGTAGGTCTGCGCTACCTCGACCACATCGTGGTCGCGGGCGAAACCTGGTCCACCGCGCCACCTCTGCCTTGACGGCCGGGACGCGCCTCAGCCTGCGAAACCGGTGGTGCGAGCCAGATCCGCGAGCATGGCGTCGAACATGATCTCCGGATCGGCCAGGGGGATCGGATAATTGCCGAACACCTCGAGAGTGACGTGGCCGAACAGCCGGGCCCAGATCTGCACCATCAGGTACGTCACGCCCAGGTCCAGCTTCTCGGCGGGGAACTTCTGTCCCGACTCCGAGAGCATGGCCAGCAGTTCGGTCTGGAAGCCGATGAGGTCCTCGCGCAGCGCGGCCGGGATGGTCTCGCCCGGTGGGGTGGCGATCTCGAAGTTCGCCAGCAGCCTGCCCGCCGCGGCCAGGAAGATCCGGCCGAAGGGTTCGTCGAAGCGGCGCATCATCGGTCGCCCCGAGGTGGGCGAGGCGAACACCAGGGTGAATTCCCGCGGGTTCGCCAGCGCCCAGTGCCGGAACCCCCGGCAGATGGCCAGGAACTGCACCGCGCCGTCGTCGGGCAGCGGCTCGATCTCGGTCGAGAGGAACTCGGCCAGATCGGCGCAGAACTCCACCCGCATCCGCTCGATCAACTCGTCGCGCGAGGAATAGTGCCGGTACAGCGCGGGCGCGGTGACGCCGAGTTCGCGCGCGATCGCCCGCAGGGTGACCGAATCGGGGCCTTGCTCGGCCAGTAGCGCCCGCGTGACCCGCCGGATATCGGCGTCGGTCACCACAGGCACACGGCCACGTGCCTTGCCCGTCAAGCGGCCACCCCTTCGGTCATGTGTCGGTTCAAGCGTATTCGACTTCCCACCGCTTGATGCCGTTCAGCCAGCCGCTGCGCAGCCGCACCGGATCGGAGACCTGGCGCAGGTTCGGCATCGCGTCGGCAATGGCATTGAACATCAGGTCGATCTCCAGGCGGGCCAGATTCGCGCCGACACAGTAGTGCGTACCGGTGCCGCCGAAGCCGACGTGCGGGTTGGGATCGCGCAGCACGTCGAACCGGAACGGGTCGGCGAAGGCGTCCTCGTCGAAATTGGCCGAGCTGTAGAACAATCCGATCCGCTGGCCCTTCTTGATCTGCTGCCCGCCCAGTTCCAGGTCACGCGTCGCGGTGCGCTGGAACGCGGTCACCGGCGTCGCCCAGCGCACGATCTCGTCCGGTGCGGTGCGCGGGCGCTGCTGCTTGTAGAGCTCCCACTGGTCCGGGTTGTCGACGAAGGCCTTCATCCCGTGGGTGATCGAGTTGCGGGTGGTCTCGTTGCCCGCCACCGCGAGCAGGATGACGAAGAACGCGAACTCGTCGGAACCGAGGTGCTCGCCGTCGACGTCGGCGTTGACCAGCTGGGTGACGATGTCGGAGGCCGGGCAGCCGCGACGCTGTTCGGCCATGTTCCAGGCGTAGCCCATCACCTCGGCGGTCGCGGTGTGGTGATTGCCCTCGAACTCCGGATCGTCGTAGGAGATCATCTGATTGGTCCAGTCGAACAGCTTCATGCGGTCCTCCTGCGGCACGCCGATCAGTTCGGCGATGGCCTGCAGCGGCAGCTCACACGCGATCTGCTCGACGAAGTCGCCGCGACCGGACTTCTTGGCCTCCCACACGATCTTCTCGGCCCGCTCGGTGAGCGCGGCCCGCAGGTTCTCCACCGCGCGCGGGGTGAAGCCCTTCGACACGATGCGCCGGATCTTGGTGTGCTGCGGCGGATCCAGGTTCAGCATGAGCATGTTGCCGAGCATGTCGATCTGCTCGCGCGTGGTCTCCTCGTTGAACCGGATGATCGCCGTGTTCTCGTGCGAGGAGAAGTCCTCCGGATTCTTCGAGATCTCCTTGATGTCGGCCAGCTTGGACACCACCCAGTACCCGCCGTCGTCGAACCCGCTGGCGCGGTCGGGCTGCGCGCACCACCAGACCGGCGCGGTGCGTCGCAATTGCGCGAACTCCTCGATCGGCAATCGGCTGGCGAGGAGGTCGGGATCGGTGAAATCGAATCCCGCGGGGATGTTTGTGCTGGTCACGGCAGTCTCCTTCGATCCGGTGCGCGGACTTCGCACCGTGATGTGGAACACGTTCACCACGATGAAACCACGTCGGCACCGTTTATGAACAGTGTTTAGTAATACCTGTTCACAAACTGGTTCGATGGGCTCGGGACGCGTGGTCCGGGCCTGGGATCCCCCGATTCGCTGACCACCACCGGCCGTCCTGGGCAAGATGGCGGCGTGGACCTGCCGTTTCTGCGTGCGCACCCGCACCTGCTTCCGACGTTCCTCGCTCACCAGCGGCTGCGCACGACGCCCGTAGCGGGTGGGTCGATCAGCGTCGCCGAGCGGATCGCGCTCGACGATGGGACGCATCTGTTCCTGAAGACCTGGCCCGGCGGGGTGTCCGCCGCCCCGACCGCCGAGCGGGCGCCCGCTCCGTCCGGACTCTTCGCGGCGGAAGCGCAGGGGCTGCGCTGGCTGCGAGAGGCCGGTGGTGTCGCGGTGCCGGAGTTGTACGCGCAGACCGATGAACTGCTGTTGATGCAGTGGGTCGACCACGCCGAGCCGACCGCCGTCGCCGCCGAACGATTCGGTGCGGGATTAGCGGTGACCCACAATGCGGGCGCCCCCGAATTCGGCGCTGCCGCCACGGGTTTCCTCGCCGGTCTGCCTCTCGACAACACCCCTGGCGAGGACTGGCCCACCTGGTACCGCGAACGCCGAATCCTGCCGTATCTGAAGCTCGCCGTCGACGCGGGTGCTCTCGACCCCGCCGACGCCACCGGCATCGAATCGATTCACATCGAAGCCCCCGACGAAGCCCCTGCCCGAATCCACGGCGACCTCTGGCCGGGCAACATCCTCTGGGGCCCCTCCGACACCCCCTGGCTGATCGACCCCGCCGCCCATGGAGGCCACCCCGAAACGGACCTGTCCACCCTGTCCCTCTTCGGCGGCGCCCCCTACCTTTCCCGAATCGTCGCCGCCTACAACGACGTCCACCCCTTGGCCCCCGATTGGCAAACCCGCATCCCCCTCCATCAGCTCCACCTCCTCCTGGCCCACGCCGTCCTCTTCGGCCGTTCCTATCGAACCGCCGTCTTGGACGCGGCTTCCCATTACCGCTAGTGCGTATGACGGGACATGTTGCGTCAGCACGAGGTAGGGGTACTGGTTGTCAATGACTAAGGCCACCAACATCATTCGATGCTGATGGCCTTTGTCGGTCAGGTGTTCAGATCGGCGACGGCTCCTGTCGCCGTATTGCGGGCAGGACTCGGGGTGCCGATCGGGTCGCCCATACCGCGAACCCGATGTAGAGCGCTTGTTCCGGGATTCGCTGCCACAGGGGCGATGCGGGCTCACCCGCGAACGGGATGTCGTTGAGGGCCGCGTAGATGTTGGCGGGCAGGAGCAACAGGAACAGCGGCACCAGGGCCCAGCCCGCGATCCACCTCGTGCGGGTGAGGATCAGGCCGAGCGCGGCGAGAAGTTCCAGGACGCCGCTGGCCAGGACCATGAAGCCGGGGAACGGGACGAAGGGCGGGATCATGGCGACCATGTCGGCGTAGTTGGGCATCACGGTGACGCTCGCGGGCCTGAAGTGCGCGGTGCCCGTCATCACCAGCATGACGGCCAGCGCGTGGGCGGCGCTGACGGACCACGAGGCGAATCGGGTCACGCCGAGCGCTCCGAGCGTGCGAAAGACGACGAGCGAGCCGACCAGGGCGACGAGGGTGATCATAAGTACTCCCAGAATGGATACTGACACTATCTACTATGGATAGTAACACTATCCACCCTGTCGTCATTCCCCGCAAGTGCCGACGAACGACAAAGGCCGCCCACACCTTTCGGTGCGGACGGCCTGTGTAGCGGGAAAGGTCAGCGGGTGAAGAGCAGGGCCCGCTTGACTTCCTGGATCGCCTTGGTGACCTCGATGCCACGAGGGCACGCGTCGGTGCAGTTGAAGGTGGTGCGGCAGCGCCAGACACCTTCGACGTCGTTGAGGATGGGGCCTGGCTATTCGCCACCGCTGATATCCAGTACCCAGACGGTGTCGTTTGTCGGGTAGCCGCGCTCAATAGCGCGCGGTGTCACAGTCGCGGTAGGTGTCGAGAACGCACCACTTGTCGCTCCGTTGCGGGGTTGCTGATCGTTGAATGCGTAGACCACCTTCCCATTGCTGACGAAGACGTGCATAGTGACGTCAGTGCTGCGTGAGCGGTTCACCCATTCTATATCGCCAATTCCAACAGTATCATTTACGCGTTCTGGAGAGGCGTCGCCGGTGAAACTGTACAGTTTATCCCATTCTTCGACGGGCACGCCCGTATTTCGAACGACGTCACCCAGTTTCGAACTGTTATGTGATGCCAGCAGTTGGGAGAATGGTGCATCCCAGCCGGTTGGCTCCGAAGCGACCTCAACTGATTCTCCCGCATTCAACGAATCGCAGCCGGTAAGCGTTGTTGCGCTTGTGCCCAGCACAAGCGTGGAAACAGCCATCCACCTCATCGCCATCGCTTTAATCTCCACTCTATGCTCAGGAATTCGGCCTGTTCGGGGAAGGGTTGCTGTTCGGCAAGGGCGTTCCTGGTAAGAAGATTGGATTCCGATCGAATTCTTCGGAAACAACCGAGGAGCCTGGTTTTACATCGCCGGTCCAGGCCAGATTTTGATCGCGATCGATGAGGACCGTATCGCCACCATCTACTGCCTGCTGGACCAACTCCCGCATCTCGGCGGAGCTTGCCTGTGGGTTTGCCGCGCCGATCTTACGTCCGACTTCGTTATTGTGCAGGTCCATCGCTTCGCGAACTGCAGCGTTGTCTGCTCGTCCCTCGTGTTTGGTCGCGTATTCTTGGGTCCACTCTGCACCGAACTCCTGGGTCATCATTGCATTCCAGTATGTGTGCCTGTACGCGTCGACATGACTGTCCTGTGTAGCTATGCCGGGATAAGCTTCCTCGGCGGCTGCCGATGCTTCATCGGAAAGAATGAGAAAACGCGCCTGATCTGCGAGACTGAGATTGTTCAGCATCTCGGCTTCGCTTTGTGTGACATCCTTGGGATCGATTGATCCCAACGTGAGGACTTGAAGCGTCGCGGCCAATGCGCCGTCTGGCCACTTTGTCATACCGGCCGGATCTACGCCTGTCTGGTAGCTGAATTTGATCTGATCTAGCTCGGCGTTCGGTGGAATCGGAACCTCGGAAAAGATTTTGTCGATCGCCGTCCGCGCGTCTTCCGCTGACTGCGCTGCATTGGCAAGCGTCGTCTTCACTGAGACTTCATGCTGCCATGCCAGCTTCCGTGCGATCGCGAGGGCGGTCGTGAGGTTCTGCTTGTCCTCGTTTATCAGCCAAGCTATGAGCTCTTCAGAATAGTCAACGGAGCCATCTTCGCTCACTGTGAGTTTCAAATCCTCTGCGGCCGATATTGCGTCGACGGCCGCAGCTTTGGCAAAACTGAGAATTTGGGCGATGGATCGCGTGGCTTTGTGTGAGTCTTCGAATGCTCCGACCACCTTAGAAAGAGAGGTCCGCGCTTCGTCGCCTTTGGCTCGCATCGCGTCACCGGCGGGTCCTTGCCAGAAGCCAGGCGAATTGGACATTTGTGTGGTTATCGTCGAATGCTCATCAGTGATCAATCGAGTGCTGGCCGCCCACTCGTCCGCCTGACTGGTCAAGGCATCGAACGACCAACTCTTGATTTGTGACACGGTGGGTGGGGTCGAGGTCATCGTGGACCGTTTTCAAGGTTCTGGAAATCAGCGACCTGGCGTTGCTGCTGAGCTTGATACTCAGCCAGACTGTGCGTCGCGGAATTATTGATCTCCACAAGCTGTCCTCCGACACCACGAAGGCTTGCGCCCCCACGCCACCCGGCCTTCATGTACGTGTGACCGAGTCCGGATCCTGGAAGCGCTGCCTCTATCGCTGCGATGAAGCCGCTGGTAGGCACCCTTCCGAGGGCTTCTTGTGATGCTGTGAGCGCGCCGATCATTTCGTTGATTCCATCAGTGTCGACATATAGGTCGGACAAGTTGCGATCCTCTCCCCTGCGGACGGGTTGCTACGCTAGCACAACTGTATCGATGGATGGGAAGGCGGTTTTGTGACTTTGTCGGGGTCTGATGTTGATCCGATCAATGGAAGGATGGAGGCTGTTCATCGCGCATTGATGACTGACCGGGCGGGCGCGGAGCGTCACGGCGTTTCGGTAGAGGTTTCCGCAGACGGCACGCTCGAGTCTCTTCGTATCGCCGAATCAGTCACCCCGTATGGGAAAGAACTTGCGGCGCTTATCGTGCAGCTGGCAAAGGAAGCCCTGGTCGAGTCCAGGCAGAACGTTCGTGACCGAATGGCGGAGTTGAAAGCCGATCCCAGGATCGAAGACGTGCTCGAATCCATTTCCCGGGCAGCCGACAAGAAAATGCCTTCGTCGCAGGTAGAGCGGGTGCGGGCGGCTCATCCTGATGACGACCTGACAGAGGATGAGCTGATCGAGATGAACGAGCGGCGAAACCAGTCGTACTTTCGTTAGCCCATAACAGCAGTAGCTGGAAATAGCACTGGCCGCCCGCATCTCGGATGCAGGCGGCCAGTGACGTAAAGACGAGAAGGGTCAGCGGGTGAAGAGCAGGGCCCGCTTGACTTCCTGGATCGCCTTGGTGACCTCGATGCCACGAGGGCACGCGTCGGTGCAGTTGAAGGTGGTGCGGCAGCGCCAGACACCTTCGACGTCGTTGAGGATGTCGAGGCGCTCGCGGGCGCCTTCGTCACGGCTGTCGAAGATGAAGCGGTGGGCGTTCACGATCGCGGCCGGGCCGAAGTAGCTGCCGTCGGTCCAGTACACAGGGCACGACGTGGTGCAGCAGGCGCACAGGATGCACTTGGTGGTGTCATCGAAGCGGGCCCGGTCGGCCTGGCTCTGGATCTGTTCACGGGTGGGCTCGTTACCCGAGGTCATCAGGTACGGCTTCACCGCGCGGAACGCGTCGAAGAACGGCTCCATGTCGACCACGAGGTCCTTCTCCACGGGCAGGCCGCGGATCGGCTCGACGGTCATGGTGAGGGTCTTGTCGCCCTTGGGCAGCATGTCCTTCATCAGCACCTTGCAGGCCAGCCGGTTCACACCGTTGATCCGCATGGCGTCGGAGCCACACACACCGTGGGCGCAGGAGCGCCGGAAGGTGAGGGTGCCGTCCAGGTAGGACTTGATGTAGATGAGCACGTTGAGGAAGCGGTCGGTCGGCAGGACCGGCACCTGGAACGTGTCCCAGTGCGCGCCCTTGTCGTCCTCGGTGCTGAACCGGGCGATCTTGACGGTGACCATGACCGAGCCCTCGGGGACCGGCGCCGGCTTCTGCTTGGTGGGTTCGATAACAGCAGTCATCAGTACTTACGCTCCATCGGCTCGTAGCGGGTCTGCACCACCGGCTTGAAGTCGAGGCGGATCTCGGAGATGAGCTCCGGGCCCTCCTTGTACGCCATCGTGTGCCGCATGAAGTTCACGTCGTCGCGGTCCGGGTAGTCCTCGCGAGCGTGGCCGCCACGCGATTCCTTGCGGTTGAGCGCACCGACGACGGTGACCTCGGCCAGCTCGAGCAGGAAGCCCAGCTCGACGGCCTCGAGCAGGTCGCTGTTGTAGCGCTTGCCCTTGTCCTGCACCGTGATCCGGGTGTAGCGCTCCTTGAGCGTGTGGATGTCGGTGAGGACCTTCTTGAGGGTTTCCTCGGTGCGGAACACGCCCGCGTTCGCATCCATCGTGGCCTGCAGCTCGGTGCGGATGTCGGCCACGCGCTCGTTGCCGTGGTCGGACAGGATCAGCTCGAGCCAGTCCATCACCATCTGCGACGGGTTCTCCGGCATCTCGGTGAACTCGGTGCGGTTGGCGTACTCGGCGGCCGCGATGCCGGCGCGACGGCCGAACACGTTGATGTCGAGCAGCGAGTTGGTGCCGAGACGGTTCGCGCCGTGCACCGACACGCACGCGCACTCACCGGCGGCGTAGAGGCCGGGGACCACGTCGGTGTTGTTGCGCAGCACCTCGCCACGGATGCGGGTGGGGATACCGCCCATCACGTAGTGGCAGGTCGGCATGACGGGCACGAGCTCGGAGACCGGGTCGACGCCGAGGTAGGTGCGCGCGAACTCGGTGATGTCGGGCAGCTTCTCCTCGAGCACGTCGGCGCCGAGGTGGGTCACGTCGATGTAGACGTAGTCCTTGTTCGGACCGGCGCCGCGGCCCTCGGCCACCTCGAGCACCATCGAGCGGGCGACGATGTCACGCGGCGCGAGGTCCTTGATGGTGGGGGCGTAGCGCTCCATGAAGCGCTCACCGGAGGCGTTGCGCAGGATGCCGCCCTCACCACGCACAGCCTCGGAGATGAGGATGCCCAGGCCCGCGAGGCCTGTCGGGTGGAACTGGTGGAACTCCATGTCCTCGAGCGGCAGGCCCTTGCGGAACACGATCGCCATGCCGTCGCCGGTCAGCGTGTGCGCGTTCGAGGTGGTCTTGTACATGCGGCCCGAGCCGCCGGTGGCGAACACGATCGACTTCGCGTGGAAGATGTGGATGTCGCCGGTCGACAGCTCGTAGGCGACGACGCCGGTGGCGACGGGGCCACGATCGGACTCGGTCATCACCAGGTCGAGCACGTAGAACTCGTTGTAGAACTCGACGTCGTGCTTGACGCAGTTCTGGTAGAGCGTCTGCAGGATCATGTGACCGGTGCGGTCGGCGGCATAACACGCGCGACGCACGGGCGCCTTGCCGTGGTCACGGGTGTGGCCACCGAAACGACGCTGGTCGATCTTGCCCTCGGGCGTGCGGTTGAACGGCAGGCCCATCTTCTCCAGGTCCATGACCGCGTCGATGGCCTCTTTGGCCATGATCTCCGCGGCGTCCTGGTCGACGAGGTAGTCGCCACCCTTGACGGTGTCGAAGGTGTGCCATTCCCAGTTGTCTTCTTCGACGTTGGCCAGTGCGGCGCACATGCCACCCTGGGCCGCGCCGGTGTGGCTACGGGTCGGGTACAGCTTGGTCAGGACCGCGGTGCGAGCGCGCGGGCCGGCCTCGATCGCCGCGCGCATGCCCGCGCCACCGGCGCCGACGATGACCACGTCGTAGCGATGCTCCTGAATCGGACGGGATTCACTCATGCGAGGTGGCCTGTTCCTAACCTGTGATGTTGGGGTCGAAGGTGAAGATGACGTACGTGCCGACAGCGACGACCAGGACCATCGAAACCACGAGAATGGTCTTGAGCCAGAACCGGGTGGAGTCCTTGCGCGAGTAGTCGTCGATGATGACACGCAGACCGTTGCCGCCGTGCAGCTGAGCCAGCCACAGCATGGACAGGTCCCAGAACTGCCAGAACGGGCTGGACCAGCGGCCGGCCACGAACGCGAAGTTCAGGCGGTTCACGCCACCGTCGATCATCAGCATGATGAACATGTGGCCGAGCACCAGCACGATCAGGAACAGGCCCGAGATGCGCATGAACAGCCATGCGTACTTCTCGAAGTTGCCGTTCGACTTGCCACGCGGCGAACGCGGGGAGTCGAGGCTGGCCGGGCGATCGTAGGACTTGCCGAGGACAGGTGCAGACATATCAGTGCTCCGTCAGCAGGTAGAAGAACTGGCGGCCGACGCCGGCGGCGGAGACCAGAACCCAGATGGCGAGCACGATCCACAGCATCTGCTTCTGGAATCGCGGACCCTGGGACCAGAAGTCGACCAGAATGACCCGGACGCCGTTGAGGGCGTGGAACAGGACGGCGACGACGAGACCCATCTCCATCAACGCCACGATCGGGTTCTTGTAGATCGCGATCGAGTGGTCGTAGGTGTCCGGGTTGACCCGGACCAGTGCCGTGTCCAGCACATGGACGAAGAGGAAGAAGAACAGCGTGACACCGGTGATCCGGTGCAGCGCCCAGGACCACATGCCGGGGTCGCCGCGGTACAGCGTCTTCCGCTTCGGCTGGGCCGGAGCCGGAGCTTCTATCGTGGTCATAGAGTGCGGTGCCTCCAACGTCGTTGATGGACCCGGTCACAGATCCGACGCCGGCATGCGTGGAGAGGCAAATGCCCAGGTGGCTGCGCTGTATTCTCGAGCGCTGGCCCGCCGCCGGGAACCTGAACCGATCTTCGGTGAACTCTAATCCCCTCTGTTTCGCGGAACTAATTCGGCGTGCCGTGCGTTGCGCGTAAAACAGGCGAGTTAGGTTTACCTTTCTCGATGCCGGATACTGGGGTTCCGGCCTCTGTTTCCCGGTGTTCGGCGGGATCGGCTGGAGGTTATCGATGCCCGAAATCGACTGGAATACGTTGCATGACATGGCAATTCGGGCAATGGGGTCGGCGTACGCCCCGTACTCGGGTTTCCCCGTCGGCGCCGCTGCTCTCAGCGCGGATGGCCGAATTGTGAGCGGATGCAATGTGGAAAATGTCTCATATGGGCTAACCCTGTGTGCCGAATGTGTACTCGTCGGTAACTTATTCGCGTCGGGCGGCGGCCGTCTCATCGCCGTCTCGGTGACCGATTCTCGCGGCGAAATCCTGATGCCGTGTGGGCGCTGTCGTCAGCTGCTGTTCGAACACGGCGGCGGCGAACTACTGGTGGACCACGCCGACGGCCCGAAGCCGCTGTCTGAGCTCCTGCCCTACGCCTTCGGGCTGGATGATCTGGCGGCCGGGAAGCAGTAGTCGGTCGGCAGTGCCAGACTGGGCGCCATGACGGCACTGGATGCGGTTTCGGTCATTACTACCAAGCGCGACGGCGGCGAGCTGTCCGACGCACAGATCGACTGGGTGGTGGACGCGTTCACCCGGGGGATCGTCGCCGACGAGCAGATGTCGGCGCTGGCCATGGCGATCGTGTGGCGGGGGATGACCCGGCGCGAGACCGCCCGGTGGACGACGGCGATGATCGGGTCGGGTACCCGGATGGACTTCACCGACCTGCCGCGACCGACCGTCGACAAGCATTCGACCGGTGGGGTCGGCGACAAGATCACCCTCCCGTTGGCTCCGCTGGTGGCCGCGTGTGGGGCTGCGGTGCCGCAGTTGTCCGGGCGAGGGCTCGGGCACACCGGTGGGACGCTGGACAAGCTCGAGTCGATTCCCGGGTGGCAGGCCGATGTGACGGTGCCCCGGATGCGCGAGATCCTGACCGACCCGGCGATCGGCGCGGTGATCTGCGCCGCGGGCGCCGATCTCGCCCCCGCCGACAAGCGGCTCTACGCGCTGCGGGATGTGACCGGGACGGTCGAGTCGATTCCGTTGATCGCGAGTTCGATCATGAGCAAGAAGATCGCCGAGGGGACAGCGGCGCTGGTGCTGGATGTGAAGGTCGGCTCGGGTGCCTTCCTCAAGACGCTCGACGGCGCTCGGGAACTCGCCACCGCGATGGTCGAGCTCGGGCGCGATGCGGGTGTGAAGACCGTCGCGCTGCTCACCGCGATGGATACACCGCTCGGGCGCACCGCGGGCAATGCGCTGGAAGTGGCCGAGTCGGTGGAAGTTCTCGCTGGTGGGGGGCCTGCGGATGTGGTCGAGCTGACGTTGACGCTGGCGCGGGAGATGGTCGCGCAGGCGGGGTTGCGGGTCGATCCCGCCGATGTTCTCGCTGACGGTCGGGCGATGGATCACTGGCGCACGATGATTCAGGCGCAGGGCGGTGACCCGGACGCCGCGCTGCCGGTCGCGCGGCACAGCGAGATCGTGCGGGCGGAATCGAGCGGGGTGCTGACCCGGCTCGACGCGATGGGGGTGGGACTCGCCGCGTGGCGGCTCGGTGCGGGGCGTGCTCGGCAAGGGGAGAAGGTGCAGGCGGGGGCCGGCATCGAGATGCATGCCAAACCAGGGGACTCGGTGGTGGCGGGTCAGCCCTTGTTGACGCTGCACACCGATACGCCGGAGGCGTTCGCCGGGGCTTCGGCTGCTCTCGCCGATGCTGTGACGATCGATTCCGCGCCCGACGGTAAGCCAGGGGAGCTGGTGCTCGGGCGGATCGAGTAGGTGCGAGCCGCTGGGGTCGCGCACGCGGATGGCCCGCAACAGTCCTTTGCGGGACGGACAATCAACGAGACGGTTGCCACGTGGGGACTTCGCTGCCGGGATCGGCGCGGGCCGCTACCGTCTATACATGACTGGACCGGCGCCCCTTGACCTTGCTTCGATCCGACGCGCACCGAAGGCCTTGCTGCACGATCACCTCGATGGTGGTCTGCGGCCCTCGACGGTGCTAGAGCTGGCCGCTGATTGCGGTTATGACGAATTACCCGCTTCCGATGCCGAGAGTCTGGGGGCGTGGTTTCGTGACGCCGCCGACAGCGGATCGCTCGAGCGGTATCTGGAGACGTTCGCGCACACGGTCGCGGTGATGCAGACCCCGGAGGGTTTGCGCAGGGTGGCGCGGGAGTGCGCGATCGATCTCGCCGCTGACGGGGTCGTGTACGCGGAGGTGCGGTTCGCGCCCGAGCAGCACCTCGAAAAGGGCCTCACGCTCGACGAGGTTGTCGAGCACACCCTCGCGGGGTTCCGGGAGGGTGAGGCGATCGCGGGGGAACAGGGCAACGTCGTTCGGGTGACGTGCCTGCTCACGGCGATGCGGCATGCGGCGAGGTCGCGGGAGATCGCGGAATTGACCGTGCGGTTCCGGGACGCCGGGGTGGGCGGGTTCGACATCGCGGGCGCCGAGGCGGGATTCCCTCCCACCCGGCACCTGGACGCGTTCGAGTATCTGCGAGCCAACCACGCGCACTTCACGATTCACGCGGGTGAGGCGTTCGGCCTGCCGTCGATTCACGAGGCGCTGGCGTTCTGTGGCTGTGATCGGCTGGGCCATGGAGTGCGCATCACCGACGACATCAGCGTCCCGGGCGACATCGAGGACGCCCGGCTCGGCCTGGTCGCGAACTATGTGCGCGATATGCGGGTGCCGCTGGAACTGTGTCCCTCGTCGAATGTGCAGACCGGCGCGGTGCCCTCGCTGGACAAGCATCCGTTCGACCTGCTGGCCCGCCTGCGCTTCCGGGTCACCGTCAACACCGACAACCGCCTGATGAGCGACACCTCCATGAGCGAGGAGATGCTCAAGCTGGTGGACACCTTCGGCTACGGCTGGAGCGACCTGGAACGCTTCACCATCAACGCCATGAAGTCGGCCTTCATCCCGTTCCCGGACCGGCTGAAGATCATCGACGAAGTGATCAAGCCGGGTTACGCGGTCCTGCTCGGCTAGGCTGTCCCGCCTCTCCGCGACTTCTAGCCAGACTCGGGTGCGTTACCGGTAGCGACGCGGCTACCGGTAACGCTGGGGGTCGGGTTCGCTCGTCCCCGATGAGTTACCCATGTCCTCACTGCCGACTGCGGGACCTCTTATTCGCTGACGAGCCGCGCTTCGAACGCACGCTGCAAGTCGCGGAACTGCTGGGCCTCCGACGCGTACGGCGGGTTCGGCGCCATCCGGTTCGGATCCGGGTTGAGCAGGTACGAGACGTACCAGCCGAGCGGGTTCGACTGCGCGAGAGCCGTTTCCACGCTGTCGTCATCGGCGTAGTCGGCCGCGTCGCTGAACAGTTCGACCGCGAGATCGAGCTGTTCGATATCGACCGCCTCGGGGCCCTCGGCCAGATCGTCGACCAGACCGGTGAGCACGTAGACGTTCTCGTCGGTCACCTCGACCTCGAGCGAACCGTCCACCGCCGCGGTCTGCACCTCGGCGTAGGTCGACACCCGCGACAGCTCGTGCTCGTGATCGTCGGCCAGGTAGCGGGCCAGTGCGCGCTCGGAACCGAAGACGGTGATGGTGCGGCCGTCACCGAGGAAGATCGGCTCGTCGTCGAGGTAGCAGCGCAGGGTGAACTGCTCGCCGTCGGAGGTGACGATCTTGACAGGGTCGATGCCGACCTCGTCCCAGAAGGATTCCTCTTCGTCCTCGTCGGCGGCGGAGAGGTCGACGTTCTCGAACTCTTCCTCCTCCTCGGCGACATCGTCGGCGTCGACCTCGTTCTCCTCGGCCGCCAGCAGCTCCGCCTCGGCGACGGCCACCGCGGCCGCGTCGACGTCGGGTGTGCTGACGACGCTGTCGATCGCGTCGAGCACGTCGTCCCAGCCCTTGACGATCGCGGCACCGACCTGGTCCCACAGCTCTTCACCGTCGCGGCCGACGAAGGTGCTCGCCCCGCTGGCCAGCGCACCGAGTACCGGGTTGTTGCCGAAGAACTTGGTCACCACGTCGAGCTCGCACACCTCGGCGATATTGCGCACCATCGCCAGGGTGTCCTCGAGCTCGCCGACGACGTCGACGTCCGGGTCGCCCGCCGCCAGTTCCGGCACGGAGACCAGATCGAAGCTGAAATTCTCCTCCGGCTCCAGCTCAGCGGCCGAAAGTCCGGCGATGACCGCCCAGGACGGGTGGTCGACGAGGTCGTTGTCGGAGTTGGTGCGGATGAACGCCGCCAGCTCCGCAACGGACTCGAATCCGTAGAGGTCGTCCTCGTGACCGAGGAACGCCTCCCACTCGTCGTCACCGTCGCGCCAGCGCGGTGCCCACAGGGTGACGAGATCGCCATCGGTCAGACCGAGCTCGATCGGGACGATGTCTCCAGAAGCCATGACGCGAAGCCTAGCTAGCTCGAGCGCCGGGCACTATCCGGCCCGGGTGCTAATTGCCCGTCGGACTGTGCACTCGGGCCGGCGAGCGATTCGTTCAGTGTCGCAATGATGTTGGAACGTGCCTCACCGGCGGTCTCGGTGGCCTGTTTGCAGGCCGACAGGATGAGTGCGGCGGCCTCGGTGGGCGCCAGCGTGGTGATGGCTTCGTCCAGCGTCAGGGCGACGAGAGCGCCGTCGCTGTTCACCTCGGCGGTGACCAGCCCGTCCTCGGTGGTGAACCGCCCGTTGACCTGCTTCAACCCGTACAGCGCGGCCTCGAGCGCCTCGAGCTTTCCGGTGACGCCCGCGACCAGGGCATCCATTTCCGCACTCACAGTGGCCTCATCCAGCTCGTCTGACCGGTGTCTGCGTCATCGATGCGATCGAGCTCGTCGACCGCCTGACGCCGGGTGGGCAGGTTCATCTTGTCGAGCAGTTCATCGGGAATCTGCGCCTGCTCGCTGTAGACCTCGCGCAGCCGAGCCGCGGCGGCGATGGTCGAGCGCCGGGTCAGGCGCAGGATCTCGTCGGCCAGCGCCTGAGCGCCGAACTGGTATTCGCTGCGTTCGAACTTGAGCGCGATCGGCAGACCCATGCTGGTCGCGCGGACCGAGATCGTGCCGGAGCGGTTGGTGCTGACCGCGGACTCCACATTGGGGACCTCGGGGATCGGCGTGCCGCTCATTCGGTAGGCCTGTAGAAGCCGTAGAACTCCATGCCACTGTTCTCCGTTCGGATGGAACTGATCGAAACCGGATCGCCCGCCTCGACGAGCTGCCCGTTGCCGACGACCATGGCGACATGGCCGTCCCACACCGCCAGATCGCCCGGCATCAGGTCACCGGGGGACACCTGAGGATTGCCGATGTGCTGTTCCTGCGCCAGCCGCGGCAGTTCGACCCCGGCCTCGCCGTAGGCGTACTTGGTGAGCCCGCTGCAGTCGATGCCCGACTGGGGGTCGTTGCCGCCCCAGACGTACGGGGTGCCGACGGCGCCGATGGCCGAGCGGACCGCGGTCGCGGCCTTCTCGTTGGGCGCCTCGACGGTGCTGCCGTCGGGCAGGGTGATCTTGACTCCGGTACCGGACCCTGTCGACGAACCGGCCGATGACCCCGTCGATCCGCCCGTGCCCGCCGAGGTCCCACCGGTAGTGGTCGACTTCGAGGTACTGCTGCTGCTGTTGCTGCCGCCCATGGCGGTCGACAGGCCGGAACCCATGGCGCTGAGCACTGTGCTGCCGGTGCTCGCCGCGGTGGAGAGCAGGCCGGAACTCGACGCCGAGGACACGAGGTTGCTCGCGCCGGACGAGACGCTCGCCAGCGACGTGCTCGACGGGGCGGGGGTGAGTTCCTGGATCGCGGCGGTCTGGGTGCCGAGTTCGTCCTGCACCCGGCCGACGACGCCCATGCCCTGACCGATGTGGTCGATCGCCGAGCTCACCACGGCGGTCAGACCGGCCGGGGTGCCCAGGGTGGGGCTGAGCGCGGACACTTGCGACAGGAACGAGTTGACGATTCCGTCGAGCTCTTTCTGCCCGGTCTCCACATAGGCCGCGGCCTGGTCGACGACGGTGGCCATCTCGGTGCCGTTGTCGCTCAGGGTGGCCGAGGAGGTCTGCACGCGCAGCGCCTTGGCGGTGGCCGCGTCGACGGCCTGGCCGTCCCACGCGGTGTTCACGTTGTTGATGCTGTTGCGGCCCTGTTGATAGATCTGGTCGAGGTTGGTCGAGGTCGAGCGCAAGCCGTCGGACGCGCCGCCGGTGCCGAGTACGCCGGTGCCGAAGCTCGACAGCAGATCGAGGAGGGGCTGAGCCAGGCCGGTGAGGTCGATCATGCTTCGGCACCGATGTCGCCCGCGGCGGCGGTGAGCCCGGCCGCGTTGTTCAGGTCGGTCTCGACGAGGGTGGTCGCGGCGCTGGCGGTGGCCAGCCCCATGCTCCCCATGACCGCCGACAGCTGGGCGATCGACGCCACGTGACCGGCGTGCGCGGCAGAGTAGGCGGCGGTGAAGTCGCCGCCGATGAGGCCCATGATGGGGCCGAGCAGGGTGGGGTCGGAGGCAGCCGAACCAGCCGCCGCCGTGGCCAGTTCCGTGGCCATCACCTCAGCAGCTGCGCTGTACGCGACGATGCCTTCGGCATCGGCCGACATTTTTTTCGTCATCGAACTTCCCCCAATCCTCGAGTTCCCGGGCAGAGTACGTCACTCAGTATCTTGGACGCACCGACTCCGCATTCGGTTCCCTACTACCGCGAAAATTTCCCCAGCGGTCGTAGGCGCGAAGCGCCAAGCGACCCTATCGTCTTTTCATGCGCACCGACACCGTCGATCATCCACTCGCCGCGGCCCTGCTCAGCACCATGCGGGACGCCCGGACCGACAACGCCACTTTCCGCAATGCTCTGGCCGATCTCACCGGCATCCTCATGTACGAGGCGCTGCGCGACGCGCCGGTGGTGCGCGAGCCCATCGACACGCCGGTCGCGGTCACCGAGGGCGTCCGCCTGGCGGCGCCCCCACTGCTCGTTCCGGTGCTGCGCGCCGGGCTCGGCATGGTCTACGCCGCAGCCGAACTCGTGCCGGAAGCCCGCGTCGGCTTCGTCGGCATCGCCCGCGACGAGCAGACCCACGAGCCGGTGCCGTACCTCGAGTCGCTGCCCGCCGACCTCACCGGTCTGCCCGTCTTCGTCCTCGATCCGATGCTGGCGACCGGCGGTTCCATGCGCCACACGATCGAACTGCTCGTCGCCCGCGGCGCGACCGACATCACCGCCATCTGCGTCGTCTCGGCCCCCGAAGGCGTTGCCGCCCTCGCGGACTCGGGCCTCCCGGTCCGCCTGATCACCGCCGCCATCGACGAGAAACTCAACGAGAACGCCTACATCGTCCCCGGCCTCGGCGACGCGGGCGACCGCCAGTTCGGCCCCCGCTGAACTATTCCTCGCCCGCTGCCAGCGACCGGCAGAACGTGGTGAGCTGGGAGAGACGCTGAGCGGTGAGCTGTTTCGCGTCGCTCAGGTCGTCTCGGTCGGCGACCGGGGCGAATACCTCCAGGTAGCACTTGAGCTTGGGTTCGGTGCCCGAGGGGCGGACGACGATGCGGAAGTCGTCGGCGTCGAAGATCAGTGCGTCGGTGCGGAGTCGGCCGCGGACCTGCGCCTGGTCGGTGAATTTCACCGGGGTGCCGGCGATGTCGCTGGGTGGGTTCGCGCGCAGGGCGGCGACCAGCACGCTCGCGGCGGCCTGGTCGGGTAGACGCAGGGAGACCTGGCCGCCGGCGTGCAGACCGAATTCGACAGCGTAGGAGTCGAGTTCGGCTTGCAGCGTGGTGCTCTGAGCCTTCAGCAGGGCGACGAGATCGGCGGCGGCCACCGCGGCCGAGATGCCGTCCTTGTCGCGGACCTTGGACGGGTCGACGCAGTGTCCGATGGCCTCCTCGTAGGCGTAGACGAGTCCGTCGCCCGCCCTGGCCAGCCATTTGAAGCCGGTGAGGGTCTCGGCGTAGCGGGCCGAGCGCGCGGCGGCCAGCTTCGACAGCAGGCGTGAGGACACGATGGTCGTGGCGACCAGTGGGTCGGTGGGGTGCGTGCGCAGCACGTAGTCGGCCAGCAGCACACCGGTTTCGTCGCCGCGCAGCATGTGCCAACCATCCGGGCCCGGCACTCCGAGCGCGCACCGATCGGCATCGGGATCCAGGGCGATCGCCACGTCGGCATCGACCCGCTCGGCCAGCGCGAGCAACAGATCGGCGGCGCCCGGCTCCTCCGGATTGGGGAAGGAGACGGTGGGGAAGTCGGGGTCGGGAGCGAACTGCTCCTCGACCACCCGCACATCGGTGAACCCGGCCGCGGCCAGCGCGCGCACCGCGAGCTCACCGCCGACCCCGTGCAGCGCGGTCAGCGCGATCCGCACATCCGCCCGTTCGCCGGGACCGCCCAGCAGCCGGGGCAATTCCGCGACGCGCTCGAGATAGCGATCGACCAGGTCGGCACCGGAGGTCGAGACAGCTTCCCGTGCGACAGGTTCGACAACCGCCTCGATGCGCTGCTCGATCTCGCTGTCGGCGGGCGCGATCAATTGCGACCCACCGTCGAGGTACACCTTGTAACCGTTGTCGGAAGGCGGATTGTGCGAGGCGGTGATCTGCACCCCCGCCACCGCACCCAGCTCACGCACCGCGAACGCCACCACCGGAGTCGGCACCGGATCCGGCAGCACCGTGACGGGAAAGCCCGCGGCAGTGAAGATCTCAGCGGTCGCCGTGGCGAACTCCGCCGACCCGTGCCGCGCGTCGCGCCCGACCACTACCGCGCCACCGCCGAGGCAGCGTTCGCGCAGCCAGTCGGCCAGCCCGGCGGTGGCCCGCGACACCGTCGTCACGTTCATCCCGTTCGGGCCCTCACGCAACGGTCCACGCAGGCCCGCGGTTCCGAAGCGCAGCATCTACACGCGCTCCAGAATGCCGCGCAGCAGCTTGCCCAACCGGGGCGCCGCGGCTTGCCCCTCGGCCAGCACCTCCGCGTGCGAAAGATGTTCGCCGGTAACGCCCGCGGCCAAATTGGTGACCAGTGAGATGCCGAGCACCTTCGCGCCCAGTGAACGTGCCTCGATCGCCTCGAGTACGGTCGACATACCGACCAGGTCGGCGCCGATGGTCGCGAGCATGCGGATCTCGGCGGGCGTCTCGTACTGCGGGCCGATGAGCCCGGCGTACACACCCTCGGTCAGACTCGGATCGATTTCCCGTGTCAGCGCCCGCAATTCGGGATCCCAGGCATCGACCAGGTCGACGAATCGCGCGCCTACCAGCGGGGTGCGCGCGGTGAGGTTGATGTGGTCGGCGATCAGCACCGGCTCACCCACCTGCAGGCCCGCCCTGAGCCCGCCCGCGGCATTGGTGAGCAGCACGATCTCGGCGCCCGCCGCGATCGCCGCGGTCACCGGGTGCACCACCTGCTGCGGTGTGTAGCCCTCGTAGAGGTGCTGACGGCCCATCAGCAGCAGCACGTTGTTGTCGTTCACGGTGACCGAATGCACCATGCCGCCGTGCCCTTGAGCACTGGGTTTGCCGAAGCCGGGTAGCTCCGTCATGGGGATCGAGGCACGCGGCGCGCCGATCTCGGCTGCTGCCTCCTGCCACCCCGATCCCAGCACCACGGCCACGCGATGACGCGGCACTCCCGTACGTTCGGCAATCGCCGCAGCGGCCTGTTCGGCAGTCATGAGCTGAGTTTATTGGAGCGCTGGCGCGCTCGAGTTCGCGGCCGAGGGTGTCCCGACGATCAGGTGCCGTTGCTTGCTCCTTCGTCGCCTACGCAACGGCACCAGATCGTCGGGGCGGCCGCCCACCCCCGCAGCGCGGCGGACCCACCGC
>NZ_JBHUYK010000031.1:0-77409 GCF_042668615.1 Nocardia sp. NPDC057272 | reverse complement strand
GAGGCCCCCTCCCCGAGCCCCGTGACACCCCCCAGCACCTCGCGGCTGTCGAGTTCCTCGGCGCCGCTGCGGCGGACGAAATCGGCGACCACCGACACTGTTTCGGCGAGATGCGGCGAGCAGGTCGAATACACGACGACACCACCGGGGCGCACCAGATCCCATGCGGCGGTGAGAAGTTCACGCTGCAGGGTCACCAGCTCCGCCACGTCGGCCGGAGTCCGACGCCAGCGCGCCTCGGGGCGGCGACGCAGCGCGCCGAGGCCCGTGCACGGCGCGTCGACGAGGACGCGGTCGTAGCCGGGGGTCAGGCCACTGTCGCGACCGTCCGCGACATGCACGGTGACGGGCAGATTCCGGGTGGATTTGCGAACCAGTTCGGCACGGTGCTCGGCCGGTTCGACAGCGTCGACGGTGAACAGGTCGATCGCGGCGAGCGCGCCGAGCAAGGCCGCCTTACCGCCGGGACCTGCGCAGAGATCGAGCCAGCGCCCCTTGTCGGGGCCTTCCAGCGGCGCACGGGTGAGAGCGAGCGCGACCAGCTGGCTGCCCTCGTCCTGGACGGAGGCGATGCCGTCACGGACCGGTTCCAGCAGACCGGGATCGCCACCGTCGAGATACACCGCGTACGGGGACCAGCGGCCCTCCTCACCGCCGGTGACCAGCGCGAGCTCTTCCGAGGTGATCTCGCCGGGCCGGGCGACCAGGTGCACGACCGGGCGCTCGTCATCGGCCTTCAGGAGTGCGTCCAGCTCACCCGCCTGCGCTCCGAGTGCGTCGGCGAAGGACTGGGCGATCCATTTCGGATGCGCGTGCTCGAAGGCGAGCTTGCCGACCGGGTCGGCGGGGGCCAGCTCGGCGATCCACTCCTCGGCGGTCTTCTCTCCCGCCCGCCGCAGCACCGCGTTGACGAAACCGGCACGGCCCTGGCCGAATTCGGCACTGGCCAAGTCGACGGAGGTGTCGACGGCGGCGTGCGCGCTGGTACGGGTCCGCAGCAGCTGGTAGACGCCGAGGCGCAGGATGTCGAGGATGGGGCCATCGATCTCGTCGACCGGGCGGCCGGCACACGCCGAGATCACCGCGTCGAGCTGCCCTTGCGAACGGCTGGCGCCGTAGGTGAGCTCGGTCGCGAACGCGGCATCGCGCCCACTGATCTTGCGCTCACGCAACAGTTTCGGCAGCGCGAGATTGGCATAGGCGTCGCGCTCACGCACGGCCCGCAGCACATCGAGGGCGACTTCGCGCGCGGGATCCACGGGCTCGCCGCGGCGCTTGCGTGGACTGGGCACGCTGGGATCGGGACGCTCGGGACGACGCTGAGCGGGCGCTTTGCCCGCCGGCGCACCAGCATCCCGGTTGCCCGCACCACGGCCACGCGAGTCTCCTGCGCGCGCACCACGATCGGGACGCGACGCGCCACGGTCGGATCGTCCCGCACCGGACCGTGCCGCGCCCGTGCGTCCCGCGTTGCCACGATCACCGCGCTGGTCGGCCGAGTCACGGCCCTGAGCAGGGTCGTCCGCGCCGCCGAAGCCAGGGCGGTCGTCGGCACGACGAGGTGCCTCGGAGCGCGGGGCGGCGTCGCGTCGGCCACCCACGTCACGTCCTTGCGCCCGGTCACTCGCGCCGCGACCGAAACCGGGGCGGTCGTCTTCGCGGCGGGGCGCGCCGGAGCGCGGACCGTCGTCGCGTCGATTGCCCGCGTCGCGACCCTGCGCGCCGCGAGCGAAACCGGGGCGGTCGTCGCGGCGAGGTCGGTCGGAGCGATCCGTCCAGCGGTCGCCGTCCGCGCGCGGGGTGGTGGTGCCCTTCGCGGCGCGGGCGGCCCAGCCGCCGTCGACGTTCTTGCCGGTGATCTTGCGGTCGTCGCGGGGGCTGCCTCCGCGCGGCTCGCCGGACTTTCCGGTGGGTTTACGGTCTTCGCGGGGGCTCACGCCCTTCGCGGCATCGGCTTCACGGCGACGGCGACGGTCCGAGGCACTCATCCGATCACCGTGCCGGGCGCGAGGCGGGCGCCGCGCGCCCAGTCCAGGGCGTTCATCATCTTCTTGCCGGGCGGCTGGACCTGACCCAGGCGGACCGCTGTAGTCGATGTTCCGACGAAGACGCCGGATTTGCGCACCTCGATCTCGCGTTCGGGCAAGGTTTCCTCCACCATTTCCACCGGGCCGAGTTTGAGGCGCAGCCCGTTCACCTCGGTCCACGCGCCGGGCGCCGGGGTGACGGCGCGAATGTGGCGGTGGATGGCGAGCGCGGGTTCGTCGAACCCGATCCGCCCGGCTTCCACGGTCACCTTCGGTGCGTAGGTCACGCCGTCATGGGATTGCGGAATCGCTTGCAGCGAACCGTCTTCCACGCCGTCCAGGGTCTTCTCGAGCAGCACGGCACCCGCTTCGGCGAGCCGGGCCAGCAGTTCGCCCGCGGTGTCGGTGAGCCCGATCTTCTCGGTCATCACCCCGTACACCGGGCCCGTATCGAGGCCTGCTTCGATCAGGAACGTCGACGCGCCGGTCATGTCGTCACCGGCGTCGATGGCCGCCTGCACGGGAGCCGCCCCGCGCCAGGCGGGCAGCAGCGAGAAGTGCAGATTGATCCAGCCGTGGGCGGGGATGTCGAGCACTTGCTGGGGCAGCAGCGCACCGTAGGCCACGACCGGGCAGCAGTCCGGTGCGAGCTCGGTGAGCGCGGCGACGAACTCGGGCTCGGACGGCTTGCGTGGCGTGAACACCGGAATGCCGTGTTCGTCGGCGAGCTGCCCGACCGGCGAGCGCAGGAGCTTGCGACCACGGCCCGCGACCGCGTCGGGTCGCGTGACCACCGCGACGACCTCGTGGCCTTCGCTCTCGATCAACCGGCGCAGCGACGGCACAGCGGGCTCGGGCGTGCCCGCGAAAACTACGCGCATCAGCGACCACCGCCGACACCGCTGGATTCGCGCACGGTGATCCCGCCGCGGAACCAGTCGGATTCGCGGATGGTACGCATCGCGTCCTTGCGGTCGGCCGGTTCGAGCCGGTTGATGAACAGCACGCCGTCGAGGTGGTCGTACTCGTGCTGCACGCAGCGCGCGAGCAGACCGTCGGCCTCGAATTCGACCGGCGCACCGGTGACGTCGACCCCGCTGACCCGCACGCGCGCTGCCCGGCGCACGTCGTAACGCACGCCGGGGATCGACAGGCAGCCCTCGGGACCGACCTGTTCGTCGGCCCCGACGGCCGACCACTCCGGATTCACCACATGCCCCGCGGCGTCGCCGGTGTCGTAGACGAACACCCGCAGGCCGACACCGATCTGCGGCGCGGCCATCCCGACCCCACCGTCGTCGTGCATGGTCTCGGTGAGATCGGCGACCAACGTGGCGAGGTCGGGACCGAACTCGGTGACCGCGTCGGCACGAGAACGCAGGATCGGGTCGCCGAACAGGCGAACAGGCTGAATGGTCACGGCGGCTCCCGGGGAGGACGAAATTGCGGTCGTCCCAGTCTAGTGACCCCGCGAGGCGCTTCCGTCCAGCCCGGCTGTCAGGAGTTGCCCGCGATGATCACCTCGGGGATGCCGGTGCCGAGCGGGACGGGCGCGCAGACCGGTGCCGGTGCCCGGACCGGGTCGAGGACGCGCTGGAGCAACTGCTGCACGAAGGGGTCGTAGACCAGGTGGAAGTGCCCGGTCAGGTCGTCGGCGCAGAGGTCTTGCAGGACGAGGTTCTCGGCGCCCGCACCGCGCAGCGCGATGTTCGAGAACGGCTGGATCATCTCGTCGACGCGGCTGCCGACGGTGACGTACCGGACACCGGCCACGGTGTCGCCGCCCGCGTTGAGCTCCACCATGAGAGGTTCACCCTGAGCCTGCTGGACCGCAGCGGTCGAGGTGACCTTCGCGAAGACATCCATCATGCCGGGAACGGCCTGCCCCACCGGGACCAGTCCGTACATGACCCCGCCGTAGCTGGGTGAGGCCAGGCCGACCCAGGTCCCGACCTTCGGCGCGCCCCCGAGCTTGTTGACATAGAACCGGCTGACGTTCGCCCCCTGCGAGAACCCGACCAGATCGACCTTGGTCGCCTTGGTCGCGACGAGGACTTCGTCGACGAATTGGCCGAGCTGGGCGAAACTGATCCGCATGTCCTCGGTGCCGTAGGTGTCGGCGCCCGGCGCCCCGCCGTAGTTCAGCGCGAACACGCAGTAGCCGGCCGACACCAGCTGCGGCCCGATTCCCGCCCAGTCGGAGTACGCGCTCGAGTCGGTGCCGTGCACCAACACGATCGGCCGCGGGTGCTCGGCGGTGGGCGTACACCCGAAGTTGTTGAGCCCCACCGGAACCGAGTTCGGGTTGGCCTTGATGTAATGGGCGGCATCCAGGTGATCGGCCTGCGCCGGACCCGCTTGCATCGGAATGACGGCGGGCCGATAGCCCGCCGGTTCAGCGGCGGCGATCGGTGCGAAGGACACACCGATCACCGCCGTGCAGGCGAGTGCCGTGACCGACATCGCGCCGCGCAATCGTGATGTTCCCCAACCCCACAACGTTCCCAGTTGTTCCATGCCCCAAACATTTACTCCATGGGACCGACAACCGCACGCCGGGCAGGGCGTTCACGACGCCCTCACTTCTCGGGGGTTGCGTCACCCTCGGCGGCGACATCGTCCTCGGCGAGGATTCGATACAGCGCCCGACGGGTCTCGGCAAGCACCTCGGCCGCCTTCGCCGCCTGCTGCGCCGTGCCGACCTGGGCCACCTGACCGACCGCGCCCATCACCTGTCCGACCAGTCCGCGCAGGTCCAGCGCCTGGGCGCCGACGTCCTGCTTGACCTCGGCCCACGGGTCGCCGAGATCCTCACGATGGGTCTCGACATAGGCCTTGCCCTCGTCGGTGAGCTGCGCGGTCTTGCGACCGGCCACCTTCTCGATGAGCACCAGGCCCTCGTCCTCGAGCTGGGCCAATGCCGGGTAGATGGACCCCGGGCTGGGGCGCCAGACATCGTCGCTGCGGTCGCGGATCTGCTGGATCAGTTCGTAACCGTGCATCGGGCGCTCGACGAGCAGCAGCAGCACCGCGGCGCGCACGTCACCGCGCCTGCCGCGCCCGCCGCGGCCGCGTCCGCGACCGAAACCTGGGCCGAAGCCCGGTCCGAAACCTGGGCCGAAGCCCGGTCCGAAGTCGGGGCCGTGGCCATGGCGCCCGCCGTGGCGGAACTGCTGCCGGTCGGGGCCGAATTCCCGGGGGCCCGGTCCGCGACCGCGCCGGAAGTGTCCGAATTCTCGGTGTTCTTGGTTCTGCATGACAGCCTCCTCAGGCTCTCTCGTTGTTCTTGACACTATCGACGATATATCGGCAATGCATCGAGCGCAAGGAGTAATCTGAATTCGTGACGGACCCGTCCCGACGACCCCTTCGGCTCGCCGAACTCGTCGCCTCGCTGTCACTGGCCACCGACCTCGGGCTCGGCCAGCCGCAGGAACATGTCCTGCGGCAGACCGTTCTCGCTGTCCGGCTCGCCGAGGCCGCGGGGTTGTCCGAGGCCGATCGCGCCGCGGCCTACTACGTCTCGCTGCTGGCGTGGGTCGGCTGCGTCGCCGACTCCCCCGAGATGGCGCGCTGGTTCGGTGACGACCTGCGGATCCGGGCCGACAGCTACAACATCGACAAAACCGGATTGCCGATGATGGCCTTCCTGCTCGGGCACCTCGCCGAAGGCGGGTCGTCGCTGCGGCGGATCTCGATGACCGGCCGGTTCCTCGCGGGTGGGGTGCGCGACACGATGGACTCGTTCCTCACCCACTGCCGCACCGCGGCCGATATCGCCGACCGCCTCGACCTGCCGGACGCCGTCCAGGCAGCGCTGCCGCAAGCCTTCGAACGGTGGGACGGCCACGGCGTACCCGGCGGACTGCGTGGCGAGGCGATCATTCCGGTGATGCGTGTCGTGCACATCGCCGACGACGCCGAAGTCCATGCCCGGGTGGGCGGTGTCGACGCGGCGGTGCGAATGCTGTTGTCGCGCAGTGGCACCGAGTTCGACCCCGAACTGGTGAACCTGTGCACCCGGGGCGACGGCGCGTTGCTGGACGGGCTCGACCGGGTCGACGCCTGGCAGCAGGTGATCGACGGCTGCGCGGCGCTCGACAGGCCGATCGCCGACGACGAACTCACCGACGTCCTCACCGTCTTCGCCGACTACTCCGACGCGAAAGCGACCTGGTTCCTCGGTCATTCCCGGGCCGTGGCCGACTTGGCCGCCGCCGCGGCCCGCGAGTACGGCCTGCCCGCCGATCAGGCGGTGACCGTGCGGCGGGCAGCCCTGGTGTGTCGCCTCGGGACCATCGGCGTCTCGACGGGCATCTGGAACAAACCGGGTCCGCTGACCGCCTCCGAACGCGAACGGGTGCGGATGGTTCCGTATCTCACCGAGCGAGTGCTGGCGCGCAGCCCGCACCTGGCCGCGCTCGCCGGACCGGCTTCGATGGTGTACGAACGACTCGACGGGTCCGGCTATCCGCGCGGGCTCACCGGCTCGATGCTGCCGCCCACCGCGCGAATTCTGGCCGCCGCCCAGATGTTTCGCGCACTCGGCGAGCAACGGCCGCACCGACCGGCCAGCGATCCCGGCGAGCGAGCCAGGATCCTGCGCGCCGAGGTGACAGCGGGACGACTCGACGGCGACGCCGTTGCCGCCGTACTGGCCGCGGCCCAGGGCCGAAGACCACGCAAGCGCGCGCAGATCGCCGGACTCACCGCCCGCGAACTCGACGTCCTCGCCCTGCTGGTGCGCGGCCGGTCGACCCGCGAGATCGCCCAGGCCCTCGGCATCAGCCCACGCACCGCGGGCAGCCACGTCGAGCACATCTACACCAAAATCGGTGTGCACAGCCGTGGTTCGGCCGCGGTGTTCGCGATGCGCCACGGCCTGCTGCCCGACGAGGATCAACCGGCAAAGATCGGGTGATCACCCGATGTTCGACGTCAACGCAGGTCGCAGACTTTCCCCATGACTACTTCGACCCTCACCCCACAGACGACCTCCTCGGTCGCCGACCTGTTTCTCGCCGCGCTGATCCGGCGCGACTTCGCCGCGATGGCGTCCTACCTCGCCCCCGAGGTCACGCTGCGTGGCCTGATCCCACCCGGCCCGTTCACCGCGGTCGGCCCCGATCCGGCGATCGCGCGCTTCCGCGGCTGGTTCGGCGGACCCGACGACTTCGCCGTCGTCGACTCCGGCCGCGAACGCATCGGCGACAAGCTCGCGATGCACTGGCTGGTCCGCATGCGCCCGGCCACCGGCACGCCTCGCGTCGCCGACCAGCGCGTCTTCCTGACCACCACCGACGACGCGATCACCGCCATCGACTTGCTGTGCTCGGGTTGGCAGCCCACCGACTGACCTCCAGCCACGGGCAATACCACGCCGACTGACGACTCCGAGCCCGCGCGGGTGCTATCCGGACTCCCGCGCCAGCTCGTCGATCCATCGTTCCAGCCGGGCGCCCTCGGTGACCATCAGTTGCGGGTCGCGGAACGTGTTGGTGAGCAACGAGATTCCCTGATAGGCGGCCACGAAGGCAACGGCGAGCTCGGCGGCGTCGGCGCGACCGAGGGCGGCGAACTGTTCGCGCGCCCACTCCACCAGCAGCCCGATCACGCGTGCGGGCTGTCCCCCGAAGGCGTCCTCGCGCTTGTCGAGTTCGGCGGCGAGTGAACCGGTCGGACAGCCGAAACGCGCCGCCATCTCACGTTGTTCGACCCAGCTGCGCACCATGGCCTTCAGCTTCTCGGCAGGCCCCGGCAGTTCGGCGAGTTCGGTGACGGCGCCCGACAGCACCTGCGCGTGCAACTCGATGACCGCGGCGATGAACTGATCCTTGGTCTTGAAGTAGTAGTAGACGTTGCCGACCGGGACGTCGGCCTCGCGCGCGATATCGGCGATCGTCGTCTTCTCGATGCCCTGCTCGTAGAACACGCGCATCGCCGCTTGCACCAGGCGTTCCCGCTTCCCGATCTTCGGGCTGAGCTGCGCGTCCGATTTAGTCATACAACTAACTATAGACAGAGCGCGGTCGGTGGGATACCTTTGCGTCCAGCAGTCAGTCAGCCAACTAACTAAGGATTCAGATGATCGTCGTCACCGGAGCAACCGGCAATATCGGCAGCACCCTGGTCGGACTACTCGTCGACGCGGGAGCACAGGTCAGGGCGGTATCCCGCGGCATGCGCCCCGCCGACCTGCCGGCAGGTGTCGAGCACACGGTCGCCGACCTGGGCGATCTCGACAGCCTCTCCCCCGCGCTACAGGGCGCTGACGCGCTGTTCCTGCTGATCACCGGCGAGCAGCTGATGACCGGCCCCGAGCCTGCCCTGCTGCTGAAAACCGCCGCGGACGCCGGCATCCGCCGGGTCGTCTTCGTCTCCTCGCAGGGCGCGGTCACCCGCCCACAGTCCGACGGCTACGCCCGGACCATCGCGTTCGAACAGGCCCTCGCCGAATCCGGCCTGGAGCGGACGGCCCTGCGCCCTGGTGCGTTCTTCTCCAACACCTTCGCGTGGATCGAACCGGTGCGCACCCAGCGGGTCGTCCCCGCACCGTTCGGCGACATCGGTTTGCCGGCGGTAGACCCCGCCGACATCGCCGCCGTCGCCGCCGTGGCACTGCGCGAAGAGGGCCATCACGGCCGCGCCTACACCCTGACCGGGCCCGCCGTGATCACCCCGCGCGACCAAGCCGCGGCGGTGGCCGAAGCGATCGACGCCCCGATCACCTTCGTCGAGCTCACCGTGGACGAGGCCAAGCAGAACATGCTGCGCTTCATGCCCGAGCCGGTCGCCGACCACACACTCACCATCCTGGGCATGCCCACAGCGGACGAACAGCAGGTCAGCCCTGATATCGAGGAGGTACTCGGTCGACCGGCCACAACCTATGCGCAGTGGGCGAGGCGCCATCGGGCGATGTACGCCTGACCGGAACGCCGGGCGCCCTCGTCAGCCGATATCGACCGGGTCGATCTGCACGCGCAAGGGCGCGTCGGAGCGGTGCGAACTGCGGACGGCCTGGGCCGCGGTGAGGGCGCGGGCCAAGGGAGCGCCGTCCGAGCGGGCCACCCGCAGCAGCATGCGTTCGACCTCGGCGGGAGAATCGTTGCCGGAGAACGGTTTACGGGCCGTCGGCGGAAGCGGTACCGGGCCGAGGATCTCGGTACCGTCGGGAAGTGTGGTGGCGTCGAGTAATTCCGCGATCGACGCGGTGGTGCCGTCGATGGCGGCGAGCCGGACCGCAGGCGGAAAGCCGACCTCCGCGCGGGCCTCCAGCTCGGCGGCGGCATGGTTGACGGGGTCCCACCGGACCAGCGCCTGGACGGTGGCGAGGGACGGCTCGGCCATGACGATGACCTGGCCACGGGGGCGGACCAGGGCGGCCGCCCCCATCCACCGGCGCAGGGTGTCCTCGCTCGCGCGCAGGTCGGCGCGACCGAGCAGCGCCCAGCCGTCGAGCAAGAGCGCGACGCCGTAGCCACCGCGAACGAGGGGTTCCGCTCCGACGGTGGCGACGACCACCTGGGCGCCTGGTTCGACCGTGTCGAGCACTTCCCCACCACCGGAAGCACGGATCGGGACGCCCGAGAACGCACGCCCGAGCTCTTCGGCGGTGCGGGCCGCGCCGATCACCGTCGCCCGCAGCGCTCGCGCACCGCAGGCCTGGCAGCGGAACGCGGCTTCGGTGATGCCACACCATTTGCACTGCGGGCTCGCCGCTTCGCCATTGCCGGAATGCGGTAACGCCAACGGTCCGTTGCAGTGCCGGCAGCGCGCGGGGGTACGGCATTTCGCACAGGCCAGCGACGGAACGTATCCTCGCCGCGGCACCTGGACGAGCACCGCCGCGTTCTCCTTGATCGCGGAGCGGGCGGCCGCGAACGCGACGCCGGGCATCCGCACCGAGCGGGCCAGCGCGTCGCGTTCCAGGGCGTAGTCACTGTCGCCGGGCGCGCTGATCCGGGGCGTCACCTCACGCAGCGTCTGACGATCGGCGAGAAGGTCACGCGCCCACCCGGATTCGACCACCGCCTGGATTTCGGCTGTCCGCGCGAAACCGGCGGCGACGAACGCGGCGCCTGTCTCGTGCGCCCGCAACATCGCCACTTCGCGAGCGTGCGGATACGGGGAACGCGGCTCGGCGTAAGTATCGTCGCCGTCGTCCCATATCGCGATGAGCCCGAGGTCACGTGCCGGCGCGAAGACGGCCGCGCGGGTCCCCACCACAATCCGCGCCTGCCCACGCAACACCGCCAGCCACCGCCGATACCGCGCCGCAGGCCCCAGCCCGGCCGACAGCCCGACAGCCGAATCACCCACCAGCGCAACACATTCGGCGAGCAACCGATCGAGGTCCCGCTGGTCCGGCACCATCAGCACCGCACTGCGACCGGCGGCCACCACCGTCGCCGCCGATTCCGCCAGCCGGGCCGCCCAGTCCTCCCCCGGCAACGCCTGCCACGCCGCCCGCACACCCTTCCCCTGTGCCAGCGCGCCGACGAACCCCATACCGTGCGCATACCGGCCCCAGGCCGACGCGTCGACCTCGATGTGCGATTGCGCCGCGGCCGAGATGTTCGCACCGGTGGAGCCGTCCATACCAGTGGAGCTGTCCGTGTCGGCCGAGCGCGAAAGATGCTCACCATCAACAGCTTCCGGTGCCGAGTCGCCCACGGCACCCGCACCTTGCGCTTCGGCGATGGGCGGATCTTCCGGCGGAGACGTCGAATCATCGGCGGTGTCACCAGCTCCAGCCGCCGAACGCGTCGATTTCTTCACGACATCGGACTTCTTCGCACCGCCGGTTTCGGTGCGGGCGTGGCGCGGCGGGATGGCAAGACGCAGGACATCAGCGCGAGTTCCCGCATAGCGGCCGGCGACAGCGGTGGCCAGGCGCAGAATGTCCGGGGTGAGGACGCGTTCGGCGGAGACCACTCGTTCGAGCGGCATCATCTTGCCGTTGTGGTCGCTGCGCGGAAGACGTTCGAGCAGGTATCCGTCGACGAGGCGACCGGCGAAACGCACGCGCACGCGCACGCCGGGCTGCGCGATCTCGTCCAGGTCAGCGGGGACGAGGTAGTCGAAGTCGCGGTCGAGGTGGGCAGGCGACAGCAGCGGGAGCACCCTCGCGATGGGGTGTCCCGCTGCTGTCGATGTTTCGCCCGCTGCCACGCGGTCCGTGGGTATTACAGGCCGACGGCCGCGCGCAGCTTGTCGGCGCGGTCCGTGTGCTCCCAGGGCAGGTCGACATCGGTGCGGCCGAAGTGCCCGTAGGCGGCGGTCGGCGCGTAGATCGGGCGCAGCAGGTCGAGATCGCGGATGATCGCGCCCGGACGCAGGTCGAAGACCTCGGAGATGGCGGTGGAGATGCGGGTCGGGTCGACCTTCTCGGTGCCGAAGGTCTCGACGAACAGACCGACCGGGGCCGACTTGCCGATCGCGTACGCGACCTGCACCTCGACACGGTCGGCCAGACCGGCGGCCACGACGTTCTTGGCGACCCAGCGCATGGCGTAGGCGGCCGAGCGGTCGACCTTCGACGGATCCTTGCCGGAGAACGCGCCACCACCGTGACGGGCCATGCCACCGTAGGTGTCGACGATGATCTTGCGGCCGGTCAGGCCCGCGTCACCCATCGGGCCACCGAGGACGAACTTGCCGGTGGGGTTCACCAGCAGGCGGATGTCGGAGGTGTCGAGGCTGGGCAGGTTCAGATCGCCGATGACGGCGTCGACGACCTTCTCGCGGATATCGGGTGCCAGGAGGTTGTCCAGGTCGATATCGGCGGCGTGCTGGGTGGAGATGACCACCGTGTCGAGGCGAACCGGGCGGTCGCCGTCGTATTCGATGGTGACCTGGGTCTTGCCGTCGGGACGCAGGTAGGGCAGCACACCCGACTTGCGGACCTCGGTGAGCTTGCGCGAGAGCCGGTGCGCGAGCGCGATCGGCAGCGGCATCAGCTCGGGCGTGTCGGTCGTCGCGTAGCCGAACATCAGGCCCTGGTCGCCGGCGCCCTGGCGCTCGATCGCATCGTCGGAACCGCCGACGCGCGCCTCGTGCGAGGTGTCGACACCCTGGGCGATATCGGGCGACTGGGCACCGATCGCGATGTTGACACCGCAGGAGTTGCCGTCGAATCCCTTTGCGGAGGAGTCGTATCCGATCTCGAGGACCTTCTCGCGCACGATCCGCGGGATGTCGGCGTAGGCGGAGGTGGTGACCTCGCCCGCGACATGGACCTGCCCGGTGGTGACCATGGTTTCCACCGCGACCCGGCTGCTCGGGTCCTCCGCGAGCAAGGCGTCGAGGATGGAATCGCTGATCGCGTCACAGATCTTGTCCGGATGCCCCTCGGTCACGGACTCACTGGTGAATAGCCGACTACCTGTCGTACGCACAGTTATTCCCTCTCCCTCAACGGGTTACTCGTTCGGCTTGTGACGGTAACTTCTCGGTGCTACCGCGCAACCCTTCTCATCAAGACTATTCCAAACCACCGACATGGTGGCGAGTAAGTACCAAGCCACACCGCGAACACCTGCACGCGCGGTAGACTGCACGACCCTCGTTGCCGCGCAACCGTTTTCGCGCGACATCGACGCGAACTCCCGGTCAGCGCAGCAGCGGTACCAGCGCGTCGAGCACCCGGCTGGCCAGCAGCGCCTTCGAACCGTGATCGAGAGCAGCCTCGGTGCCGTCGGCACCGAGCAACCAGCCGTCGTTGGTGTCGACCTCGAACGCCTTGCCCTCCCCGACCGCGTTGACCACGAGCAGATCGCAGCCCTTGCGGGCCAGTTTCGCGCGGGCGTGGGTGAGCACGTCGCCGTTGTCGTCACCGGTCTCGGCGGCGAAGCCGACGATCGCGGTACCGGCGAGCCGTCCCTCGGTGCGGGCGTCGACCAAGCCGGCGAGGATGTCCTCGTTCTTGGTCAGCGGGATCACGTCGGGTTCGTCGGCGCCCTTCTTGATCTTCGCTGCGGCCACGTGGGTCGGACGGAAATCGGCGACCGCGGCCGCCATGATCACCGCGTCGGCGCCGAGCGCGTGCTTGTCGACCGCGGTCTTGAGCTGGTCGGCGGTGGTGATGTGGACGAGTTCGACCGCGGCGGGCGGCGCGAGCTCGATCGTGTTGCCCGCGATCAGCGTCACCTGGGCGCCGCGCTGGGCGGCGACCCGGGCCAGGGCGTAGCCCTGCTTGCCGGAGCTGCGGTTGCCGAGGAAGCGGACCGGGTCGAGGGGTTCCCTCGTGCCACCGGCGGTGATCACCACGCGGCGACCGGTCAGGTCGCGCGGCAGCGCGTCGGCACGTTCGAGCAGCAGCGAGGCCAGACCGAAGATCTCCTCCGGCTCGGGCAGCCGTCCCGGACCCGTATCGGTGCCGGTGAGCCGGCCCGACGCGGGTTCCATCACGTTGGCGCCGTGCGCGCGCAGCGTCGCGACATTGGCCACCGTCGCCGGATGCTCCCACATCTCGGTGTGCATCGCGGGCGCGAACAGCACCGGACATCGAGCCGTCAGCAAGGTGGCGGTAAGCAGATCGTCGGCGCGCCCCTGTGCGGCGCGCGCCATCAGATCCGCGGTGGCGGGGGCGATGACGACGAGATCGGCCTCCTGGCCGATCCGGACATGCGGTACCTCGGGCACGTCGGCGAACACCGTGGTGTGCACCGGCTGACCGGACAGCGCCTCGAAGGTCGCCCTACCGATGAACTGGAGAGCCGACTCGGTGGGAATCACCCGCACCTGGTGTCCGGTCTCGGTGAAACGGCGAACGAGGGCACACGCCTTGTAGGCGGCGATGCCCCCGCCGACCCCGACGACGATCCGCATGGTCTTTACGCCTCCGGACTAGAGATTGTCACTCGCCCTCGGTGTGTTCGAGCAGGTCGGAGTGGATTTCGCGCATGGCGACCGACAGCGGCTTCTCCTGCAGACCCGGCTCGACGAGCGGGCCGACGTACTCGAGGATGCCGTCACCGAGCTGGTTGTAGTAATCGTTGATCTGACGGGCGCGCTTGGCCGCGTAGATCACCAGGGCGTACTTGGAGGACGTGCGCTCGAGCAGCTCGTCGATCGGGGGGTTGGTGAGGCCGATCGGAGTGTCGTACGCGGGTACTGCGGTGATGTCCGTGCTCACTAGGGGTGGCTCCTGCGGGTTAGTGGGTCAAGAACTCGAATTTGTGCTAACGAACAACGATACCAACTGCTCACAAGCGGTCGTTACCTCGCTGTTCACGATGACCGTGTCGAACTCGTCACAGGCCGCCAATTCGACCCGAGCCGTCTCGAGCCTGCGCTCGATCACCTCGGGCGTCTCGGTGCCGCGCGAACGCAACCGCGAGACCAGTTCCTCCCAGCTGGGCGGCGCGAGAAACACCAGCAGTGCTTCCGGCATCGCCTGCCGGACCGACCGTGCACCGGCCAGGTCGACTTCGATCAGTACTGAAAGTCCGCTCGCCAGCGCTTCTCGGACCGGGGCGGCGGGGGTGCCCGATCGCTGCAACCCCCCATGGATGTCTGCCCATTCGAGCAGTTCGTCCGCCGCGATCATGGCGTCGAACTCGACTCGGGAAACGAAGCGGTAATCAAGACCGTCGACCTCGCCGGGACGGGGGTCCCGGGTGGTGGCCGACACACTGAAAACCAGTTCGGGCAGGCGTTCCCGCACGCACCGAACGACCGTGGATTTACCCACGGCCGAGGGGCCGACCAGTACTACCAGCCGGCCCTTCCGCGTGTTTTTGTCCACCAGACTTTAGGCGTCGAAGTCGAAGCGGGTGAGCAGCGCTGCGCGCTGCCGGGCACCGAGACCACGGAGACGACGCGTAGGCGCGATCTCCAGCTCGGTCATGATCTCCGCCGCCTTGACCTTGCCCACCTTCGGCAGAGCCTCGAGCAGCGCAGAAACCTTCATCTTGCCGAGAATCTCATCGGACTCGGCATCGGTGAGGACCTGCTTCAGGTTCGTTCCACCGCGCTTCAGGCGCTCCTTGAGCTCTGCCCGAGCGCGGCGAGCGGCAGCCGCCTTCTCCAGAGCAGCGGCGCGCTGCTCATCAGTCAGCTGGGGAAGGGCCACGGGTTCCTCCGTCTCATCGTTCATTGCCAGATCTACCGCCGGTTACCCGGACGGTCTGTGCGACCGTACCCACGGTGCGCGCCGATTGCGAACCCGACCCCCAGGTCAGGGCAGGATTACGCATGCCGTATGGCGCGCGCGGACCCGATGCGGTGACGGCTGATTCCGCTGTCCCGATCGTACAGTCGAATTCCTAAAATATCCCCTCACCTGCGGTTATACCGATATGGGCGATGATAGCCACCAGGTAGCGTGAGTGCCGGGTGCCGCCCCGGCAAACCCGGTGGCGCGCGACCAGCGGGTTTCCTGAAAAAGCCCGCGTGTCGCCCGATTTCGCACAGCGTGTCGTCACGATCGGGCCCGAAACTGGTCGAGAACCGCGCCCGACGCGGTCGCTACGACGTCGTCGATCCAGTCCGGAATCGGGGCGGCACGGGCGATGTAATCACGGACCAGACCGTACGGAATCGCCTTCACCGCGGCGCCCGCGATGGCCAGCGAGCGGTCGTCGGCGACCCCGAATTCGGTCACCACGGCAGTCAGCAGCGCGGCGTTCATCCCGTCGTTGACACCGGCGATCGCGGCCCGCAGATCCTCGGCACCGACCTCGAGCAGTTCGTCGCGATGGAACATCTTCATCGCCCGCGCCTCGGTCGGGTGCGCGCGACAATAGCGCGGCAGAAACGTGGCCGCGGCCAGCAGCGGCGCGGGGCCGGTCAGTGCCGTGATGAAGCCCTCGTGGAATCGGCGGATCGACCGCAGCCACAGGCGGGCGAGCAGTTCGTCACGTGAGGCGAAACGCACATAGATCGACCCGGCGTGCACGCCGGCGGCCCTGGTGATCGCCGTGACGGTGGGCCGGGTGATGGCGGGGTCGGCGAGCAGGTCGCGCGCCGCGTCGAGCATCTGCTCATCGGTGAAAAGGCGGGGTCTTGCCACCGGATCAGCCTAGTGGCACAGTTTATGAATATGGATTCAAGAACAAGATTTCCCCTCGCCGGAACCCTCCTGACATTCATCGGCACGGTGCACACCGCGCTCGGCGTCGCTGTGTTCGCCGCCGGCGATCAGGACGTCGAGCTCACCTTCTGGTTCACCGAGTTCGGCGTGGTCAGCGTCGGTTTCGGCCTCGCGATGATCGCGCTGGAGCGCGCACTGGGGTACGTGGCCGGCACAGTGCTGCTCGTGCTCGGCGTCGCGACGGTATTCGGTCTCGCGTTCATGCCGCTGTCGGGGTTCATCACGGTGCTGCTGCCGCTCGGCGTCGGCGTCTTCGGCTGGTGGCGGGCCAGGAACGCGCGGGCCACGGCCTGAGCGGTCAGCCCTGCGCCGCACCCTCCCGCAGGTGTTGCAGGATGGCGAGTACCCGCCGGTTGTGCGCCTCACCGACCGGCAGATCCAGCTTGGTGAAGATCGCGTTGATGTGTTTCTCGACGGCACTGCGGGTGACGTAGAGCTGTCCGCAGATCGCCGCGTTGCTCAGACCCTGCGCCATGAGTTCGAGCACCTCGCGTTCGCGCTCGGTGAGCCGGTGCAGTGGCGAGTCGGCACGATTGTGCAGCAGGAGCTGACGAACCACCTCCGGGTCGAAGGCTGTGCCGCCCGCACCCACCCGATCGACGGCGTCGAGAAACGAGCCGATCGCGGCGACCCGGTCCTTGAGCAGGTAGCCGATGCCGCCGGTGCCGGTGAGGAACTCCGCCGCGTGCCTGCGCTCGACGTACTGCGACAGCACCAGGACGGCGACCCCCGGCTGGTCGCGACGGATTTCCAGGGCCGCTCTGATCCCCTCGTCGACATGGTCGGGGGGCATCCGCACGTCGGCGATGACCAGGTCGGGCGGGCGCACTCGCACGGCGGCGAGCAGTTCGGTCCCGGTGCCGACGGAGTCCACGATCTCGTGCCCCTCCGCGGTGAGCAGCTGGGCCATGCTCTCGCGCAGCAGCGCGGAGTCCTCGGCCAGGGTTATCCGCACGGAACCTCCACGGTGATGATCGTCGGGCCGCCCGGCGGGCTGGCCACCGTCATGGTGCCGTCCAGTGCGGTGACGCGGGTGGCAATGCCGGTCAGGCCGTGTCCGGTGGGGTCGGCGCCGCCCTGCCCGTCGTCGTGTACCCGCAGGCGCACGATCGATCCCACACGGTGAACGCCGACCTCGACGGCCGTGGCGCCGGAATGCTTGATGGCGTTGGTGATCGCCTCGCTGGCGGTGAAGTAGCAGGCCGACTCGACCGGGCGGGGTGCGCGTTCGCCGAGGTCGACGGTCAGTCGAGTCGGAATCGGGGTGCGGTCGGCGAGAGCTTCGAGGGCGGCGCGCAGGCCGTCGCGGGCGAGCATGGCCGGGTAGATCCGCCAGGAGACCTCGCGTAGTTCGTCGAGGATGTGCCCGGTCTCGGCGATCGCACGCCGGCGCAGGTCGGCGCGCCCGTCCTCGTCGGACGCGCGGTCCATCCGGCCGAGCAGGATCGACAACGCGACCACCCGCTGCTGCACACCGTCGTGCAGATCGCGTTCGATCCGGCGGCGTTCGTCGTCGATCACCTCGACCATCTCGGCGCGGGTGGTGGTGAGCTGGGCGACCCGCTGCGCCAGTTCGTCCTGTCCTGGGCGCGTACTGCGCCGCAGACACCAGGCTTCGGCGCGCACCACTCCGAGCAAGCCCTGCACGGCCAGGAAACAGAGCACCGCTCCGGGAAGCGCCAGCACGGTGACCGTCGCCCAGGTGACCTGCCCGGGTTCGGTCGCGTCGATGATCGGCACCGCGGCGCCGGTGGAGGCGCCGTAGACCAGGGCCACCGCGACGATCACACCCAACCCCGACAGGGCCAGCACCAGCGCACCGAGCACGCCGACCAGCGCGCGAACAGCCAGGTACCCCGCGGCGCGCGGTCCACTCGGCACGCCGTTCGACCGCACGCCGAGCAACCGGGTGAGGCGCCGGTGCTCGCCCCGGGCGATCCGCTCGGTGAGGCCCGCCGCGATCGGCGCGGCGAGGACACCGAGCAGGTCTAGCGGCACAGTGAGCACGCCGAGCAGATATCCCGCGACCGGTGCGGCGACGCGTTTCGACCGCGCCGGGGAGGTGCTCATCGCCCAATTCTCGCGTGCGCCTGCCGCTGACGCACGCGCCGCACGACGAACACGGTCGCGGCCACGAGGACGGCGGCGATCACCGCCTTCTGCAGGATGCCCGCGTAGGTCTCGACGACGTGCCAGTTCTCGCCGAGGAGGTAGCCCGCGAACACGAAGATCGCGTTCCACACCAGGCTGCCCGCCGTGGTCAGCAGCGTGAACCGGCCGAGGGGCATGCGTTCGACACCGGCGGGAATCGAGATCAGACTGCGGAAGATGGGGATCATCCGGCCGAAGAAGACGGCTTTGTCGCCGTGGCGGGCGAACCAGTCCTCGGTGCGGTCCAGGTCGGACAGCCGGACCAGGGGTAGCCGGTCGACGATGCGGCGCAGGCGGTCTCGCCCGAGCGCGGCGCCGAGTCCGTAGAGGGCGAGCGCGCCGGCCACCGAGCCGAGAGTGGTCCACAGCAGGACCTCGGCCAGGCTGAATCGGCCGCGACCGGCGGTGAAGCCCGCCAGTGGCAGGATCACCTCGCTGGGCAGCGGAGGGAAGAGGTTCTCGAGTGCGATCGCGAGGCCGGCGCCGAAGCCTCCGAGCTGTTCCATCAGCTGGACGGCCCAGCCCGCGATGCCGGTCAGTTCGGTCGAATTCCCTGTCGTATCCATGCTTTCGACGCTAGGGAGCCCGGGCGCTGTGATCAGTAGCGTCAACCACCCGGTCGACGCGGTACGACCGCAGTCGCAGGGTCGGGTTTTCCGCACCCCCGTCGCGGGGCCTGCACCATCGATACGGTCCGAGTAGCTACTTAGCGTCGAAAGCTGTGCGACAGAAACTCTTTCGGTCCACAGTGGTCGCTGTGGGCACCGTTGTGACGGCCACGGTGGTGGCCGCTCTCGTCCTCGTGACGGCACGGTGGCGGATCGTCGGGGATGCGGTCGAGGCCACGGCGCGCTGGAACGACACCGACGTGGTGGTGCGGGTTTCCGACGGCGAGCGGCAGCGCGAATGGCACCACGAAGGCAGCACCGCCGGGCAGACGGGTACGCCGGGACCGCACAGCAGGTTCCGGATCGGCAGCATCACCAAGACCTTCGTCGCCACCGTGGTGCTGCAACTGGTCGACGAGGGCAGAGTCGAGCTCGACGGCCCGATCGCCGCGCAGCTGCCGGAGCCGATTCCGGGCGGTGACCGGATCACGGTGCGGCAGTTGATGAATCACACCAGCGGGCTCTACGACTACATGAAGGAACCGGGCATGTCGACGAACCGGTGGCGCGGTGACGACCGCTTCCGCGCGCACGCGCCGCGCGCTCTGCTCGCCACCGCGATGCGCCACGACCCCTATTTCGCACCGGGTGCCCGCTTCCGGTACTCGAACACCAACTACATCGCGCTCGGCCTGCTGATCGAGCACGTGACCGGCCACCGCTACGGCGACGAGATCCGCGAGCGTGTCCTCTCGCCGCTGCGGTTGACCGCCACCACCGTGCCCGGCGACAACCCGCGGGTCCCCGGGCCCGCCCTCACCGCGCACCGCGACATCGACGGTGCCGGACGCGTGGATGTGACCGAGATGAACCCCTCACTGGACTGGGCCGCAGGCGAAATGATCTCCACCACAGCCGATCTCGACGCGTTCTTCGCCGCACTGCTCGGTGGGCGCCTGCTGAGCCCCGCGTCGTTGGACCGGATGCGGGAGACGGTCCCGATGGGCATGGGTTTCCACTACGGCCTCGGCCTGCAGCGTTTCGAACCTCCGTGTGGCGCCGACCTGTGGGGACACGGCGGTGAACTGCTCGGCTACGTCTCGTACGCGTTCCGTTCGACCGGCGGCCGGTCGCTGACGATGGTTCTCGGCTCGGCGGCGTCCTCGGACGCACTGTCGCTGTTCGCCACGGTCACCGCCACCTACTGCCTCGCCTGACGGAGTTCTCGCCTCACAGTGGGGCGCGACGACGACGAGGCCGGGGCAGCGTGTCGCTACCCCGGCCCGCGATGGCGTTCATCAGCGCTGCAGGAAGGCGAACTCCTCCTGCAACTGAGCCGTCTTGTCGCACAGCGCCGTCACCGACGGACCCGCGTTGAGAACCTCGCGCGACACCGCGGGGACGGCGGCGGCGAAGTTCGCCTCGGTGACCAGGGCGCGGATGGAGTCAGCCCCCCCGCCCTGAGCGCCGACACCGGGCATCAGGATCGGGCCGTTGAGGGCCGACAGGTCGGGCGCCTCGGTGAGCGTCGCACCGACGACCACGCCGACGGAACCGAAACCGGACCCGGCATTGCGGGCCGCGGCCTCGTCGACCATCGTCTGCGCGATGGTGCGCCCGTCCGCGGCGGTGATCCGCTGCAGTTGCGCCCCTTCGGGATTCGAGGTCGCCGCGAGCACGAAAACCCCGCGGTGATTGTCCTTCGCCAGGCTCAGAGCCGGGTCGAGGGAGCCGAAGCCGAGGTACGGCGACACCGTCACAGCGTCCGAACCCAGCGGTCCGTCGCCGAGCCAGGCATGGGCGTAGGCATCCATGGTGGAGCCGATGTCGCCACGCTTGGCATCGGCCAGCACCAAGGTGCCCGAGGCCCGTAGCACCGAGATGGTGCGCTCGAGCACCGCGATGCCGCCGGACCCGTAGGTCTCGAAGAACGCGACCTGCGGCTTCACCAGGGCGACCCGCCCGTCGAAGGCCTCGACGCAGATCTCGGCGAATGCCTCGAGCCCGTCGACGTCTTCGGTGAGCCCCCACGCCCGCAGCAGCGCGGGGTGGGGGTCGATGCCGACGCACACGGGTCCGAACTGCCGCATGGCGTGCTGCAACCGGTGACCGAAGCTCATGTCAGCCACGCAGTTTCGAGTGCAGTTCCTGCAGCGAGCGCACCCCGATACCGCCGTTGATGCCGGCCTCGATGCCCTGCACCGCCGCGGCAGCGCCCTGCACGGTGGTGATGCACGGGATGTTCGCGCCCACGGCGGCGGTGCGGATCTCGTAGCCGTCCACGCGGGGGCCCGAGTTGCCGTAGGGGGTGTTGAACACGATGTCGATCTCGCCGTCGCGGATCTGCTCCACGATCGAGGCCTCCGGCATGCCGGTGGCCGGATCGGTGGATTCCGGATCCGAGTGCTTGCGTGCCTGTTCGCACGGAATGCCGTTGCGGCGCAGGGTTTCCGCGGTGCCCTCGGTGGCGAGGATGCGGAAGCCCAGGTCGTGCAGACGCTTGATCGGGAACACCATGGCGCGCTTGTCGCGGTTGGCGATCGAGACGAACACGGTGCCCTCGGTCGGCAGCGAGCCGTAGGCGGCGGCCTGGCTCTTGGCGAAGGCGGTGCCGAAGTCGGCGTCGATGCCCATGACCTCACCGGTGGACTTCATCTCCGGGGAGAGCAGCGAGTCGATGCCGGAGCCGTCGGCGCGACGGAACCGGTGGAAGGGCAGCACGGCTTCCTTCACCGCGACCGGCGCGTCCAGCGGCACGTGACCGCCGTCGCCCTCGGGCGGCAGCATGCCTTCCTTGCGCAGGTCGGCGATAGTGGCGCCGAGCATGACGCGCGCACACGCCTTGGCCAGCGGAACCGCGGTGGCCTTGGAGACGAACGGAACCGTCCGGCTCGCCCGGGGATTGGCTTCCAGGACGTAGAGCACGTCGTCCTTGAGGGCGTACTGCACGTTGAGCAGGCCCTTGACGCCGATGCCCTTGGCCAGCGCGATGGTGGAGCGACGAACGGCCTCGATGTCGCTGCGGCCCAAGGTGATCGGGGGCAGCGCGCAGGCGGAGTCACCGGAGTGGATACCGGCCTCCTCGATGTGTTCCATCACGCCGCCGAGGTAGACCTCGTCGCCGTCGCACAGCGCGTCGACGTCGATCTCGATGGCGTCTTCGAGGAATCGGTCGACCAGCACCGGGTGGTCCGGGTTCAGCTCGGTGGCGCGGGAGATGTAGCCCTCGAGGGACTGCTCGTCGTAGACGATCTCCATGCCGCGCCCGCCCAGCACGTAGGACGGGCGGACCAGCACCGGGTAGCCGATCTCGTTCGCGATCTTCTTGGCCTGGGCCACCGTGGTGGCGGTGCCGTACTTGGGCGCGGGCAGTCCGGCGGCGACGAGCACGTCACCGAATTCGCCACGGTCCTCGGCCAGGTCGATCGCGGCCGCGGAGGTGCCGACCACGGGCACGCCGGCGTCGGTGAGCCGCTGCGCCAGACCCAGCGGGGTCTGTCCGCCGAGCTGCACGATCACACCGGCGACGGTGCCCGACTCGGCTTCGGCGTTGTACACCTCGAGGACGTCCTCGAAGGTGAGCGGCTCGAAGTAGAGACGATCGGCGGTGTCGTAGTCGGTGGAGACGGTCTCGGGGTTGCAGTTGACCATCACGGTCTCGTACCCGGCGGCCGACAGGGTCTGTGCCGCGTGCACACACGAGTAGTCGAACTCGATGCCCTGACCGATGCGGTTCGGGCCCGAGCCCAGGATGATGACCTTCTCGCGCTCACGCTGCGGCGCGACCTCGGACTCCGCGCCGGGATCCAGCTCATAGGTGCTGTAGTGGTACGGGGTCTTGGCCTCGAACTCCGCGGCGCAGGTGTCGACGGTCTTGTAGACCGGGCGCACCTGGAGGCGGTGACGCAGCGAGCGCACGCCCGCCTCGCCCGCCAGCTCGGGGCGCAGTGCCGCCAGCTGACGGTCCGACAGGCCGTAGTGCTTGGCGCGACGCAGCAGATCCTCGTCGAGGACGGGCGCGTCGAGAACTTCCAGACGCAGCTCGACCAGGCCGAGCACCTCGGCGACGAACCACGGGTCGACACCGGAGGCCAGCGCGACCTCTTCGACACTCGCGCCGTAGCGCAGTGCGCGTTCGACCTGGTAGATGCGACCTTCGGTGGGCACGCGCAGGTCGGCGAGGATGGCTTCGATCGCCTCGCGCACCGAGGCCGGATCGCTGGGATCGGCCGGGGCCCACTGGCCGTCGTCGGTGGTCCAGAAGCTGGCGGCCTTGGTCTCGAGCGAGCGCAGTACCTTGCCGAGTGCCTCGGAGAAGTTGCGGCCCATCGACATCGCCTCGCCCACCGACTTCATGGTGGTGGTCAGCGTGGCGTCGGCGCCGGGGAACTTCTCGAACGCGAACCGCGGCGCCTTCACCACGACGTAGTCGAGGGTCGGCTCGAACGATGCCGGGGTCTCGCCGGTGATGTCGTTGACGATCTCGTCGAGGGTGTAGCCGATGGCCAGCTTGGCGGCGATCTTGGCGATCGGGAAGCCGGTGGCCTTCGACGCCAGCGCCGAGGAGCGCGAGACGCGCGGGTTCATCTCGATGACGATCAGGCGACCGTCGGCCGGGTCCACCGCGAACTGGATGTTGCAGCCGCCGGTGTCGACGCCGACCTCGCGCAGGATCGCGATGCCCAGATCGCGCATCTTCTGGTACTCGCGGTCGGTGAGGGTCATCGCGGGGGCGACGGTGACCGAGTCACCGGTGTGCACACCCATCGGGTCGACGTTCTCGATCGAGCAGACGATGACCACATTGTCGTTGCGGTCGCGCATGAGCTCGAGCTCGAACTCCTTCCAGCCGAGGATGGATTCCTCGATCAGGACGTTCGCGGTCGGCGAGGCGGACAGGCCGCCACCGGCGATGCGGTCGAGGTCTTCCTCGTTGTAGGCCATGCCCGAGCCGAGGCCACCCATGGTGAACGAGGGACGCACGACCACGGGGTAGCCGAGGTCGGCGACGGTCTCGCGCACCTCGTCCATGGTGTAACAGACGGCGCTGCGAGCACTCTCGCCGCCGACCTTGGCGACGATGTCCTTGAACTTCTGCCGGTCCTCACCGCGCTGGATGGCGTCGAAGTCGGCGCCGATCAGCTCGACGTTGTACTTCTGCAGCACACCGTTCTCGTGCAGCGCGACGGCAGTGTTGAGCGCGGTCTGCCCACCGAGGGTGGCCAGGATGGCGTCGGGGCGTTCCTTCTCGATGACCTTCTCGACGAACTCCGGGGTGATCGGCTCGACGTAGGTGGCGTCGGCGAACTCCGGGTCGGTCATGATGGTCGCCGGGTTGGAGTTCACCAGCGACACGCGCAGTCCCTCGGACCGCAGCACCCGGCACGCCTGGGTACCGGAGTAGTCGAATTCGCACGCCTGGCCGATCACGATCGGGCCAGAGCCGATCACCAGGATGTGCTTCAGATCCTCGCGGCGAGGCATCAGGCTCCTTCCATGAGACCGGCGAAACGGTCGAACAGATATGCGGCGTCGTGCGGGCCTGCGGCGGCCTCGGGGTGGTACTGCACCGAGAAGGCGCGGCCGTCGATCAGCCGGACCCCTTCGACGGTGCCGTCATTGGCGCAGATATGGGAGACCTCGGCCTTGCCGAACGGGGTGTCGAACACCTCGCCGCGCTCGCCCTCGAGGGCGAAGCCGTGGTTCTGGGCGGTGATGGACACGCGGCCCGTGCCCTCTTCGATCACCGGGATGTTGATGCCGCGGTGGCCGAACTTCATCTTGTAGGTGCTGCGGCCCAGTGCCCGGCCCAGGATCTGGTTGCCGAAGCAGATGCCGAACAGCGGGATTCCGCGCTCGAGCACGCCCTGGGTGAGCGCGATGGCGCCGGTCTGGGTGGCCGGGTCGCCGGGGCCGTTGGACAGGAACACGCCGTTGGGGTTCAGCGCGAGAATGTCGTCGAGGGAGGTGTTCGACGGCACCACGTGGGTGCGCACGCCGCGCTCGGCGAACATACGCGGGGTGTTGGTCTTGATGCCCAGGTCGACCGCGACGACAGTGAACCTGTGGTCGCCCACCGGTTCGATCGTGTACATCGCGTCGGTGCTGACCTCTTCGGCGAGGTCGGCGCCCAGCATCGAGGCCTGGCCGTTGACCCGCGCGAGGAGTTCCTCGTCGGCGGCCAGCGCGGCGCCGGAGAAGATGCCCGCCTTCATCGAACCGCGGCTGCGCAGGTGGCGGACCACCGCGCGGGTGTCGATGCCGGCGATGCCGACCACGTCCTGGCGGTCGAGCTCGTCGGTCAGCGTGCCGGTGGCGCGCCAGTTGGAGGAAACCCGCGAGGGGTCGCGCACGGCGTAACCGGCGACCCAGATCTTGGCGGACTCGTCGTCCTCGTCGTTCCAGCCGGTGTTGCCGATCTGCGGGGCCGTGGCCACCACGATCTGACGGGCGTAGCTGGGATCGGTCAGGGTTTCCTGGTACCCGGTCATCGCCGTGCAGAACACGGCCTCACCGAGTGTCTGTCCCTCGGCGCCGAAGGCGGTACCGCGGAATACGCGGCCGTCCTCGAGCACCAAGGCTGCCTTTACTGTGCTCATTCATCGTCTCCCGTCGTCACCCTGGTCGCATCCGCAGTCCATGCCGGGTACACCGTCTTGTCGTCGCCCCGGAAACCGGTATCGATCTCGGTTCCGGTCGGCAGTGTCCAGCGAATTACCAGCACACCATTTTCCGTCATCACTTTGCCCGCGTGCCCACGTTCGGTACGCACGGCTGTCACCGATTCCTGCGGAATCCAGATCACCGTGGCGCCGTCGCGTTCGAGCAGAATTCCGCGTTCGAACCGCGTCAGTTCGGCGGTCGCCCGGAAGCCCAGGTCACCGACCGCGATCCGGTCCTGCCAGCTGGGCGCGATGGTGCTGCCCAGGTACATGCCGGTGGTCGGTTCCAGTAGTTGTGCGCCCAGTTCGGCCGGCACCGTCGGCAGTTCGCCGATCCGTGCCTGCTGTCGCGTGGCCTTCTTCTGCCAAGCCCGGTACATCAGCCACAGGCACACAATGAAAAATGCCAGCAGCCCGACTACCCACAGCGTTCTCTCCACGTCCTGGCCTCCCTAGATCCCGACCGCCTTGCCCTCGCGGGCAGTTACCCGGCCGCGCAGCACAGTGGCTGTGACCTCGGCCGGGAACGTCATGTCCTCGAACGGTGTGTTGTTCGAGATACTCGCCAGTTCGGCGCCGCGCACCGTCCACTCGGCGTCGGGGTCGATCAGCGTGAGGTTGGCCGGCTCGCCGACCGCGATCGGGCGGCCGTGGTCGTCGAGGCCGACGATCGCGGCGGGCTTCTCGCTCATCACCTTCGCGACGCCGCGCCAGTCGAGCAGGCCGGGCTGGACCATCGTCTGCACGATGATCGACAGCGCCGTCTCCAGGCCGAGCATGCCGGGGCGGGCGGCCGCGAATTCGCAGCACTTGTCCTGTTCGGCGTGCGGAGCGTGATCGGTGGCGACACAGTCGATGATGCCGTCGGCCAGGGCCTGGCGCAGGGCTGCCACGTCGGTGGATTCGCGCAGCGGCGGGTTCACCTTGTTGACCGCGTCGTAGGTCTCCAGGCGCGAGTCATCGAGCAGCAGGTGGTGCGGGGTGACCTCGGCGGTGATCGAGATGCCCTGGGACTTGGCCCATTTCACCAGTTCGACGGTGCCCGCGGTGGAGGCGTGGCAGATGTGCACGCGGGCGTTCGCGTCGCGGGCCAGCAGTGCGTCACGCGCGACGATCGACTCCTCGGCGGCGCGCGGCCAGCCGTGCAGTCCGAGGCGCGCGGCGTTGGGGCCTTCGTGCGCGATGGCGTTCTTGGTCAGGCGCGGTTCCTCGGCGTGCTGGGCGATGAGCACTCCCAGCGAGTTCGCGTATTCGAGGGCGCGACGCATGATCAGCGGGTCGTCGACGCAGTGGCCGTCGTCGGAGAACATCCTGACCTGGCCGATACCGGCGGCCATGGTGCCCATCTCGGCGAGCTGTTTGCCCTGGAGGCCGACCGTGACGGCACCGACCGGAAACACGTCGACGAGGCCGACTTCCTGGCCGCGGCGCCACACGTGGTCGGTGATGACGACCGAGTCGGCGACCGGGCTGGTGTTGGCCATCGCGAACACCGCGGTGTAACCGCCCAGTGCGGCGGCGGCGGAACCGGTTTCGATGGTCTCGGTGTCTTCGCGGCCGGGTTCCCGCAGGTGCGTGTGCAGGTCGACGAAGCCGGGCAGCAGGATCTGGCCGTTGCCCTCGATCACCTCGGCATCGTCGGACGCCGTCAGACCGGTGCCGATATCGGCGATGCGGGTGTCGCGCACCAGGACGTCGACGGGGTCGCCTTCACCGTAGGGCTTGACGTTCTTGATCAGCAGCTCACTCATACCGTTTCCTCCTGACCGACGAGCAGCCGGAACAACACGGCCATCCGCATGTGCACTCCGTTCGAGACCTGCTGCAGCACAGCAGACTTCGGCGAATCCGCGACCGCGGAGGCGATTTCCATACCGCGCAGCATCGGGCCGGGGTGCAGGACCACCGCGTCGTCGCCGAGCAGGGCGAGCCTGCGCTCGGACAGTCCGTAATTGATCGAATATTCGCGGGCCGACGGGAAGAACCCGCCGTTCATCCGCTCCGCCTGCACCCGAAGCATCATTACCGCGTCGGCGCCGGGCAGTTCCGCGTCCAGCGAGGACGAGACCCGGCAGGGCCAGGCCTCCACGCCGACCGGCAGCAGCGTGCGCGGCGCCACCAGGACCACTTCGGCACCGAGGGTGTTGAGCAGGGAGACGTTCGAGCGGGCGACCCGGCTGTGCAGGATGTCGCCGACCAGCACGATCCGCTTGCCCTCGACGTCGCCGAGGCGCTGGCGCAGAGTGAGGGCGTCGAGCAGGGCCTGAGTGGGGTGCTGGTGGGTGCCGTCACCCGCGTTGATGATCGACGGGGCGACGCGGTTCTCCTCGCGCGCCCACTGCTCCATCCAGCGCGCGATCTGGTGCGCGGCGCCCGAGGCCGGGTGGCGCACGATCAGCGCGTCGGCGCCCGCCGCGTGCAGGGTGAGGGCGGTGTCGCGCAGCGATTCACCTTTGGAGACAGAGGAACTCGACGCGCTCACGTTGATCACGTCGGCACTCATCCACTTGCCCGCGACCTCGAAGGACACGCGGGTGCGGGTGGAGTTCTCGTAGAACACCGTCATCACGGTGCGCCCGCGCAGGGTCGGCAGCTTCTTCACCTCGCGGCCGAGCAGGGCCTGTTCGAAGCGCTCGGCCTCGTCGAGGAGTTCGGTGGCGGTGCCGCGATCCAGGTCGGCAACCGTCAGCAAATGCTTCACGCCTCCACCTCGCTGACGCTCGGCTCCGGCGTGAACCATTGGATGGCTGTGTTCATGGTTCGGTCGCTACGCTCCCTCACTGCTCTTGACCTTCCTGATGCAGATACACACCGTCACGACCGTCGTGCTCGACCATCAGCACCGAGATGTCCTCGGCGCGCGAGGTCGGCACGTTCTTGCCCACGTAGTCTGCGCGGATCGGCAGTTCGCGGTGGCCGCGGTCGATGAGCACAGCCAGCTGCACGGCGCGGGGGCGGCCGAGGTCGCGCAGGCCGTCGAGGGCGGAGCGGACCGTCCTGCCGGAGAACAGCACGTCGTCGACGAGAACCACCAGGGAGTTCTCGATACCGCCGTCGGGCACCGAGGTACGTTCGAGCGGGCGGTGCGGGCGACTGCGCAGGTCGTCGCGGTACAGCGTGATGTCGAGGGAGCCGAGGGCGGGGCGCACACCGGAGAATTCCTCGATCTTGTCCGCCAGCCGGTTGGCCAGGGTGGTGCCGCGCGTCGGGATTCCCATGAGAACCACCCGCGGTGCATCGGCGTCGCCGGAATCCAAGGCGGTCTTCTCGATGATCTGATGCGCGATACGCGCTACGGTCCTGGTGACGTCCGATGGCGACAACAGCTCGCGTCCGGCCGCCACCCACTCGGGGGTGTGCCGCTGCGATGTTTCGCCCGCGCCGGTTTTGGCCGCCCGTTCGGGCACAGCCATGCCGACCTCCTTCCCCGCCTCACCGGACGGTCCGTTAAAGGATGCCTAACTCGCCCGTCAGCCTATCAGCGCCGCGAGGTGCCTTTGACCAGGTAGGCCCACCTGTGAGCGCGACCACGGAGCGCCGGTGGGCGACCGCTGCCGTGTCGGTGCTCACAGGCACGCCGAAAGTGCAGCGAGCGCGCATGTTTCACCCTCACGCGAGCTCGCGGTGACCGCCCCGAGGCGGGCGGTCGGTGATGGTGTTCACGTCGCCGGAGCGACCTCCACAACCACCGCCGCCCCGACGCGACATGGTTGCCTTCCGTCACACCCGCTCGGCGAGCACGACGCCGACCTTCGGGTCGTTCACCGCCACGTCTCTGCCGAGGGGAACGATCATGTCGTCCCAAGCGCGGAACCGGGTGTGCCAGCCGTGCCCGAGGAGCCACTGCTCCCCCGGGCGCCCGGCGTCCAGCGGCGGCATACCGGCGTCGTCACCGCCGACGAGTCGACGCAATTCTGCGTAGGGCGGAGCCTCGGGATCGACCGCGAACCGGCTGAGACCGAATCGGCTGCCGGGCGCGGACAGCGTCGTCAGCGTCGCCACCGTGCGGAGATGATCCTCGGGTGGGAGGTACGGGAGCGCGCCCTCGTCGATCCAGTGAGTCGGCAGCTCGGGCCGAAATCCCCGCTCGCGCAGCGGAACAGCCCAGTCGGTGCGCAGGTCGATCGGCAGGACGTGTCGTTGCGTGGTCGGCGTGGCTCGCACTGCGCGCAGTACCGGCTCCTTGAAGGCGAACAGCTCGGGCAGGTCCAGTTCGTAGACGGTGACGTCGGCGGGCAGACCCATCCGGAACGCGCGGGTGTCCAGACCGGCGCCGAGCAGAACGATCTGCCTGCATCCGGCGGCGACGGCCTCGGTCACCCGGTCGTCGACCAGACGGACCCCGACGGATCTTCCCGCGAAGAACTGTTCGGCCACGGCCTCGACTCGCTCCCATTTCGCGGCGCCTTCCCCGGTGCGGGTGAAGTCACGCCGCGCCGCGTCGACGAACTCCGTAGCGAGCGGGTCGGCGTAGAGCCGATCCGGCCTGCGCGACTCCCGCTCACGGATCAGCGCGACGCCGATCGCTGTCAGCGCCACCCCTGCGGTAGGTGCGTTCACGTGTGTCATCTGCCCCTCCTTCAAACTAACTTGCCGACCGGCTAGTGATCTCGGTCATGATCCGACGGTAGGCTCCCCCTAGCCGGTCGTCAAGCAAAGGAAAGCCCCGTGGACGGACGTCGTAGCGACACCAGGGAACGCATTCGCACGGTGGCGATGGAACTGTTCTCTGAGCGCGGGTACGAGAAGACCTCGCTGCGCGAGATCGCCGAGCGGCTCGGTGTGACCAAAGCCGCGCTGTACTACCACTTCCGGACCAAGGAAGACATCGTCGTCAGCCTGTCCGACGATCTGCGCCGTGGCATCGACGACATCGTCACCTGGGCCGAACAGGCACCGCCGGGTTCCGAACGCGCCGAGCAGATCCTGCGCCGCTACAGCGCGCTGCTGCACAGTCTCGGCCGTGACATGGTGCGGTTCTGGCACGAGAACCAGCCCGCGTTCCGCGACCTCGGTTTCGGCGCGGGTCTGCGCTACCAGTTCCGCGTGCTCGCCGACCTCATGACCGCGCCCGACGCCGCCGCGCTGGACGTCTATCACGCACGGCAAGCGCTGCTCGCGATCAGCTGGAGCCTGTCGATGATGGGCGATCTCGACCTGACCGACGACCAGATGCACACCGCCGCAACGGATATCGCGATCGATATCCTCGCCAGGATCCACTGACCGCACGTCGTCGAGCCCTCCCCCACATCGGTCGCGTCGAAATCCATTGCGACGCGGCCAACGTCCGCAGCGCGGCTGTTCCTCAGCGACTCGGATACGAGCTGGTCAGCACTGCACCACGCCCGCGCACAGCACCCGCCGACTCCGGCATCGGCATGGTCTGGTCGACCATCGAGGACCCTCGGGCGCGCTGAGGACATCGCTTGTCGCTCGATGACCCCCGGACTAGACTGTGACGCGCACCACATCGCGACGGCGGGTTCGCACCGTCGCCCAGAGCGATCGTGATCCGATCGGAGCGCCGGGTCACGGTGTTCGATCGCGACCCCCCGCTCGTCGGGCCGGGCCCGAAGTCACTCCAACCCCGCTCGACCGCGCAAGGAGATGACCGTCATGGCGGTTGCCGTCGAACTCGAATTCACCGGCTCGACCCTCGAACAGTACGACCAGGCCCTCGAGAAGATGGGCTTCGTGCACGGCGGCTCCGGCGGCCCCGGCCTCCTGTTCCACCTGGTCAGGAAGACCGACACCGGATTCCACGTCACCGACGTGTGGGAAACCCCCGAGCAGTTCCAGAGCTTCGCCGAATCCACCCTCGGCCCCATCGGCATGGAAGTAGGCATGCCCAACCAGCCCACCATCGAAGTCCACGAAATCTACAACTACCTGGCGCAGGGAAACTGACACATGCCCCGTGCGAGTTCCGCGTCGAGAGCTCGCACGGCGTGCTTTCCGATGAAGCGTAGGGCAGGATCCGTAGCTTCACTCCACCTGGCGGAGCACATCCCGGAGCCGGCGTTTCGAGCGTGATCGGGTCGAACGGTCACAGCGGTGCGGGCGGTTCCGGCGCGGCGTGGCGGGTGGGCAGGGCGCTGATCGTCAATGCCAGCATGACCAGTGCGATGCCCGCGAGTTCCAGCAGGGTGGGGCGTTGCGCGAGGGCGATCGCGCCGACGACGGTCGCGGTCGCCGGGAGCAACGCGAGCAGTAAGGCGAATCGGGCGCGTCCCACCGCGGTCAGCACCACCTGGTCCAGCGCGTAGGGCACGGCACTCGACAGCACGCCGACGCCGAGACCGAGCAGCCAGGTCCGCGGGTCGGCGAATACCGCGGCATCGATCGTCAGCTGCGGAATCAGCACGAACGGCGCCAGCAGCACCGCCGCGGCCGCCATACCGACAGCGAGGGAATCCTGGCCGTCACCGGTGTCGGCGACGCGCTTGCCGACCAGGATGTACGCCGCCCACAGGACCGCCGAGGCGAGAGCGAACCCCACTCCGACCGGCTCGACGTCGAACTGCACGCCGGCCAGCAACACCACACCGACCGCCACCAGCGCCACGGCGATCAGGTCGCGCGCCCGCCGCGACCCGAGCGTCGCGACGGCGACCGGACCGAGGAATTCGATGGCGACGGCGGTGCCGAGCGGGATACGCGCGATGGCCTCGTAGAACACGATGTTCATCGATACGGTGACGATGCCGAAGCCGGCGGCCGTCGCGATGCCCCGCCGTGTCCAGCGGGTTCGCCACGGCCGCCGCCAGGCCAGCAACGCGACCCCCGCCGCCGCGGCCCGCAACCAGGCGACAGTGGACGGCTCAGTGGTGTCGAACAGGAAGACGCCGAGTGCCGCACCCACATATTGCGAGGTCGCCGCGATGATGAACACCATCGGCACCGACCAGCCGGGCAGCGCGCGCGTCGCCGGCTGGTCGGTTGTCGAGATCGCATTCATCCCAGGAGTAATCCACAGACGGGCACGGATTTCAACGCGAACCGGCCCAGGATCGAATGATCGAGGGCCGGTTCGCAATACCGGTCACGTGGCTGCCGGAAAGTCGACGCCGGCAGCTGCGGAGTTTCGCGTTCGCGCGACTACCGGACGCCGAACCACCTGGTCAGCGCCGCGCGCAGATCAGCTGCGGCGGTGTCCGGTGCCTCGTCGATCGTCGCCGCCCAGGCGATGTGACCGTCGGGGCGGATCAGGAGTGCGTCGGCGGGACGATCGCCGGTCTTGGCCCTGTGGATGTCGACGCGCTGCGCCCACTCCCCGACGATCTCCCGCAGGTCGGCACGGTCGGCCAGGTCGAGGAAGACCGGTCGCGCGGCGCGCATGATCTCGGCGACGGCGGTGGTGCCCTGGTCGGTGTGCAGACTCAGGTCGGGAGCGAAAGTGCCGGTGAGCGACGGGGTTCCGGGTGCCGGGTAGCGCAGATCGGTGCCCGCGACGAGGGCTCCCATACGGCGCAGCGCGGGTTCGTCGGAGAGCAGTTCCTGGAATACCGTGCGCAGCGCCTCGGCGGCAGGGTCCTGACCCTGGCGAAGTGCCGCCTGGGCGCGGGTCTGCAGCAGTGCGCGACCACCGCCGAAGTGGCGTTCGTCGTGGTAGGTGTCGAGCAGGCCGGCCGGTGCCCAACCGTGGATGTCCGCGGCCAGCTTCCAGGCCAGGTTCACCGAATCGGTCATGCCGAGATTCATCGCGGCGCCGGTGGCGGGCAGCAGGTGGGCGGCATCACCGGCCAGGAAAACCCTACCCACACGGTAGTTTTCGGCCTGGCGGTCCTGGAACTGGTAGCGCGACAAGCGAGTCGGCGCACCGAGCGGAACCTCCGCGCCCAGCACACGCCGGACGCTGTGGCCGAGTTCGGCCATGGTCAGTGGTTCGTCGTTGTCGTATTCGGCGTCGTCGTTCTCGGTGGTCTGGAAGAACATCACGCGGTCCTCGGAGCTGACCCGTCCCAGCGCGAACACCCCGGTGTCGGTGTGGGTGAAGCCCGGATCGATCCGGCCGAAACCGGGCACCTCGAGGCCGCCGTCGTCGAGCACGGTCACCGACTCGTGCACGGCGACCACGGCCAGCCGGTTGACCTCCGGATAGGTGCTGCCGGGGAACCCGATTCCCGCCAGTTCGCGAATCCGGCTGCGGCCGCCGTCGCAGCCGACCAGGTAGCGGGCGCGCACCCGGTACGGTCCGTCCGGCCCGTTCACTTCCGCGATCACCGCGTCGTCGTCCTGGGTCACCGCGACCACTTCGTGTCCGCGCCGGATCTCGGCACCGAGGTCGACGGCGTCCTCGGCGAGCAGTTCCTCGACCCGCGCCTGCGGAATCGCCATGGCGTGCATCGGAGTTTCGTCGAGGCCGGTGAAGTCCAGGTACACCCCGCCGAAGGGGAAGATCGGTTTCGGACTCGGGTCGCCGCTGACCGCCGTCATCCGGTCGAGCAGTCCTCGATAGCGCAGCACGTCCAGAATCCGCCCGCCGAGACCACTGGCCTTCTGCGCGGTGCCCGGCTGTTCACGACGTTCGAGCACCAGCGGACGCACCCCGGCCCGCCCCAGCTCCCCCGCGAGCATCAACCCGGCCGGCCCAGCCCCGACAACGATCACGTCGGTGGTCATCTCTTGCATCTGGTCACTCCCGAATGTGGCTGGTCCCTGCATTGCCCAGCGATTCTGCAGCACCACCGGGGCCTTGCCGCAAGCCCCGGGGTGAGCTATAAGTTAGAAGGGGCAAGGAGATCCCGACTCCGACGATCCGCTGCGAACGGCCTCGACGACCTCAGCGCTGACGGTCATGCCGCAGTCGTGTGATGGCCTGCCGAATCCAGCTCTCGCGGTTCGCATCAGGCAGTTGTCGCTGTTCGAATTCGATCAGACCCTCGGCGGAGGCGTGATCGCCCATCACCATGGCGAGCAGTGTCTGGTAGTTGTCCGGCAGCACGGGAGTGGGTCGAGGCGTGGCAGTCCGCGTGGGTGGGGACGCGCGGCGGTCGGCCGGGGCGAGGGTCCGGTGCGGTAACCGCTGCAGGTTTTGCCGCGCCGCCGCGCTGCCCGCGGCGGCGGCACGCCGCCACCAGCGTTCGGCTTCCGCGTAGTCACCTCGGTCGAAGAGCAGCATCCCGAGGTTGTTCATGGTGCTGCGGTCACCGGCGTCGATGGCTCGGCGATACCACCGCTCGGCCTCCTCGTGCTGTCCGTCCTCGTCGAACAGCGCGCCGAGTGCGGCCATCGCGTCGGTGTCGCCCGCATCGGCGGCTTCGAGGAACCAGTGCAGGGCTTCGGCTGCGCGGTTCGCGGTGGCAGTGCGGTGCAGCAAGCGCGAGAACAAGCGCTGCGCGGCGTTGCGATCGTGCAGCAGGCGACCCAACCTGTTCATGGCCGAAGCACTGCCGAGGCCGGCGCCTTGGCGATACCAGCTCTCAGCCTCGGCGACGTCACCTCGACGCTCACACTGCCGTCCGAATTCCGCCATGGTGTCGCCCCGGCGGGAATCGGCGGGGGTGGGGCTCGGCTCCTCGGCAGCTGGGTCGACGATCGCAGCCGACGAGGTCAGCGCCGGTATGCGTCGAAAGGTTTCAGCTCGGGGACGCCGCCGGGACGACTGCGTGGCAGCCCATCTGGCGTCCAGCACACCGCCCACGTAGGCGCCGGCGAAGACGACGACGAGGCTTCCGCCGATCATCGCGCCGCCGCCCTTCACCAGACCGATCCCGATCTCGTGGCTGTCACGCTGTTGGCGCAGCACCTCCCGGTATGGCGTGCTGCTGGTGCCGGTGCGGGAGGACTCGATGCAGACGGTCCCTCGTTCCATCGGCCTGTCACCGCACATCGGAGCCGCGGCCGGGTCCTCGAGCAACTTGATCACCCCGACGACTATCGGGACGAAGCCGAGGAAGAAGACCAGTAACGCGCCGACCATCAGTAGACCGATGGCACCGCTGACGAATTGCCGCACTGTCTCACCCCCTCCCCCGAGTGCGCCGATCGTCGGCCGCCTCGGCGCGAACACCTACGCGCCACGGGTCCGGCATCGCAGGGCCGCGACGTATTCTAGCGAAAGCCGCACGGGGACAGCCTGTCCCGCTAGCGGAAGTACACATAGTCCTGGACCCAGTGGAATCCGCGGCTGCGCAAGGTGAAGGTGTCGGGGTCCTTGCGGTCCAGGGTGATCGTGATCGGGCGGTCGTGCAGTATTCCGCGTAGCAGCAGTCGGTCCGGGGTGGGTTTCTCGCAGGACAGTGTCGCGAACGGTGGTCCGGGGTCGACCGTGCCCATGGCGTTCATCGAGGTGAGCTCCACGTGTCCGTCGGGGCGGAAGTGGGCGTGCGCGGGTACCAGTTCGCCGTTCATCCGCTGGTAGGCGGCTTGCTGCGGGTCATCGAAAACCAGTCGCTGCCACCGTGTCTCGTCGGTGGTCAGCGGCGGGATCGGCAGCCCGTCGACGGTGAAATCCCGCACCTCCCAGATTCCGTACAGCGCCGATTTGGGGCTCGCGGCACCGGATTGTTCGTGCCAGACCACCCAGCGGTCGTAGCCGCTCCCCAGCGCGACCCACAGGCCCAACGCCGCCACCGCCCAGATCGCGAGGCGGTTCTTCCTGGCGTCGGTGAACAGCGCGGGCTGGGTCAGTGGCGCGCATGCGCCTTCCCGCACGAAGACATCAGTCAGGCGCCGCAGGTACGGAGCGAGCAGGAACACGCTGATCAGCAGCAGGTGCGCGGCGAGCAGTTTCTCCGGTATGTCGAACGTCATGTTCAGCAGGAGAATCTGCGCGGTACTCGCCAGCGTCAACGCGGCGCCGAGCACGGCGGTCCTGGACACGAACAGCAGCAGCCCCGCCACCACTTCCACCCCGCCGAGAGCCATCTCGTACGGATACGAGCTGCCGACCTGCAGCCACAACACCGAGGCGGGGCTCATCTCGCCGTACGGCCGCAACAGCTGAGCCAGTCCGGGTGCCGGCATCTGGGTGGGGATCAGTTTGGCGAACCCGAACCCGATCATCTGCCCGCCCAGAGCCAGCCGCAGGAACAGCGAGAACCAGGCGAGCGCGCGGGCGGGTACGGGACGACGGTCGACGGCTGTCCACACCGCGGCGCCCGTCGCCGCGACGACCAGCAGACAGAACACCAGTACCCAGACGGCGGTCTGGTCGCCCGCTCCGGAGTCCTGGTGTAACTCAGCGTCGACCCCGAAGACCGCTCGACCGACCGGCCCGGTGACGGGGTCGGTGATGGGCATGTTCCACGGCCCCGGGTATTCGCGAATCCACCGGCCGAGGATGCCGAGCAGCGCGAACGGGATATAGGTCAGGAGCAGGCAGAGCAGGCCGAAATAGATGATGGAGAATCGGAGGACGATCTGGGTCGGCACAGGCCGACCGGCCCGTGCTGCGACGGGGGCCGACGCTGTCGTGATCACTGCTGCATCCTCGGATCGTGGGTCGGGTCGGCGTACAGGGGCGGACAGCCGAGTTCCCCCGCGTCGGAGCGAAGTTCGTAATGCCACGGTTCGTTCGCGTAGATCTGGCACAACCCGTAGGCGGCGCCGTGCGCGGACAGCCATGCCGCGCCGTCGGTCGGCCCGATATCGACCGCCTCGCCCGCTACGTGAGCGGACGTGGAAGGGGTTGCCACCCACCGAGCGGCTTCGGTTTCCGAGCCGTATTTCGAGACTGCCTCGCGCAGCAGCTGTTCCTGGTATTCCGGCGACCGCCAGCCACTGTTGACGACGAGCTCGACCCCGTCGTCCGCGGCATCGGCGGCAGCGGAGCGCAGGGCGGCGAGCAGATCGGAGTCGAGGTTGCCCACGGACGGATTCCCGTCGTCGAAGAGCGTCGCGCCGGGCGGACCGCGGTGGCCGCCGACCAAGGTGTCGATGGATCGTGCGACCGTGGACATGGTCGGCAACGACTGGTAAACGAGGACACCGACAGACGCCGCACTGACGATGACAACGGCGGCGAGGGCGGTCGATCGGAGACGGCGGATCGCCGGTTCACGGTGGTTCATGCCCCTCAGTCAAGGCAGCATGGTGTTGCCGACGCGTATGCGCTTTCGGATACGCCGACGATATCCCCCGGCTGGGAGAATCGAGCGTCTATGCGTGTACTGATCGTCGAGGACGAACCCTATCTGGCGGACGCCATCCGCGATGGCCTGCGCCTGGACGCGATCGCCGCCGACATCGCGGGTGACGGCGATACCGCGCTGGAGCTGCTGAGCGTCAACACCTACGACATCGCCGTCCTGGACCGTGACATCCCGGGTCCCTCCGGTGACGAGATCGCCGAACACATCGTCGCCTCCGGTAGCGGGCTGCCGATCCTGATGCTCACCGCCGCCGATCGGCTCGACGACAAGGCGAGCGGTTTCGGGCTCGGCGCCGACGACTACCTCACCAAGCCGTTCGAACTCCGCGAACTCGTCCTCCGGCTCAGAGCGCTCGACCGCAGGCGCGCGCACAACCGGCCACCAGTGCGCGAGATCGCCGGGCTGCGTCTGGACGCGTTCCGCCGGGAGGTCTACCGCGACGGCCGCTACATCGCTCTGACCCGGAAGCAGTTCGCGGTGCTCGAAGTGCTCATCGCCGCCGAAGGCGGTGTCGTGAGCGCCGAGGAACTCCTGGAACGGGCGTGGGACGAGAACGCGGACCCGTTCACCAACGCGGTGCGGATCACCGTCTCCGCGCTACGCAAACGCCTGGGCGAACCGTGGGTCATCGCCACCGTGGCCGGTGTCGGGTACCGCATCAGCGACGGGCGAGACCGTGGGTAGGGCGCCCGGATTGAGTGTTCGCCTCAAACTCACCCTCAGCTACGCCGGCTTCATCATGGTCGTGGGTTCGCTGCTCATCGCCGCCGTGGGTGTCTACTACCTGTGGTACCTGCCCGAGGGCTGGATCTACACCAGCAGCGGCGATTTCTGGATCGATCGCGGCATGCTGCTGCGCTCCTTCGCGCCGTTCGTGACCATCGTGATGGCTTTCCTGCTGGCGATCGGTCTGGTGGGCGGATGGTTTCTCGCCGGTTGGATGCTCACCCCGCTGACCCGCATCACCGCCGCCACCCGGACGGCCGCGAACGGCTCACTCAGCCACCGAATCCGGCTGCCGGGCCGCAGCGACGAGTTCCGCGAACTCGCCGACGCCTTCGACGTGATGTTCGCCCGGTTGGAAGCACACGTCAACGAACAGCGCCGCTTCGCCGCCAACGCCTCCCACGAACTGCGCACGCCGCTGGCGATCACCCAGACCCTGCTCGACGTGGCCCGCGATGACCGCACCCACGACACCGGCGAACTGGTCGACCGCCTCCACGCCGTCAACACCCGGGCGATCGACCTCACCGAGGCATTGCTGCTGCTCAGCCGCGCCGATCAGCGGTCTTTCACCCGGGAACACGTCGACCTTTCCCTGCTCGCGGAACAAGCCGCCGAAACGCTGCTCGCCCTCGCCGAAGAACATGGCGTGATCCTGGAGACCTCGGGCGAGGTGACCCCCACCATCGGCTCCCACGCCCTGCTGTTGCAGCTGACGACGAATCTCGTGCACAACGCGATCGTCCACAATCTGCCCGCAGGCGGCATCGTGTGGGTCACGACCGGACTGCGCCCCGAGACGGTGGTGCTCACCGTCGAGAACACGGGCCCGGTCCTGCACCCCATGGTGGTTTCCACACTGGTCGAGCCGTTTCAGCGCGGCACCGAACGCGTTCGCGCCGACCACGCGGGCATCGGCCTGGGCCTGGCGATCGTCAACAGCATCACCGCGGCACACGGTGGAACCCTCGCACTCGATCCGCGTCCGGCCGGCGGACTCCGCGTCACGGTCCAGCTTCCACGTCGGCCACTACCGCCGGCAGCACGGCGGTGACGGCTCCGGCACGGCAGGGCGTTCAGGGAGTGCGCAGCACCGAACGCACCAATTCCGCGACCGCCGCACGCAAACGGTCGACCTCGCCCGCCCTGGCCAGTTGCTGTGCGAGTTCCCCGCCGACCGTCGACAACAACAGCGCGCCCACGGTGTCGGCGTCGATATCGGGACGGACCTCGCGCAGGAGCGTGCCGATGTGCTGCGCCCAGAACGTGTGGAATTCGGCGCTGCGCGGATGTGGCGGCATCGCCTGATAAGCCGCGATCAGTTCCACGTCGTCGGTGACCATGCACGTCATCGCGTCGAAGAAGGCGAGTAGCCGGTCGGTCGCCGGTGCGCCCGGTCCCAGTGGCGGTGGGCCGCTCGACACCGCCGCCATCAACGCGACGGCACCCTCGGCGACGAGCTCGTAGAGCAGGCCCGCGCGGCTGCCGAACCGGTGGAAGATGGTGCCCTTTCCGACACCCGCCGCCGCGGCCACCCGATCCATCGTCACCCCGGCCGCGCCGTGTTCGGCCAGCAGCGCGGCGGTGGCATCGAGGATCGCTCGACGGTTGCGCGCGGCGTCGGCGCGTTCGGTGGGACGTCGGTCGGTCATCGCACCCGCTTTCTCGGCACCCGCCGATCCGTTGACAAGTTGACCGACGGTCCATATCGTTCGAGATATCTGGACCGACAGTCAACTTATGGAGTTCTGATGCAGGCAATCGTAATGACCCGGACCGGCACACCCGACGTTCTGGTGGTGCGCGAGGTCGGCGACCCTCGCCCGGGCGACGGGCAGGTCGTCCTCCGGACCGAGGTGGTGCCGGTGCTCTACCCGGAGACCAAGGTTCGCGCGGGCACGTTTCCATTTCCCGCGCCGCTACCCGAGGTCTTCGGGTTCCAGGCGGCGGGCACGGTGATCGATATCGGCGCGGGCGTCGATCAGCAATTGCTCGGCTCCCGGGTGGTCGCGTCGACCAGCGGGTTCGGCGCCTACGCCGAACTCGTTGTCGCCGAAGCTGATTCGGTGACAACGATCCCTGCCGACCTGACCACCGAGCACGCTGCCGCGATCCTCATGCCGGGGTCGGTGGCACTGGCGCTGATGCGGACGGCGGGTGTCACGGCGGGCGAGACCGTCCTGGTCGAAGCGGCGGCCACCGGTGTCGGCAGCTGCCTCACCCAGCTGTGCGCCGCCGCGGGCGTGCGCGTCATCGGTACCGCGGGCGGGGAACAGAAGGCCCGGCTCGCGCGCGACAGCGGCGCGCACGAGGTGCTCGATCACACCGCGCCCGACTGGGCGGATCAGCTGGCCGATCTCCTCGCGGGCGGCACGGTCGACGTCGTGTTCGATTCCATCGGGGGCGCATCGCTGACGCCGCTGCTCGACCTGATCACGCCACTGGGTGGCCGAATCCTCAGCTACGGCTGGCTCGACGGCGCACCCGCACAGCTGGGTGCCACCGAGCTGATCCTGCGCGGACTCACGCTCACCGGCTGCGCGGGCACCGCCTGGCTCGGCGAAGTCGCCCAGCAGCGATCGGCGGCACTCACGGCGACAGCACAGGGCCTGCTGACACCCGTGATCGACTCGATCCTTTCCCTCGCCGACGCCGCGCGGGCGCACCGAATGCTGGAGGACAGGACCGCTTTCGGCACCGTGCTGTTGCGGCCATAAACCTTCAGTCTCCTTGAAACTCAGCGTATGCTTCAACCAACCTGAAGGTTGGTGGGCGTCACGCAACCCGGGCACGCCGAATCGACGGCGCGGATTTCGCGGCCGAGTTCCTCGAAGCGCAGGGCATCGACGATGAGCGCGTCGACATCATCTGGGACGCCATCGCCGCGCACACGACCGGCCTCAGCGACTCACCCGTGTACCGCCGTCGTCGACCCGCCGCCATCTGGATCGCGGTCACCGGCATCGGCCTCGACGTCGGCGGCGGCCCCGATGATCTGCCCCCGGGATTCGCGGACCTGGTCCACGCCTCCTATCCACGCCTCGGCGGTACGCGGGCCCTCACCGACATCATCGAACGTCAGGCGGTCGGCGACCCGCGCAAGGCACCGCTGGGCTCGCTGCCGGGCGAGATCCTCCGGCTGCGTCATCCGGAACTGGTGCCGTACACGTGGGACACGGTTCTCGACACGAGCGGCTGGCAGGACTGAGCCCGCTGCCGGGATCGGCACCTGGTCGGCCGACAGTGCCCTCGGCGGACTCGGTCGACCGGGCTTCCGACGCGTCGCGATGCTCTGCGCGAAAAATCTGGCAATTCATGCGCCGGGGATGTCGAGAATGCTCGGGCGACTCCGTCCCAGGGATACGAGAGCCGAACGGGCCTCGAGACGACGAGCGTCAGCGCGTCCGAAAATACGATCCGGCCAGAATGAGCCGCAACGAACCCGAGGAGAACATCATGACGGTCCACCGGATGGATCATGTCGGCATCGTGGTCGAAGATCTCGCGGCTGCTGTCGCGTTCTTCGTAGCACTGGGCCTGGAGCTGGAGGGCGAAGCGACAGTCGGGGGCCAATGGGCAGACGACTTGCTCGGACTGACGGGCGTCCGAGCCGACATGGCCGTCGTTCGGACACCCGACGGCCACAGCCGGGTCGAGCTCTCGACCTTCCGCTCGCCGACGACCACCCTCGCCGCACCGAACGCGCCAGTGAACATCCCCGGCATCCCACGCCTGACATTCGTCGTCGACGATGTCGAGAACGTCCTCGACCGCCTGCGCGCCCACGGCGCCGAACTCGTGGGCACGGTCGCCCGCTACGAAGACATCTGCCGCTACGCCTACGTGCGCGGCCCCGACGGCGTCCTCATCGGGCTGGTCGAGGAACTCCGCTGAGCGACACTCACCACGAGCCGTCTATCGAACATACATTCGAATACGTTGTAGACTGGCGCTCATGTCGCTGCCCCTGCAAGGTTCACTGTTCGACGGTGACGCGATTGCCCTGGGTTCCATCGAGGCGATCCGGCGCACCCCACTCGACGCGACCAGCTGGGTCGATGTGCTGCCAGGCTGGCTGAGCGGCGCGAGCCGGCTGTTCGATCGACTGGCCGAACGCGTCCCCTGGCACGCCGAACGCAGGCCGATGTACGACCGGGTCGTGGACGTGCCACGGCTGGTGTCGTTCTTCGGGGAGAACGACCCGCTCCCCGATCACATTCTGGTCGATGCGCGGGCGGCATTGACCGCGCATTACGCGGCGGAACTCGGTGAACCGTTCCGCACGGCCGGGCTGTGTTTCTACCGCGACGGCCGCGACAGCGTCGCCTGGCACGGAGACACGATCGGCCGCGGCGCCACCCACGACACGATGGTCGCGATCGTCTCGGTCGGAGCGCCGCGCTCTCTGCTGCTACGCCCGCGCGGCGGTGGCGCGAGCGTACGGTTCACGGCCGGGCACGGGGATCTCCTGGTGATGGGCGGGGCATGTCAGCGCACCTGGGAACACGCGGTCCCCAAGACCGCACGCCCCGTCGGACCCCGCATCAGCATCCAGTTCCGCCCCCGCGGGGTCCGGTGACCCGACCACGTCCGTTGGACTGATTCGGTCGAAACACTTTCTGTTGCTTGGTAATTCACCGATACTCGAAAGAACGGAGTATTACGGACCAAGCGGGGGTGGCCGAGATGACGTCCGGTAATGATGAGGAATTCCTGCGTCTGCGCGCGGAAGAGGCGCTCGCGCAGAGCGTCGTCGGGCTGACCGGGCGTTTGCGTGGCGTCTACACAGCGTTGCTGTTGGCGGGTAGACAGCGATGGCGGCTGTCGGTGTACCGGACCCAGCCCGCTCCGACTGGTCGGTGTGACGCGCTGCTCATCGGGCCCGGTGGAGTGTTCGCGCTCGCCGTGGTCGACGAGCTGCCGGACGACGACCAGGTGCGGCGGCTGCGCGCACAGGCCGAACAGCTGTTTGCCGGTGTGTCGATCGGACCGAATCGCAATGAGTTCGTCCGGGAGACAGTCGAGTTGGTGTTCGTTCTGCCGCCTGGCCGACGTGCCGGCGGCGATGGCCGGTTCGTGGTCGTCACCGACGCGACGGTGCGCACACTGATGGGCCGGCGATCGGTGATGCCCGCACGGTTGGCCGGCGACCTCGCCGAGCACACCGCCCAGCGCCATCGCGACTATCGTCCGATCGCCCGGCTCGCCCCCGCGCAGCCGCCCGCCGAGACAGACGGCCTGCTGGAGGTGGAAACGCTACATACCGACCACCTTGCCGGTGCGCTGGCCAAGCCGTTCCCGACCTGGCTGGCTTTCCTCGATCCCGCCCAGCTCGCGTTGGTAACCCGCAATCACAACGGTCCGGCACGGATCGTGGGTCCGGCGGGGTCGGGGAAAACGGTACTGGCGCTACACCGGATGGCACATCGTGCCCGCCGCAGCACCGGGCCGCTGCTGTTCACCACGTTGGTGAAGAACCTGCCGCCGTGCCAGGAGTCGGCGTTCGCGCGGTTGCTGCCCGATGCGGCCGGGCGGGCGGAGTTCACGAACCTGCACGCGTGGGCGCAGGCGTTCCTGACCGAGCGCGGGATTCCGATGAGAATGGAGCTCAAGCGGGCCGACACAGCCTTCAACCTCGCGTGGGGGCGAGTCGGCAGGTCGGGCCCACTGGCGGAGATCTCGCCCGCGCTCCCCTACTGGCGAGAGGAAGTCGATCGGGTGATCAAGGGGCGTGGACTCGCCTGCGACGACGCCGGGTTCACCGCCTATGCCGAGGTGGATCGGCGTGGTCGCCGAGTGTCGTTGCGTACCGGTCAGCGCCGACACGTGTGGGAGCTGTACCAGGCCTATGAGGCATACCGGACCGAGTGGGGATGCTTCGACGGAAACGATGTCATCACCGCAGCGCTCGACGAACTGCGCGCGCGTCCCCTCCGGCAGCCGTACGCGATGGTCGTCGTCGACGAAATGCAGGACATGACCGTGCAGAGCGTGCGGCTGGTTCACGCGCTGACCGGCGACGAACCCAACTCTCTGCTGTTCGTCGGCGACCGCCAGCAGCAGATCTACGCGGGCGGCTGGCGATTCGTCGATGCCGAAGTCAATATCGTCGGGCGCAGCGAGAAGCTCACCAAGAACTACCGCAACCGCCGGGAGGTCCTGCGACTCGCGGCGAGCCTGCCGGGCGCACGACCCGTCGAGGACCTCGATACCAGCGAACGGCAGAGCCTCGATCTCACCGACGCCGCCCTTCCCGACGGCTACGCCGGACGGCAGTACTGTGCGCGGGCCGAGCTGCACGGTCACATTCGTCGCCAGCTGGACAATATTGTCGCCCAGGGCATCTCGCTGTCGGACACCGCGATCATCACCATCACCAACGCCGAAGCGGAAGCCGTGCTCCGCCTATTGCGCCGCTGGGGAATCGCCGCGCAGGAGCTCGTCGAGTATCGCTGCGCCGACACCGACAGCGGCGTCAAGGTCGGCACGGTCTATCGCGCGAAGGGCTTGGATTTCCGCGCGGTGATCCATCCGTTCGTCGAGCCGGCGCCGCCGGGTACCGACGCCGAACGGGAGCGTCAGGATTTGATTATGCGCCAGCAGTTCGTCGCGGTCACGCGGGCCAGGGACTATGTCTGGCTGGGGATCGTCCGGGGCTGACGGAATTCGGCGACGTGGCGGATTGTCGGTGGCTGGTCGTAGGATCCGGGGATGGGGAGTTCACTTCTGCCGCATGTGCGGGCATCGAATGCGCTGACAGGGCGGTGGTGCGAAACATTCGGGGGCGGGGACGCGGTGGTGTCGGGGGCCGGATTGTGGCCACTACTCGCCGTGTTGGCGGGGGCTGCTTCCGGACGGGCGAGAGATGAGCTCGCCGCGGCGGTGGGGGTTCCGGCGGAGCAGGCCCATTCGGCGGGGCTGGACATGCTGAAATCGCTGGATACTTCGCGGGAGGTATCGACGGCGATCGGGGCGTGGGTTCGGCCGGGGCTGACCCTGCGCGAGGAGTGGGTTCGCAGTATGCCCACCGGGACGGTCGGTGAGCTGGGCGATCCGGCAGCACTCGATGCGTGGGCGAACGAGCAGACCCGGGGGTTGATCAAGAAATTTCCGGTGCCGATCACCTCGGACACGGCGCTCGCGCTGGCGACCGCGCTGATGGCACGCACCCGCTGGGTGCAGGCGTTCGACGAGATCCTCTACACACCGGAAACCGGTCCGTGGCAAGGACATCGGGGACCCGGCCTGTACCGCACGAGCCATCCCGACGGCAGCGTGTCGGTACTCGACGACGAAGTGACCCGGGTGATCGTCACCGGCAAGGGCGAACTCGACGTGCACCTGCTGATCGGCACGAATTCGCGGCACGGTCTGGCCACCGGCCTGGCGGCTCTGGACGGGACCGTCGATGTGCGGACAGAACTGCCTGTCGACACGACGGCGCCCTGTCTGTCGGTGAGTCGACGGGAGACCTTTGGCGGTGGCGACTCCGTGGTGCTGACCATGCCGCCGTTCGAGGTGGAGAACAAGCACAACCTCGCTCGCCATGCGGCGATGTTCGGCCTGTCCACCTCGATGAACGTTCCCGGTTCCCATTTCGCCGGACTCGCAGCGGATCCGCTGGCGCTGGATGCCGCGGGTCAGGACGTCATCGCACGCTTCGACGCCGAAGGCTTCGAAGCGGCTGCCGTCACGGCCGTGGCAATGCGCCTCGGCAGCATTCCGCAGAAGACATGGTCGACGATCACATCGGTGAACATCGACCGCCCCTTCGGATTCATCGCGGTAGACCGGCCGACCGGCCTCGTCTTGGTCGCAGGTCAGATCACGAAGCCGCCGGTGGAATGGGTTCGGCCGGTCGGTGCGGAACCGGCGGGCAGACGAAACTCGGGGCCGCCGTGGTGAGATCGGTAATCGACATTGCCGAAGCCGTTGCTCAGCAACAGGATTCGGTTTCGATACGGCTAGTGGAGGCCGTATCCTGGTAGCAGTCCGCAGTCAGGTGCACAGGGGGTCGTGGTGATCGTCGTTGTCGCGGACGAGAGCGAACTCGAAGGCGCGGAACAGATCGTCGGCGCGGCGCTCCGTGACCAGGCGTTTCGGGCGGGCGGCGTCGCCGTGTTCCGCTGTCACGTACCGGAGAGCCGGGGCGGGTCGGTCGAGGTCGACGCGTTGGTGTGCACGCCGCAGAGCGTGACCATCGTGGAGGTGAAGGGATTCACCGCCCGTCAGGAAGGCACCCTCGCCACCCCTCCGAACGGGCCGTGGACCATCGACGGCGAACCGGCCGCGCTCTATCACGCCGTCCGGGTGCCCAACCCGTTCGTCCAGGTGCGCCGACAGGTCTTCGCGGCCAAGAGCCTGCTGCAGCAGTCGGGGATCTTCGGCTGGGTGAACGCGGTGATCGCGCTGGTCGCCCAGCCCGGCGCCGAGATCACCATCGAGGAAACCAGGATCGCCGACGGGTACCGCGCGGTGCTGATCGATCGCGACGACGCCGGCGCACTGCACGACTATTTCCAGGCCGAGAGCGGGCGCACGGTCCGGCTCAGCATCGATGACGTCACCCGGGTGTTCGGTGCGTTGAACCTGGGCCATCTGTTGCCTTCCCCCGATGAACTGACAGCACAGGGCTTTCCGGCTGCTCTCGACCCGGCGACTACTTCCCGGCCCATCGCCCCGACCGCTGTGGAGCTCGGCTCCCCCTCGGGGACAGCTGATTCCGGCACCGCATCGAGTTCCCCTGCGGCGTCGACCGGTTCGGCTCGCGCATCTACACCCGCATTTCTCGCCGCGATCGACAGGCTCGCCCATCGACCCCCTACGGCGGTTCGCCCCGAGGATCCGACGTCGGCCCGCGCTGAAGGCGAGACGGAATCCCCTTCTTCGAGTGACGGTTTCATCAGCGCGCAGGCCGACGACGTGGCGTTATCGGCCACAGCGATCGGACCACCCGACGAGCCGACAACCGACGCCGAACCCGCCGAACAGGTGACTGACGAGACTTCGCCCCCCGACAGTGCCGAACTGGACTCGCCCCGGGACGACACCCCTGAGCATGAGCCAACCGCCGAGGGCGCTGCTCCGGAGAGCGAAAGCGCCACACGCGCTGAGACTTTCGACGACGACACGATCGACCTGGACGAGCCCGCACTCGGCGAAGTAGCCGAGTCATCGGACGGTCAGTCCGAAAGCACCGTCTCGCTGAGCAAATCCGTCGTCGGCAATGAATCGGGCGCGATCGACGATCCACCGACCATCGACCGCCACGAACCCACGCCCGGGGGCGAGGTGGCCGCTGCGGGCGCACCTGCTGGTACCGACGAAAGCCCGACTGCCGAGTCGGTTCCCGCGGTCGGTACAGCGGCCGCGTTGGGCACTGCCGCCGTGGTCGGTGCCGCCGGGTCGACCCGCGAGACCGAATCGCGGAGTACCCCTTCACAGGCGTACACCCCCGCCGTCGCACCGTCGTATCGTTCCCCGGAAACCCCAGCTCCCCAGCAACACTCGGAGCACTGGTCCGATTGGGTCGAACGCGACCGAACGACGCGACAGCCGACCCTCTCGGAAAGGTGGCGGTCATGGCGGCGCGGGAACGGCCCGTCGCTGCGCGAGCGGTGGCACAACCGTCCCGTTCGGGAGCGGAGTACGCCCAGGCGGGGCCTACGGGTCGGGCCAGGTGTCGCCTTGCTGCTGTTCATCGCGCTGTTCGGAGCCGGGTTCTTCGCGATCGCGGCGGTGCAGGCGAGCCGATTCGAGATGTCGGACTACGACCGGATGTGTGGCGAGGACAAGAAGCCGTTCCCGAACGCCGCGCCCTATGAGCGCGACGGCGCGCGCCCGATCTATCTGTCCGGTGACCTCACGACCATGGTCCACCCGGACGATCCGACCGCGTGGAACCCGGACGATCCGTCGACCGTGCAGCTCATCGCCTGCATGAAGCAGCTGGAACTGCGTGACCTCGTGCAGACCTGCCAGTACGGCCCCTCCCCCGGCGCACCGGTGGGGCGCACCGTCAACCTCTTCCGCGCCACCTACGAGATCGTCGTCTACGAACTCCACACCGGACGCGAGGTCGCCAAGGCCACCATGCTCGGCGAACGCTATTCCGACAACCCGGCCAACACCGACCAGGACCGCTGCCGGGCAGCCGCCGACGCCCCCGACTACCTCGGCCGCCGCCTCGGCCAACCCTCGACAGCCCAGCTCACCGGCTTCCTCGCCCCACTGGTCCACGCCCCCCGCTGAACCGCTTGACCTCGAGCGCACTCGAGGTAGCAGGATTCACCTCGTGCCCCGAGCACAACCCGACACCGCGCCTACCCAGCGACGGTCGCGCCTCCGCCGGTTTCCTCGTACACCCACCGGCGGAGGCCGTCGGACTCTTCCCGGGTAGTCACCTCTACGGTGCCGCGGGGCCCGGTTCTGTGGTCGGCTGCTCGCTGGATGCCGCCTCACCGGCAGGCTGCTCGCCGGTCGCGTGCTCATCGGTGCCGAGTTGCAGTGCGCGAGCGAGTTTCACCTGAGCTCGCCGCAGGTCCTGGCCCACGATCTGCAGGGTGTGCGGCTCCGCGAGGCCGCGCTCACGGATCAGTTCGGTCACGTTCTCCAGACGCAGCAATGAGGCCTCGAGATAACCCTGCAGGACGGCGATCCGATCGGCGGGCACTGTCTGAACAGTCCTGCTCGCCAGCGATTCCAGATCGCGCTGCGCCTTGAGGGTGTCGGAGGTGAGCACCGCGAAGACGCCCCAGAGGTCGTCGACCGCCACACCCGCGATCTGAGCGCGCAGCGACTCGTACGATTCGTTGCGGCGTGCCGAGGCTTCTCTGACGTCGCGCAGCGCATCGTTGAGGTGCGATTTCATCGCGTCCGGAATGCGATAGACCTGATTGACCTCGGCTGTTCCGATTCGCTCGGCGACCCGGCTCACAATCGCCAGCGCGTCGTCGATATCGGTGAGCGCCACACGCAGCAGAGGCGCGGTCGCGTGAAACCGTGGATCCATCGCCTGCAGATCGTAGAACTCGTTGATCCGCTTGCCCGCCACCGCGATGTCGCGGCTGAGCAGTGCGATGTTCTCGTGCAGCCCCATGGCGTGCAGTCGCTGACCGACTGCGACATCCAGTGCCGCGGCGACATTGGGGTCGCTCGGTTCGTGGATGTGGTGGACTGCCGACGCGATCCCCGAACGAGAGAACGCCTTGGTGAAGAAGATCGTGCTGATCGACAAGGACAGACCGAGCAGGAAATCCGGTTCCGCCTTGAAGACGTGGCCGATGTTCCCCCGTGCCGAAATCAAGCTGACGCCGATCATCACAAGACCCAGTGCGGCCCAGAGATATTGCGCCCTCGTCATGTGCCGGCTACTCAGCGCCTGGTTGTCGCCCATCTTCTCCCCCACTGCAGCGGCCGTACGCAGCCGCGACTATCTCACTACGCATCCTCCTGCACGACACCGTGATTCGCACCCCCGATCACGAAACCGCCGCCCCGCGATCGTCGCGTCCCGCCCCGTCGGGTGGTGTGCGAGATCCGCGGCGGTAAGACGACAACAGCCGCACGTTCACTCGGAACGTGCGGCTGCGCGAACGGGATTCACGCCGAAACGGTGATTTCCCATTCGTGGATCGTCAGGTCCGAGGCGCCGGTGGTGTGCAGCGGGTCGGAGTGGGCGATTGTCGTTGCGGCGGTGAGGCTTTCGGCCAGGATGACATAGGCGCCGCCGGTGCCGTCGGTGAAGCCGCCGCTTTCCTGGAGCTGACCCTCAGCGAGCAGTTCCTGCAGGAAGCTGCGGTGCGGTTCGATCACCGAGGCATCGAACGCCGGGGTGCGTTCGGCCATCACGAGGTACTTGCGCGCCACGCCTCAGGACTCCGACTCGCCGCGCGCGGCCTTCGTGGCGGCCGTCGCGGCCGCGGCGGCGCGGACCTGCGGCGCCACCTGCACGACCTGGCCGAGCACGCCGTTCACGAACGACGGGGAGTCGTCGGTGGACAGTTCCTTGGCCAGCTCGACAGCCTCGTCGACCGCGACGACCGGGGGCACATCGGTGGCGTGGAACAGTTCCCACACCGCGATCCGCAGAATGGCCCGGTCGACCGCGGGCAGCCGCTGCAGGGTCCAGTCCTGGAGGTAACCCTCGATGGTGCCGTCGACCCGGTCGAGATCGTCGGCGACGCCCTCGACGAGGGTGGTGGTGTAGGCGTGCACGGGGGCCACGCTCTGGTCGCGGGTCGCCAGCTCAGCGCGATCCGAGAGCAGCACGGAGACGTCGACATCGCGCGCCTCCGCCTCGAACAGCAGGTCCACGGCCCGGCGGCGCGCCTTGTGGCGCGCGCCGAGCTTCTTGAACGAGCCCTTCTTGTCTGCCGGGGAGTCGGTCACGATCAGCCGTTGACGCGGCCGAGGTAGCTGCCGTCGCGCGAGTCGATTTTCAGCTTGTCACCGGTGTTGATGAACAGCGGAACGGCAACCTCGGCGCCGGTCTCCAGGGTGGCGGGCTTGGTGCCGCCGGTGGAGCGGTCGCCCTGCAGGCCGATGTCGGTGTGCTGCACGACCAGCTCGATGGTGACGGGGAGCTCCACGAACAGCGGCGCGTCCTCGTGCACGGCAACCTGCACGCCCATGTTCTCCAGCAGGAAGCGGGCACCGTCACCGATGGTGGCCTCCGGGATGGAGATCTGGTCGTAGGTGTCACCGTCCATGAAGATGTAGTCGGTGCCGTCGTGGTACAGGTAGGTCATGTCGCGACGGTCGACGGTCGCGGTCTCGACCTTGACACCCGCATTGAAGGTCTTGTCGACGACCTTGCCGGACACGACGTTCTTCAGCTTGGTCCGCACGAACGCGGGGCCTTTGCCCGGCTTCACGTGCTGGAATTCGATGATCTGCTGGAGCTGACCGTCGATCTTCAGCACAAGGCCGTTCTTGAAGTCGCTGGTGTCCGCCACTGTCCTCGGATCTCCTCGTTCGTATTACTGCGTACTGGGGGTTACTGCGTTCTGCGCGCCGACGTCAGTCGACGACGATCAAGTCCTTGCTGGTGCGGGTGAGCAGTTCCGGGCCCGCTTCGCGCACCACGAGCGTGTCCTCGATCCGGACCCCGCCGCGGCCGGGAAGGTATACACCAGGTTCGACGGTCACCGCCACACCAGCCAGAAGTGTACCGGTACTCGTTTTCGCCACTCCGGGTGCTTCATGGATCTGCAGCCCGACGCCGTGACCGAGACCGTGCACGAACTGCGGGCCGTACCCCGCTTCTTCGATGATCATCCGGGCCGCCGCGTCGACCTCGCTGGTCTGCGCGCCGGGTTTGAGCGCCTCGGTGCCCGCGCGTTGCGAGCGGGCGACCAGTTCGTAGATCTCCCGCTGCCAGTCGGCGGGGGTCCCCAGGACCAGGGTGCGGGTCATGTCGGAGTGGTAGCCGTTGACCACCGCGCCGAAATCGAACTTCACGAAGTCGCCGGTGGCCAGGACGGCGCCGGTCGGCCGGTGGTGCGGGATGGCCGAATGGGCGCCCGCGGCGACGATCGTCTCGAACGAGATCGCGTCGGCACCGTGCTCGAACATCGCCCATTCGAGGTCGCGGGCGACCTGCCTCTCGGTGCGGCCCGGACGCAGCAGGCCCCGCTCGAGCAGAGTGGCCAGCGCCTTGTCGGCTGCCGTGCACGCCGCGCCGAGCTGGTCGACCTCGTAGGGATCCTTGACCATGCGCAGCTGTTCGACCAGACCCGAGGTGGGGACGAGTTGCAGCCCGGTGCGCAGTTCCTGGAACGAGGTGTGCTGATCGACGGTCACCACGTGGCTCTCGAAGCCGACGCGACCGAGCTGCCATTCCCCGGTCAGCTCGAGAACGCGGCGCGCGGTGGCCCGGCAGATCTCGGCCTGCAGATCGGGGACCTGTTCGGCGACCTGAGCGGAGTACCGGCCGTCGGTACCGATGACGGTGCGGTCCTCGGCTCCGCGCATATCCCACGAATGCACCAGCACAACGGCATTGGATCCGGTGAAGCCGGTCAGGTACCGGATGTTGACCAGATCGGTCACCAGCAACGCGTCGACACCGTTTTCCACCAGCAGGCTCCGCAGGGCACCGCGCCGGGCCGCGTAATCGGGAGCCGTGTAGTCAGCACACATGGGTCAACGCTACCGCCCGACGGGCGACACGTCGGCACGCGATGCCCAGGATTTCGTGTCGGTGGGCGAGGTGGATACGGCATTGTTCACATGCGCGGACGTTATCCACATTCTCGGGTACGGCCCACTTTCGGCGGTCGCGGCCCAGCACGATCGATCCCATGACCACTGCCGCGTTCTGTTGCCTCATCGCCTGGTGCCTGCTGCTGGGCGTCATCGACATCCATGCCCGTCGCCTTCCCAACGCGCTGACCGGCGTGGGTGCGGCCGCGGTGTTCCTGTTCGCCTTCTCGACAGGGGAATTGGAGACCGCGGTGATCGGGGCCGCGCTGTTGACGATGCCGTATCTGATCACCCACCTGCTCTCCCCGGCCGCACTCGGCGCGGGTGATGTGAAGCTCGCGGTGTCGCTCGGAGCTGCCGCGGCGATCGCCGGACCACCCGCCTGGGTGTGGGCCGCGCTGGCCGCACCACTGCTCACCGCCGCGGCCGCGGTGGTGCTGCTCGGCGGTGATCGGCTGCGTACGGCGCTGGGTCGTGGTCCGCGGCAGGTGCGCGCGGCACCGGCACGACGGCTGGTGCCACACGGCCCCGCGATGTGCCTGGCCACCGTCACCGCGATGGCACTGGCATGACCGGCGGCGCGACGCGCCGAGACGATCCCGGGGACGGGGTGTTGCCGGCGGTCCGGAACAGGCCGGTTCGGCCGGATCAGGGCGGCGGCCGCCACCGCGCGGCCCGGCTCGGTGCCGACGTGCCGCTCGTCACGTCGGCCCGCGTTCCCGACTACACGTGTCGACATGGGAAGATAGTCGGCGTGTTGCGCTGGATAACTGCCGGAGAATCCCATGGTCCCGCTCTCGTCGCCCTCCTGGAAGGGATGGTCGCCGGAGTCGAGGTGACATCGGACGATGTCTCCGCACAGCTCGCCCGCCGCCGGCTCGGTTACGGGCGCGGCGCCCGGATGAAATTCGAGGCCGACAAGGTCACCCTGGTCGGTGGCGTTCGCCACGGCCGCACCATGGGTGGACCGGTCGCGATCGAGATCGCCAACTCCGAGTGGCCCAAGTGGACCGAAGTGATGTCGGCCGATCCGATCGACGAGACCGAGCTCGCGGGAATGGCGCGTAACGCGCCGCTCACCCGCCCGCGCCCCGGTCACGCCGATTACTCCGGGATGCTCAAGTACGGCTTCGACGATGCCCGTCCGGTGCTCGAGCGGGCCAGCGCCCGGGAGACCGCGGCTCGGGTCGCGGCCGGCACACTCGCGCGCAACTTCCTGCGTCAGGCCTTCGGTGTCGAGGTCATCTCGCATGTGGTGTCGATCGGGACCGCCGCCAACACCACCGGTGTCACGCCGGGCCCGGCCGATCTCGACGCGATCGACGCCAGCCCCGTGCGGGCGTTCGACGCCGACGCCGAGGCGGCCATGATCGCCGAGATCGAAGCAGCCAAGAAGGACGGCGACACCCTCGGCGGCGTCGTCGAGGTGATCGTGGACGGCCTGCCCATCGGGCTCGGTTCGTTCGTCAGCGGTGAGCAGCGTCTGGATTCGCGCCTGGCCGCCGCCCTCATGGGCATCCAGGCGATCAAGGGTGTCGAGGTGGGCGACGGGTTCGAGACCGCGCGCCGACGCGGCAGCCAGGCCCACGACGAGATGCGTCCCGGCCCCGACGGCGTCCTGCGCTCGACCAACCGCGCGGGTGGCCTCGAAGGCGGCATGACCAACGGCGAGGCACTGCGGGTGCGCGCCGCCATGAAACCGATCTCGACCGTGCCGCGCGCGCTGTCGACGGTCGACATGTCCAGCGGTGAGGAAGCCGTCGCCATCCACCAGCGCTCGGACGTGTGCGCGGTGCCCGCGGCGGCCGTGGTCGCGGAGTCGATGGTGGCCCTGGTGCTGGCGCAGGCCGCGCTGGAGAAGTTCGGCGGCGACTCGCTGGCCGAGACCGTCGACAACATCACCAGTTACGTCAAGCGGATCGGTAGCCGCCCACACGTGCCCGCGGACAGCCGTATCCCGTGACCGAGCAGGGGCAGGAGGGGACCGCGCCGGAGAGCGACGCGGGCCCCTCACCGGCGATCGTCGAGCCCGGAGCTCCTGACACCGGCGGTGACCACCGGACCGCGCCGGCGGCACGCGTGGTACTGGTCGGGTTGCCCGGCTCGGGGAAGTCGACCATCGGGCGCAAGCTGGCCAGGGAACTCGGGGTGGAGCTCTACGACACCGACGCGGGCATCGAGGCCGATACCGGCCGCACGATTCCCGATATCTTCGCCACCGACGGTGAGACGGAGTTCCGCCGGATCGAGGAACAGGTGGTGCGCCGCGCCGTGCTCGAGCACGACGGCGTGGTTTCCCTCGGCGGCGGTTCGGTGCTGTCCGAACGGACCAGGGACCTGCTGCGGGACGCTCTCGTCGTCTACCTGGAAATCAGTGTGTCCGAAGGGGTTCGGCGCACCGGCGCCAGCAGTACCCGTCCACTGCTCAACGGAGTCGACCCCGCAGCCAAGTATCGGGATCTGATGCGCGAGCGTCGCCCGCTCTACCGCGAGATCGCCTCCGTGCGTGTGCGGACCGATGGGCGGAGTCCTGGTCGGGTGGTGCGGATGATCCTGACCAAGCTCGGTCTCGAATCGGTGCGCACCGATCTGCCATCTCCCCGTGTGAACGCCGGAAACACCTCGCCCGCTTCGGGTTCGGTCACCGGCAGGCCCGGAACGGGCAGCAATCGGTCCAAGAACCGGCGACGTGCCAGGGCGCGCGCCGCCGCCGCGCGCCGAAGCGGTGCCGACCAGACGGGTGTGGCGGCCGTCGAACGCCGCGACGCCCCGGATGATCGGAACCGTTCGGGGGCAACACCATCCGCGACCGATCGGACGGCAGTCGACGACACCACCGGCGCCACCCGCACGGCGGGTGCGGCGCAGAGTGAGTCACGCACGACCGCCGGTCGACGGTCCCGGCGTAGCAGGTCGCGCCGAGGCGGTGCGCGGATCCGGCCGGCAACCACCGTTGCCACCCGGGAAACCGGCGGCACGGTGGCCGAGAGCCCGGAGAGCCGCGCGAGCTCGAAATCAGAGGGCCGCGCGGGTACAGCCGAAAACCCGCCGGGCAACCGCACTACCGACGCAAGCCAGCCAGGCAACCGCGCTGCCGGCGCCGGGGGTCGGGCGGGCAACCGCAGCACGCCGGGTAGTCGAGTAGGCGGCCGCAGCCCGGTCGCGGGAAGCCAGGCGGCCGGTCGCAATGCCGGTCGCGGCAGGCGGGCGGCGAGCCGCGAGGCAGGCGCCCCGACGCGGGCCGGCCAGCGCGGTGGCGAGTCTGCCGGACCGTCGAGTACGACCACCGCAGATCCTTCGCCGGAAAGCCGGACCGGGGCACCACAACAGGTGCAGCGGGCCGGACCATCCGGTGACGCGGATCGTGGGACCGCCGCCAACGAACGTCGACGACGCGGGCAACCGCGGCGACGCGGCGGGCGACGCAATAACAATGACCAGAAAGAATCGGAGCAGCGCACGTGACAGAGCCGACCATCATCCAGGTTCGCACCGCCGACCCGTACCCGGTGATCATCGGCCGCGGGCTGCTCGGCGATCTCGTCGAAGCGGTCAACGCGGGCAACGCCGTGCGGACCGTGGCGATCTTCCATCAGCCGCCGCTGGCCGAAACCGCCGAGGCGGTGCGTAAAGCACTGGCCGACACCGGGATCGACGCGCATCGCATCGAGATCCCTGACGCCGAGGACGGCAAGGAACTGGCCGTGGCCGGGTTCTGCTGGGAGGTGCTCGGCCGGATCGGCCTGACCCGCAACGACGCCATCGTGAGTCTCGGCGGTGGCGCCGCCACCGACCTGGCCGGCTTCGTCGCCGCCACCTGGATGCGCGGGGTGCGCATCGTGCACGTGCCGACCACGCTGCTGGCGATGGTCGACGCCGCGGTCGGCGGCAAGACCGGCATCAACACCGAGGCGGGTAAGAACCTCGTGGGCAGCTTCCACGAGCCCAGCGCCGTGCTGGTCGACCTCGCGACCCTGGAAACGGTGCCGCGCAACGAGATCGTGGCGGGCATGGCCGAGATCATCAAGGCCGGTTTCATCGCCGACCCGGTGATCCTCGATCTCATCGAGGCCGATCCCGAGGCTGCCCTCGACCCCACCGGCGATGTGCTGCCCGAACTGATCCGCCGCGCCATCCAGGTCAAGGCCGACGTGGTCGCCGCCGACCTCAAGGAATCGAGCCTGCGCGAGATCCTGAACTACGGCCACACCCTCGGCCACGCTGTGGAGCGCCGCGAGCGCTACCGCTGGCGTCACGGCGCCGCGGTGTCCGTCGGCTTGGTCTTCGCCGCCGAACTCGGCCGACTGGCCGGCCGTCTCGACGACGCCACCGCCGATCGGCACCGCACCATCCTGGAAAGCGTCGGCCTGCCCGTCTCCTACGACGGCGATGCGCTCCCCCACCTGATGGACGCGATGCAAACCGACAAGAAGACCCGATCCGGTGTGCTGCGTTTCGTGATCCTGGACGGTCTGGCCAAGCCCGGCCGACTCGAGGGCCCTGATCCGTCGCTGCTGGCCGCCGCCTACTCGGCCATCGCCCGCGACACCACCCCGGGCACGTCGCCGATCATGCTCTGAGATCCGAACTCTGGCCCCTGTTCGCGCCCCGACACCATGGTGGGGCGCGAACAGGTGCGCAGGGTCTGCCTCCCGGCCGGTGCCGTTCCGGAGAGAACGACTCCGCTCAGTTCGCGGTGGCGAATTCGGGTTCCGCAGCGCCGGTGGCGGATTCGCTCGAACGGCGCGACCGTGCGTAGCCGAAGGCGATACCCGCCAGCGCGGGCAGGAAGATCAGCAGCAGGATGAACGAGGCCGCGGAGGTCAGTTCGTAGAGGATCCCGGCGTCGCCGAGTTCGATTCCGGGCACCTGATCGAGGACCCAGCACACGGCCGAGCTGGCCAGGCCCGCGCCGAACCCGGCAGCCAACCAGCGGACGGTGAGGCCGTCGGCGCGCGTGCGGCCGTCGCGCACGCCCCAAACGACAACCACGGCGACGATGGCGAGCAGGCAGGCCGCGCGCCAGAAGGTCCCGTACGTGGGCCAGGAGGCCATGGCGAGGCCGAGCAAAACGCGCAGGGCGACGACCAGCGCGCCGAGGACGGTGGCTCGTAACACCCAAGCGGTCATGAGGAACACCTTAGCGGTCCAAAACTAGAACCGGTGTCAATTCGACGGATCGGTCGGTGACGTCGAGGATCCAGCACGCACTCGGCGCCAGCCACCGGAGCCGTCGCCTACTGCTGGGGAAGGGACGCTTCCAGCGCCGCGGCCATCGCCGCGCGCGGCGCAGGCTGACCGGTGAACAGTTCGACCTGTCCATATGCCTGATTCAGCAACATCTGCAGGCCGCTGACCACTGTGTGCCCGGCGGCCTCGACCGCCGTTGCGAGGGGGGTCGGCCACGGGTTGTAGATCGCGTCGAGCACGACCGGTGCCACGGCTACATCTGATGCGATCACCGCGGCCGCCTCGGCGGGCACCGTGCTCACCACCGCTCCGGCCGACGCGCACGCCGCGCGCACCTGCTCCCTGTCCAGCGGCACGACCGTGGCCCGCAGGCCGAGACGGTCCGCCAATTCCAGTGCGCTGCGCGCCCGTCCGGCATCACGGGCGATCACCGTGACCTTCTTCGCCCCGAGTTCGGACAGGGCAAGCAACGCGGGCCTGGCCGTTCCGCCGGCACCGAGCACGACAGCCTCGTCGATCGTCGAGACACCACCACCGCGCAGCGCACCGAGTACGCCGTCGACATCGGTGCAGTCCGCCGACCACCCGGCATCGACGCGCACGAGGGTATTGGCCGAGCCGACCAGCACCGCGCGCTCGGTGCGCTCGGCGGCCACCGCCAGCGCCGCTTCCTTGCCCGGCATCGTCACCGACAGCCCGACCCATTCCGGGCCCAGCTCACCGACGAGCCCGGGCAGCCGCGCGGCGTCGCATTCGATCCGCTCGTAACTCCAGTCGAGGCCCAGCGCGCGGTAAGCGGCCAGGTGCAGCTGGGGCGAGCGCGAATGCGCGATCGGCTGACCGAGGACAGCGGCCTTGCGACCCATCTCAGCGCCCACTGTCGAGAATGCCGCTCTGCTCGGCCTTCACGATATTGCGCAGGTGCTCGGAGTAGCTCTCGGTGAACAGGGTGGTGCCCTTCTTGTCGATCGTGACGAAGTACAGCCACTTCCCCGGCTCCGGATTCTCCATCGCCTGCAGGGCTTTGAGCGAGGGTGCGGAGATCGGATTGGCGGGCAGGCCCGACATCGCGTAGGTGTTCCACGGCGTGACGGTGTTGCGGTCGGAGTCGGTGGTGGCGACCTCGGTCTCCTCCAGCGAATAGTTCACCGTCGAGTCGAACTGCAACGGCTGGTCGATCCGCAGCCGGTTGACGATGACCCGCGCGACCTTCGGCATGTCCGGCGCCAGCGCTTCGCGTTCGACCAACGACGCCGCGATCAACGTCTGATAAGGATTGAGCTGGGTTTCGGCGCCCGAACGCAACAACCCGGTGGATTCGTAGAGCGCCGCGCTCGCGGTGATCAGCTGACGCAGGATCTGCACCGCCCCGCCGCTGGGATCGAAATCCAGGGTGCCCGCGGAGATCAGCCCGTCGAGCTGCCTGCGCCGATCGGGGGCGGCCGCGACCGACGCCTTGGCCCAGTCGGGCACGCCGAGAGCGGCCAGGTCGGCACTGGCGCCCGCGGCATCGAGTTGCTCGTAGGTGACGCACTTGGCGGCGGAACCGGCGCCGAGGCAACTGGCGGCGGCGATCTTGGTGTAGATGCCTTCCGTGGGGGCGCCGGTGTGGACGTCGCGCCGGTTGTGCAGCTGACGCCCCTCCGAGATCACGACGTTGCCGACGCGCGAGCCCTTCGACACCAGCGAGGTCACCGCGTGTGCGGCGGGGCTGTTCTTCTGGACCGCGTAATACCCGGGCTGCACGCTGTTCATGTTCGAATTGCGCACGGCCGCTTCGTAGAACGCTTCCGAACTGGCGACGACACCCTTTTCCTTCATGGTGTCGGCGATCTGAGTGGCGGTGTCACCGGAATGCACCTGGACCACCACGAGTTCGCCGGGCGGGCCCGCGAAATCCTCGGCGGGCGCGAGACTGCCCATCAGTTTGTACCCGGCGAAACCGGCGGCGGAGACGACCAGCACGACGAACACGGCCGCGATCACCCACATATTGCGGCGGCGCTTCTTGCGCTCGGCCGCCTTCCGCGAGGCGATCCGTGATTTGGCGCGTCCCGACGGCTTGTTCCGGCCGGGCGGCTTGTTCCGGCCGGACCCCGCGCGAGGACGGCCACGCTCGGCCGTCGGGGCGCGCTGCCCGACGCGACGCGGCGCAACGACCGGCTCCGGCTCGGGTTCCGGTTCGAGAACGTCGTCCAGGATCTGGTCGTCGTAGACCTCGTCCTCGTAGCGCGGGATGACGTCGGTGCCGTCCTCGTCCCACTCGCCGCGATCCGGCGCCGCGTCCTCGCGCACGGTGCGGGGATCGAGCCCCCAGTCGTCGCGGCGGGGGTAGCGCCGATCAGCTTCCCGTGCCCGGTAGCGTTCCTCGGCTCTGGTCCATCGGTCGGTCATGCATCGTCTCCGACCCTCGCCGTATCTGCTGCGTCCTTCAACACCGAACTCCGCTCGTCCAACCATCCTTGCAGAATCGACACGGCTGCCGCCTGATCGATCATCTGCCGCTGGCCACGTGCGCGAACTCCACTGTCGCGCAGCGCACGTGCAGCAGACACCGTAGTCAAACGTTCGTCGGAAAGGCGTATCGGAATCGGGTCGATCACCCGGCGCAACTGCTTGGCAAACTTACGCGCGATGGCGGCGGCGGTGCCGTTTTCGCCGCGCAACGTGCGTGGCAGACCGATGATCACCTCGACCGCTTCGTATTCCCGCACAATGTCGGCAATTCTTGCGATATCGGCGGGTGGGCCCGCTCGCCCACCGGATTTGGCGCGCGCGACGGTCTCGACGGGGGTGGCGAGGATGCCGTCCGGGTCGCTCGAGGCGACGCCGATGCGCACGCTACCGACGTCGATCGCGATCCGGCGGCCCCGGCCCGGGTCGGTCTCCGGGTCGGGGCGGTCGGCGGATTCCTCGCTGGACGAACCAGGGGTGGTCATCAGCCGGCGAGTTCGGCCACCCGGGCACGGACCGCGGTCAAACCGGCCGGGATGCCCGACGGATCCGAGCCCGCGCCCTGCGCCATCTCCGGCTTGCCGCCACCACGCCCGGCGATACTCGGCCCGAAGGCCGCGACCAGATCGCCGGACTTGAAGCCGAGATCCTGGGCGGCCTTGTTCACGGTCACCACGAACGGCGCCTTGCCCTCGACGTTGCCGAGCAGCACGACCACGGCGGCCTCGCTGCCGAGACGGCCACGGATATCGGTGGCCAGCGTCCGCAGGTCACCAGCCGACACACCCTCGGGCGCCGCGGCGGCCACCAGACGCACCGACCCGACCCGCTCGGCCTGCTCGGCGAATGTGCCCGCCGACGACAGCACCGCGGCGATCTTGGTGCGCTCCAGTTCCTTCTCGGCCACCTTGAGCCGCTCCACGAGCTGCTCCACGCGCCCTGGCACCTCGTCGGAGGGCACCTTCAGCGACGACGCGACACCGGCCAGCAGCGCCCGCTCCTTGGCCAGGTACCTGTAGGAGTCGAGGCCGACGAAGGCCTCGATGCGACGCACCCCGGAACCGACCGAGGCCTCACCCAGCAGGGTGATCGGGCCGATCTGCGAGGAGTGCTCCACGTGGGTGCCGCCGCACAGCTCCATCGAGAACGGCCCGCCGATCTCCACGACGCGCACCTCGTCGCCGTAGTTCTCGCCGAACAGCGCCATAGCGCCCATCTTCTTGGCATTGGGCAGATCGGTGACAAAGGTGTTCACCGGGAAGTTCGCGCCGACAGCGTCATTGGAGACGGCCTCGATATCGGCCTTCTGCTGCTCCGACAGCGCGCCCTGCCAGTTGAAGTCGAACCGCAGGTAGCCCGGCTTGTTCAGCGAACCCGCCTGCACGGCGTTGGGGCCGAGGATCTGGCGCAGCGCGGCGTGCACCATGTGCGTGCCGGAGTGGCCCTGGGTGGCGCCGCGACGCCAGGCCGGATCCGCTTGCGCGAGCACGACATCGCCCTCGGTGAGCTGGCCCGACTCGACGGTGGCCTTGTGCACCCAGACCTTCTTGGCGATCTTCTGCACGTCGTTGACCTGCAGCTTCACACCCGAGGCGGTGATGGTGCCGCGGTCGGCGATCTGACCGCCGGACTCGGCGTACATCGGGCTGCGATCGAGGATGACCTCGATGTCCTGGCCTGCCGTGGCCACCGGGACGCGCACGCCGTCGGCGATCAGGGCCAGCACAGTGGCCTCGGAGGTCAGCTCGTCGAACCCGGTGAACTCGGTGGCGCCACGGTCGACCAGTTCCTTGTAGACGGTGAGGTCGGCGTGGGCGTGCTTGCGCGCCTGGGCGTCGTCCTTGGCGCGCTTGCGCTGCTCGGCCATGAGCGAGCGGAAACCGTCCTCGTCCACGGACAGGCCCGCCTCGGCGGCCATTTCGAGGGTGAGGTCGATCGGGAAGCCGTAGGTGTCGTGCAGGGCGAACGCGTCGGAGCCGGTGATCTGCTTGCCGCCCTTGGACTTCACCGCGGTGGCGGCGTTGTCGAACAGGGTCTCGCCGGTGTTGAGGGTCTTGAGGAACGCCATCTCCTCGCCGACCGACACGGTCTCGATGCGCGAGAAGTCGGTGGCCAGCTCGGGGTAGGACGGCGCCATCAGGTCGGTGACGACCTTGATCAGCTCGGCCATCACCGGCTTCTCGGCGCCGAGCAGGCGTGCCGAACGCACGATGCGGCGCAGCAGGCGGCGCAGCACATACCCGCGGCCGTCGTTGCCGGGGTTCACGCCGTCGGCGATGAGCATCGCGGCGGTACGGGCGTGGTCGGCGATCACACGGAAGCGCACGTCGTCGGTGTGGTCGACGCCGTAGGAGCGGCCGGTGAGTTCCTCGGCCTTGTCGATGATCGGGCGCATCAGGTCGGTCTCGTAGACGTTGTCCACGCCCTGGAGCAGGAACGCGACCCGCTCGACGCCCATGCCGGTGTCGATGTTCTGCTTGGGCAGCGGGCCGAGGATCTCGAAGTTGTCCTTGGAGATGCCGGCGCCGCGCTCGTTCTGCATGAACACGAGATTCCAGATCTCGATGTAGCGGTCCTCGTCGGCCTCGGGGCCGCCCTCGACGCCGTATTCGGGGCCGCGGTCGTAGTAGATCTCCGAACACGGGCCACACGGGCCGGGGATGCCCATCGACCAGTAGTTGTCGGCCATGCCGCGACGCTGGATGCGGTCGGCGGGCACGCCCATCTCGAGCCACATCCGCTCGGCCTCGTCGTCGTCGAGGTAGACGGTGACCCATAGGCGCTCGGGATCGAAACCGTAGCCGCCGTCCTCGACGCTGTCGGTGAGCAACGTCCAGGCCAGCGTGATGGCTTCACGCTTGAAGTAGTCGCCGAAGCTGAAGTTGCCCGCCATCTGGAAGAACGTGTTGTGGCGGGTGGTGATGCCGACGTTCTCGATGTCGAGGGTGCGCACGCACTTCTGCACGCTGGTCGCGGTGGCGTACGGCGGGGTCTGCTGACCGAGGAAATACGGAACGAACTGGACCATGCCTGCGTTGACGAACAACAGGTTGGGGTCGGCCAGGATCAGCGAAGCACTGGGGACCTCGGTGTGTCCGGCACGGACGAAATGGTCCAGGAACCGTCGTCGAATCTCGTGGGTCTGCACAAATACCCAGCCTACCGGGCCGGTGCGCGTTGTTTTGAATCGACCGGGGTGGTCCACGCCACGCCGCTGAGACGGCGGATCGACGACAATCGCGCCGTGACGAAAACCGAGCGGCTCTACGCACTCGCCGAGGAACTGCGGGCCTACAGCCCGCGGCCGCGGACCGCCCGGCAACTCGCGGCCCGCTTCGAGGTGTCGACCCGCACGATCGAACGCGATCTTGCCGCATTGGCCCAGGCCGGGGTGCCGATCATGACCGTGCCCGGGCGCGCGGGCGGGTACGCGCTCGATCGGCATCGGACGCTCGCTCCGGTGAGTCTGACGACGGCCGAGGCCACTGCCCTCGCGGTGGCGTTGCCACGGTTGGCCGGTACGCCGTTCGCCGCGGCGGCTTCGGCGGTACACAAGATCGTGGCGGTGCTGCCCGAACAGGACCGGGTGCGCGCTACCGCACTGGTGGAGCGGATCCGGTTGCTGCCGGTGGATCCGGCGAGAGCGGTCTCGCCCGCGATTCTCGACGCGGTGATCCGGCGGCGGGTGCTGCGCTTGGACTACGCCGACCGCGAGGGCGTGACCACTTCGCGGGAAGTGGAACCGCTGGCCTTCCTGGCGGGCGACGAGTGGTTTCTGTACGCCTGGTGCCGGATGCGGACGGGACTGCGGGGATTTCGACTCGATCGGGTGCTCGCCGCGCACGTACTGGACGAGGCGAGTCCCGAACGCGAGGTGGACCTGTCGACGATCCCGACGGGCTTCGGCACGCTCATCGATGTGACCGCGATCACCGACACACCGTTGTCGCGCAACGACTGAATTCTGGATGGCGCAGGCCGCCGCACCCGCCGCGGCCCGACTCGAAGGAGCAGTCCATGACAACCACGACCGTCACCGCCGATCAGCTCGCCGCGACCTGGACCGAGCTGTGGAACGGCAGCACCGAACTCGCGACGGCGTTGCTCACCGACGACTTCGGCATCCGGTTCGCCTCGCCGACCCGCGACATCACCGACGCGCTGCGCGGGCCCGCGGCGTTCGCCTCGTTCGTCACCGAATATCGGGCACAGCGACCGGACGTCGGGTTCGTCGTCGATTCCGACGCGGTCGGCGGTCTCGATGCCACCGGCACCGGAACATTCGCTGTCCGTTGGCATTCAGCGCACGACGACATTCCCGCGCACGGCGGGATCGACATCTTCGAAGCGGTCGGCGGGCGACTGCGCAGGGTGTGGTCGGTCGGTGGCGCCGCTCCGTTCACGCTCGACTGACCGCACCCCGCCTCACTTGCCGCGGATGATGCGGCGCAGCTTTTCCAGACGCGGGGCGATCGTGCGTTCGTTGCCGTGGTCGGTGGGCAGGTAGTAGTCGGTACCGACCAGTTCGTCGGGTGGGTACTGCTGGGCAACGACGCCCTCGCGGTACTTGTGCGGGAACTTGTAGCCCTGGGCGTTGCCCAGCAGGGCGGCGCCCGCGTAGTGACCGTCGCGCAGGTACGGCGGCACGGCACCGGCCTTGCCGCGCGAGACATCGGCCATCGCCGTGCCGATCGCGGTGGTCACCGCACCGGATTTCGGGGCGGTCGCGAGATGGATGGTGGCCTGCGCCAGGGCGAGTTTGCATTCGGGGAGGCCGACCTGCTGGACGACCTGGGCTGCCGCGGTCGCGGTCTGCAGGGCCATCGGGTCGGCCATGCCGATGTCCTCGCTCGCGTGGATCATCAAGCGGCGCGCGATGAAGCGGGGGTCCTCGCCCGCGGCGAGCATGCGCGCCAGATAGTGCACGGCGGCGTCGACATCGGAGCCGCGAATGGACTTGATGAACGCGCTGATCACGTCGTAGTGCTGGTCGCCCGCGCGGTCGTAGCGGACGGCGGCCTTGTCGACGGTCGCCTCGACCGTTTCCAGGTCGACGGCGCCCTCGGTCGCCGACTCGGCCGACGCCTCCAAGGCGGTGAGCGCGCGGCGAGCATCGCCGCCCGCGATCCGCACGATGTGCTCGATCGCCTCGTCGCTGACGGTGTAGGCGTCGGCGAGACCGCGCGGGTCGCTGATCGCGCGGGCGAGGACCGCGCGGATGTCGTCGGGAGTGAGCGGTTGCAGTTGCAGGACGAGCGAGCGCGACAGCAACGGGGACACGACGGAGAACGAGGGGTTCTCGGTGGTCGCGCCGACCAGCAACACGACCCGGTTCTCGACGGCGGCCAGCAGCGCGTCCTGCTGGGTCTTGGAGAAGCGATGGATCTCGTCGATGAACAGCACGGTCTGCTCGCCCGCGGCGAGCCTGCGCCGGGCGAGGTCGATCACCGCCCGCACCTCCTTCACGCCGGCTGACAGCGCCGACAGCGCTTCGAACCGACGGCCGGTGGCTTGCGAGAGCAACGAGGCCAGCGTGGTCTTTCCGGTGCCGGGCGGCCCGTAGAGCAGCACCGATGCCGCACCGGACCCTTCGACGAGCCGGCGCAGCGGAGACCCGGGACCGAGCAGATGCGTCTGGCCGATCACCTCGTCCAGGTTCGCCGGGCGCATGCGGACGGCGAGCGGCGCGCCGGAGTCGCGCCGGAACGCCGCGTCGGCGCCGGGTTCGGCGGACGCGTGTTCGCCGGGCACGTCGAAAAGGCTGTCGCTCACGTTGTGCAGGGTACCGAGGCCCTCGGACATGTACTGCGAAGCGCACCAACCGACCCCCGCAGATCGACCAGGACCTTCCACGCAGATGGACAGTTGACCAACAATCCTCGGGTCGACTTGCGCCGGAGCGTTTCGTGGGCTGTGATCGCTGATCGTGGTCGAAAACAACAGCGCCGTAACCTCCCAGCCGGTCGGGTTCGCCCGCCGCACCCTGTTCGCCGGTTCCACGGCGGTCGCGGCGGTCGCGGTGCTGGGCACCATGGCGCCGGCGCACGCCGCGGGTGCTGTCTTCCGGCACGGCGTCGCGTCCGGCGACCCGCTACCGAGCGCGGTCATCCTGTGGACCAGGGTCACGGTCGCCGAGGACGCCGCGCCCGGTTCCGGCCTCGGCGACGCGGCAGCGGTGCGCTGGGAGATCGCCACCGACGCCGGCTTCGGCACGCTCGCCGCATCCGGCACCGTCACCGCCTCGGCCGACACCGACCACACCGTCAAGGTCGACGCGACCGGCCTCACCCCCGGTCAGGACTACTTCTACCGTTTCACCGCGCTCGGCGAGACCTCACCCGTCGGCCGCACCAGAACAGCGCCTCCACCGGACAGCGAGGTCGACCGCCTCCGCCTCGGCCTGGTCTCCTGCGCCAACTGGGAAGCAGGCTGGTTCGGCTCCTACCGGCACCTGGCCGCGCGCACCGATCTCGACGCGATCGTGCACCTGGGCGACTACATCTACGAGTACGGCCGCGGCAAGTACACCGGCCGCAACGGCGCGGTCCGCGCACACGACCCGGCGAACGAGATCGTCACCCTCACCGACTACCGCACCCGCCACGGCCAGTACAAGACCGATCCCGACCTGATGGCCCTGCACGCGGGAGTGCCGTTCATCTGCACCTGGGACGACCACGAGTCGGCCGACAACTCCTGGCGCGAGGGCGCGGAGAACCACGACCCCGCCACCGAAGGCCCCTGGGCCGACCGTAAGGCCGCGTCCACCCGCGCCTACCTGGAGTGGATGCCGGTGCGCGCCACGCGCGCCGACGGCCAGGTGCAGATCTACCGCCGCCTGCGATTCGGCACGCTGGCGGAACTGTCGATGCTGGATCTGCGCACCTACCGTGACGAGGAGGCGGGGCCGGGCGGGGGATGGCGGCACGCCGACGACCCGTCGCGCACCATCACCGGCCGCGCCCAGATGGAGTGGCTCACCGCGGGGCTCACCTCTTCCCCCACCCGCTGGAAGCTGGTCGGCAATTCGGTGATGGTCGCGCCGCTGGTGTTCCCGCCACTGGAAGCGGCCACGACCCAGGCGATCACCGAGGCACTCGGCATTCCGCAGGGCGGCATCACCGTCAACGGCGACCAGTGGGACGGCTACACCGCCGACCGCACCACGCTGTTCCGGGCGATCGCCGACAACGAAGTGGGCGACGTCGTGTTCCTCACCGGCGACATCCACACCTCCTGGGCCGCCGACCTGCCGGTGAACGCCGCGAACTACCCGGGCGGACCGACTGTCGGCGCGGAGTTCGTGATTCCGTCGGTCACCTCCTCGAGTGTCGGCGACCTGCTCAAGATGCCCGCCCGCACCGCGTCGGTACCGGCGGAAGAGGCCATCAAGGCGGCCAACCACCACCTGCGTTACGTCGAGCTCGACTCACACGGTTTCGGCGTGCTCGAGGTGACCGCGACGCAGACGCAGATGGACTGGTTCTACGTCGCCGATGTCACCGATCCCGCGACGGGCGTGCGCCACGGCGCGTCGTTCGCCGTTCCGGCGGGCGGTCGGCTCGAACCGCGGCCGGCTCCGATGTCCTGACCGGGGTTTGCCGCGACGCCGCGGAAATCGGCGCAGAATTCTTCGGACAGGGTTGTCGATTACGCCCGTGGCCGCTCGTCGAGTGAGTACGGCACCCGACGAGCGGGCAGCCCACACCCGAAGGAGCACATCATGAGCCAGTACCTGGTCCTGATCTACGGCGACGAAGCCGCCTACGCCGCGTACTCCCCCGCCGAGTTCGACGACATGCTCGCCGCGCATCGCACCTTCCAGCAGATCGCCGGTGACGCCAATCTCGGTGGGCAGGCGTTGCAGCCCACCGCGACCGCCACCACGATCCGCCACGACGCCAACGGCGAAGTCGTCATCACCGACGGGCCGTTCGCCGAGGCGAAGGAAGCGCTCGGCGGCTACTACTTGCTGGAGGCGCCCGACCTGGATGCCGCGATCGCGATCGCCGCGCAGGTGCCTGCCCCCACCGGTGGCGTCGAGGTTCGCCCGATCCAGGTCTACCCACAGTCGTGACCACGGTGGCGGCCGCGGCCGTCGAGCAGGCGCACCGTCGTGAATGGGCCTTCGTGCTCGCCGCGACGGTGCGGCTGGTCCGCGATTTCGACCTCGCCGAAGAATGCGTCCAGGATGCCTACGCGACGGCCCTCACCGTGTGGGCGAGCGACGGTGTCCCGGCCAAGCCCGGCGCCTGGCTGACGACGGTGGCGCGACGCCGGGGCCTCGACCTGCTACGCCGCGACAGCACGTTCCGGCGGGCGCTGCCCCAGCTCGTCGTCGACGAGCCGGTCGCCGACACCGCCGATCTGGCGCTGGCCGACCTGGACGACCCGGCGATCCCCGACGACCGGTTGCGGCTGATCAGCACCTGCTGTCACCCCGCGCTCGCACCACAGGCCCAGGTCGCGCTGACCCTGCGGCTGGTCTGCGGTGTCACCACCGCCGAGGTGGCTCGCGCGTTCCTTGTGAGCGAGTCGACGATGGCCGCGCGCATCACCCGAGCCAAGAAGAAGATCGCGGTCGCGGCCATCCCGTATCGGGTGCCCTCGGTGCGGGAACTGCCGCAGCGCCTCGATTCCATCTGCGCGGTGATCCATCTGCTGTTCACCACCGGCCATACCGCGCCGGCGGGTGAGGTGCTGGTCCGTGCCGATCTCGTCGACCGGTCGCTGCAGCTGGCCAGGATGATGCACGTACTGGTCCCCGACGACCCGTCCGTGACCGGGCTGCTGGCGCTGATCCTGCTCACCGACGCCCGCCGGGCAGCGCGCGTCGACGACGACGGCAATCTGTGCACGCTCGAATACCAGGACCGCGAGCGCTGGGACCGCGCGGCCATCGTCGAGGGCATCGCGCTGGTGAAACACGCTCTGCCACATACCGACCGGTATACCTTGCAGGCCGCGATCGCCGCCGTCCACGACGAGGCGCCCACGTGGGCCGACACCGACTGGCGAGAGATCATCGGCCTGTATCGGCTGTTGCTGCGCGATTCGGCGTCGCCGGTCGCGCTGCTCAATCACGCCATCGCGGTCGGCCTCGCCGGCGATCCGGCACAGGCGCTGGCCCTACTGGATCCGCTCGGCGCGGAACCGGCGCTGGCGACCTACGGCTATCTCGACGCCGCCCGCGCCGCTTTCCTCACCGATCTCGGGCGCACCGAGGAGGCGATCGCCGCCTACGAGTCGGCCTTGCTGCTCACCGACAACGCGGTCGAACGCGCCCATCTGCGTGGCAAACTCGTCGCGCTGACGAGGTGACCGGCACAGGGCAACTCCGGGTCAGGCGCCTTCGGCCGCCAGCTCCCGCTTCCACTCGCGGAAGCCCTCCTCGGTGCGGCCGCGCCGCCAATACCCCGAGATCGAGAGCCATTTCGGCGCGACGTCACGTTCCTTACGCAGGTAGGGGCGCAGCTGACGCATCACGGCCTCGGCCTCCCCGTGCACGAACGCGTGGACCTGACCCGGCAGCCACTCGGCCGCGCGCACCGCGGCCACCAGTGGCGAGTGCGCCCCGGCGAGGTCGTCGGTGATCCGGTCCGAGGACACCCCGCGATGCACCCAGTGCAGGCGCAGGTCGGCGGGCGAGTCGAGGGCGATCTCGTCTTCGGTGCCGCCCACCTCGACGAACACCAGGGCGGGCACACCGGCGGGTAGTGCCTCGACCGCAGCCGCGATGGCGGGCAGCGCCGACTCGTCGCCGGCGAACAGGTACCAGTCGGCCGCCGGGTCGGGCGCGAACGCACCGCCGGGTCCGTTCAACCAGAACCGCGCGCCCGGCTCCACCGAGCGCGCCCAGGGCCCGGCGATGCCCTCGTCGCCGTGCACCACGAAGTCGATGCTGATCTCGCGCCGTTGCGGATCGAAGGACCGCACGGTGTAGGTGCGCAGCACGGGCTGGCTCTCCGGGCCCAGCGTCGCGCGCACGGTGTCGAGATCGAACGGCTCGGGGTAGTCGACGCCGGGCACCGGAAAGATCAACTTCACGTAGGCATCGGTGAACCCGTTAGGGCTGAATCCGTCCGAGACCGTGCCGACCACCCGCACCAGGTGCGGGGTCAACCACTGCTTGCGGACGACTGTGACGGTGACCGGTATCGGCACGGCTGCTCCCAACTCCTCAGATCCCTGCCGACGGTACTCGTGTCGCGCCGGGAAATGGGGAGCCCGCTCGGCGGCGCTACTCCGACCAGCGCTCTTCGAGCATCGCCGAGACCTGTTCGGCGAAGTCGCCGACCGCGTCGTCGCCGGTCATCCTCGCGTCCTCGGCCAGCGCCGACCACCGGTTGATCAGTGCCTCCGAGCGCGGCACCGACAGCCCGTGCTCACGCGCGGTGGCGATGCGGGCGTGGTCGGCGGGCAGGAACCAGTACGTCGACAGCCAGACCCAGATCAGCCGGGCCTCGAGGATTCGTTCGGCCAGAACGGTGTCGTCGGCCAGCGACGGCCACACACCGACTACGGCCGAACGCCAGGCCTCGACCATCTCCTTGGCACGGCTGCGCGAGAGTTCGAAATCGCACAGGCAGCCGGGGAAGGAGACCAGCGCGTAGGCGATGTCGAGGGTGGCGTCGCGGAAACCGCCCCACTCGTAGTCGAGGAACCGCGCGCCTTCCTCGTTCATGATCACGTTGTCGGGGCACAGGTCCGACGGGCTGAACGCGCGATAGCGGCCGCCGGTGAACAGGCGGTTGCCGTGCACGATGCGTTCGGCGATCTCCCCGGGCACCTCGATGCCGAACTCGGCTTCGAGCAGACCCGGGACCTCGGCGATCGCGGCCTGCGCCTGCTGGGCGATCCCGTCGACACGATGCGCCGAGTCGACCCGGCGCATCAGGGCGACGAAGTCGGGTTCGCGGCCGACGGTCGCGGCGTGCATCCGGCCGAGCGCCTGCGCGAACGCCATCAGCGAGTTGCGGGTGCCCGGCTCGACACGTGCCTGCAGCACCGAGGTGAGTAAGGCGTTCTCGCCGAGGTCCGACAGCACGAGGAGCCGGTCGGGAACGCTGTGGGCGATCAGGAAGGCTCCGGGGCGCTGTTCGCGACTCAGCGCGGTGGTGAACTGGTAGGACACCGCCTCGCGCAGGAACGCGGCGTCGATGCTGGCGACGCCGGGCGCCAGACCACCGGTGCGGCGGTCAGGACTGGAACCGCGCACCTGCTTCACGATCAGGGTGCGCGGCAACGAAAATGCGTTTTCCGCAACACGCACGCGTAGGACTGTCGTCCTACCACTGCCGCTGAGCTCCATCGGATCACTCAGCTTTACCGGAGCACCCATTCGCTTTGTGAGCAACTGTTGTGCTGCGGACACGACGTCGGCGGCGCGTTCGGCCAATAGTGCGGTCATCGCCTCTCAAGCTACTCGTACCCGGTCACTTCTAGCGAGCGGTTGGACAACCTTTCCGCGTCGCTCGGCGTGTTGGCGCCGAGGTTGCGCGTGTGTGCCTGTTCGCTTGACACATCAGCCGGTCTTCGGGTTTTCTCATCGTGAACTGCTGTGCGCCACACCGCAAACCGGTTGAGTCGAAAGGTCTATCACAGTGACCGACACTCCGTACGCCGCATCGAGCGATTCGCCGGGCGGGTCGCCTGTTCCGGGCGGTGGCGGACAGTTCGCCGGCCCCACGGGCAGACATGAGGGCACCGGGCAGCCACCGGCTCCCGGTCCGGGGCCGAGCAGGCACGGAATGGCCGGTGGCGCAGGCTATCCGCAATTCGAGGGGCCCGGCGCCGCCCAGTACGGGCAGGAGCCGGTCGAGCCGCCGCCACCGATTGCCGGACGCGGCGGGCCCACACCGCAGTACGGGCCCGCGGGCACGGGCTCCGGTTACGCGGTCCCCCAGGCGAAACCGGAGAATCCGGTATACCCCGCATCCGGCGTGTCGCAGGGCGGTGGCGGGCAGACGCCCGGTTACTACCATTCGGGAGCACAAGCCCTCGATATCGGCCGTTCGCTGAGCTACGGCTGGGAACGATTCCGGGCCAATCCGGGTCCGTGGCTCGGCGTCACCGCGGTGGGCGTGCTGATCTATCTCGGTTTCGTCGCCGTGGTCCAGATCGTCGAACCGACATCGCCGTTCAGCGTGCTGTTGCTGTTCCTGATGGTGATCGTCGCACTGTGGCTGCTGCAGGCGGCGATGGTGCGCGGCGCGCTCTACGAAACCGACGGATACCCACCGGCTTTCGGATCGTACTTCCGGTTCGTGAACGCGGGCAATGTCCTGCTCACCTCGCTGCTCGCTTTCACCGTCACGCTGCTCGCGTCGACGCTGTGCCTGCTGCCCGGCATCGTCGCCGGGTTCCTGTGCATGTTCTCGATGCACTTCGTGATCGATCAGGACTACGGTCCGGTGGAAGCGATCAAGGCGAGCGCGCAACTGGTGCTGGCGAACCTGTGGGCGGCGCTGCTGCTGGCGCTCACCATCACGCTGGTCACCCTCGTCGGCGCGATACTGTGCGGGCTCGGCCTGTTCGTCGCGGGGCCGGTGTGCGTCATCGCGGTCACCTACTCCTACCGGATGCTGACGGCGGGACCGGTCGCCCGCGTCTGAGATCAGCGGTCGAGCGCGGACCGCATGCCGATGGCCCGCTTGAATCGCCCGACCGGACCGTCGGTGTCCCCCGCCCGGGGTCGCAACTCGAGGACGATCACCCCGGCCACGACGATGCCGAGCAGGTTCACCGCGAGCTGACCGACCGATTCGAACGCGCGATGCCACTGACCGATCGTCGCCGCCACCACCGCGTAGCCCGCGGCAGGCACGGTGGTGACCGAGATGAACACCCCGATCAGGGCCGCCGACTTCGCGGTGACCAGCGACAGCATGCCTGCCGCACCGGCGAGCAGCGCCACGACCAGCGAGAACGGCCCCACCTCGTAGATGAAGTCGACATTGTGCGCGTCGATGACACCCTTGGTGGTGATCCAGCCCAGCTGCTGCCACACCAGGGTCGCGCCGAGCGTGATCACCATCGCCACCGGGAAAGCCACGGCAAGCGCGAGTACCGAACGCCGGGCCAGCCGCCAGTTACGGCGCACCAGCGCGACCGACAGCGCTGCCAGCGGCCCGAACTCCGGACCCACCACCATCGCGCCGACAATGGTGACCGGCGAGTTGGTCGCCACACCGATCGAGGCCAGCAGACAGGCGATCGTCAGAAACGCGACAAAGGTGGCGTTGAGCGAGGACTCCTCGTGCGTCTCCTTGAGCAGCTGCTCCCAGACGACCGCGTCGCTCGGGTCGCCCGGCGCGGCGTGGACCGCGCGATCGGCGGCGTCGGACAGCACCGCCGTGATCGGTTCCAGCGTGATCCCGCCGGTGTGAACGATGCCGAGCGCCTTCACATCGGCGAGGACCTTGTTGCCCGCCTCGCGCGCCACATCGGCCTGGACCAGATCGCCCGGCGGGTCGAGGGCGATCCCGCGCGCCACCGTCAGATGAGTGACACCGGCGTCCTGTTCGAGCACCCGCACCAGGGCGTCGGTCTGCTCGGGCGGGCTGATCACTCGCAGATGTAGCACCCGATGTCCTCCTGATCGGTCCCGCCGTCGCGATCGGGAACTGACCAGAAGGTACCGGGCTACCTCCGATGACCGCTATTTCTCGGCCGCAACAACTTTCGGCGCGTCGGCGGCGTCGCCCTTGCCCTTGGCCTCGGGCTTGGCGTCGATGCCCGCTTCCTTGCGCTGCTGCGCGGTGATCTGCGCGGGTGCGTCGGTGAGCGGGTCGACGCCGCCACCGGTCTTCGGGAACGCGATCACCTCGCGGATCGAGTCCTCGCCCGCCAGCAGCGCGGTGATGCGGTCCCAGCCGAAGGCGATGCCGCCCATGGGCGGGGCGCCGAAGGAGAAGGCATCGAGCAGGAAGCCGAACTTCTCCTGGGCCTCGTCGTGGTCGATACCCATCACCTTGAACACGCGTTCCTGCACGTCGCGGCGGTGGATACGGATGGAACCGCCGCCGATCTCGTTGCCGTTGCAGACGATGTCGTAGGCGTAGGCCAGCGCCGCACCGGGGTCGGTGTCGAAGGTGTCGATCGACTCCGGCTTCGGCGAGGTGAACGCGTGGTGCACCGCGGTCCAGGCCGAGTAGCCGAGGGCCACGTCGCCGCTGGCGGTGGCGTCGGCGGTGGGCTCGAACATCGGGGCGTCGACGATCCAGACGAAGGCCCAGGCGTTCGGGTCGATGAGGTCGCACTTGCGGGCGATCTCGCCGCGCGCGGCACCGAGCAAGGCACGCTGTGCTTTGGTGGGGCCTGCCGCGAAGAACACACAGTCGCCGGGTTCGGCGCCGACATGCTTGGCCAGGCCTTCACGCTCGGCATCGGTCAGGTTCTTGGCGACCGGGCCGCCGAGGGTGCCGTCTTCGTTGATCAGGATGTACGCGAGGCCCTTGGCGCCGCGCTGCTTCGCCCAGTCCTGCCACGCGTCGAGCTGGCGCCGAGGCTGGCTCGCACCACCCGGCATCACGACCGCGCCGACGTACTCCGCCTGGAACACCCGGAAGGGGGTGTCCTTGAAGTACTCGGCGCATTCGGTGATCTCGATCCCGAAGCGCAGGTCGGGCTTGTCGGAGCCGTAGCGCCGCATCGCCTCGGCGTAGGTCATGTGCGGGATCGGGGTGACGATCTCGTGGCCGACCAGCTTCCACAGCGAGGTCAGGATGTCCTCGGCCAGCAGGATCACGTCTTCCTGGCGTACGAAGCTCATCTCGATGTCGAGCTGGGTGAACTCGGGCTGACGGTCGGCGCGGAAGTCCTCGTCGCGGTAGCAGCGCGCGATCTGGTAGTACCGCTCGATGCCGCCGACCATCAGCAGCTGCTTGAACAGCTGCGGGCTCTGCGGCAGGGCGTAGAAGCTACCCGGCTGCAAGCGCGCGGGAACCAGGAAGTCGCGGGCGCCCTCGGGAGTCGAGCGGGTGAGCGTCGGGGTCTCGACCTCGACGAAGTCGTGGTTGGCCAGCACGTCGCGAGCCGCGGCGTTGACCTTGGAGCGCAGGCGGATGGCGTGGCCGGGGCCTTCGCGGCGCAGGTCCAGGTAGCGGTACTTGAGGCGGGCCTCGTCGCCGGGGGTCTCGTCGAGCTGGAACGGCAGCGGCGCGCTCTCGTTGAGCACGACCAGTTCCTTGGCGTCGACCTCGATCTGCCCGGTCGGCAGCTCCGGGTTCTCGTTGCCGTCGGGACGCCGTTCCACCACACCGGTGACCTGCACACAGTATTCCGCGCGCAGCTTGTGGGCCTGCTCGGCCGCCTCGCCCTCGCGGAAGACCACCTGCGAGACGCCCGAGGCGTCGCGCAGATCGATGAAGGTCACACCACCGTGGTCACGACGCCTCGCCACCCAGCCGGTGAGGGTGACGGTCTGACCGGCGTGCTCGCCTCGCAGCGAACCAGCCAAGTGGGTGCGCAGCACGGTATTCCTTTCGACAGACTTTCACGGACTTGTCGCACCGGCGCAGATGACCGCGTGCACTGCCATCGTAGTGAGACACGGTGCCCGGATGAAAACCGATATCTTCCTCACCGTGTCAAGCTTGTGACACCTGTCCGCCGTCGCCGCTCCCGCCGACGGTGAATCGCGCTGTGAGACAGCTGGACAACCGAGCGAAGGCGAGTACCGCGATGACCTTCAACGAAGGTATGCAGATCGATCCCGGCCGGGCTTCGTCGGGCGGCGGACCCGGCATGGGCGGCAAACTCGCCCTCGGCGGCGGCGCGGGCGGTCTGATCCTGCTGGTGATCACGTTGCTCCTCGGCGGCGATCCAGGGACGGTGCTCGGCAACTTCACCGGCGCGCAGAGCGGGCAGCAGGCACAGCCGGGGACCGCGGGAACGCCGACCCACTGCAAGACCGGCGCCGATGCGAACAAGTACGTCGACTGCCGGGTGGTGGCCACCGCGCAGAGCCTGGACGCGGTGTGGTCGGTGCAGCTGCCCAAGCAAACCGGCAAGCAGTACGTGGAGCCCGAGCTGGTGCTGTTCACCGGCGGCGTGAGCACCGGCTGCGGCAACGCCACCAGTGATGTCGGCCCGTTCTACTGCCCCGCCGACCAGACCGCCTATTTCGACACCGCCTTCTTCCAGGAACTCACCGACCGCTTCGGCGCGAGCGCGGGACCGCTGGCGCAGGAGTACGTGGTCGCGCACGAGGTCGGCCACCACATCCAGAACCAGCTCGGCGATATCGGCAAGGCTCAGCGCGATCCGCAGGGTGCGACTTCGGGCGCGGTCCGCACCGAGCTGCAGGCCGACTGCTACGCCGGTATCTGGGCCAACTTCGCCGACAAGCAGCCCTCGCCGGGCGGCGGACAGCCCTTCCTGAAGCCCCTGTCCGACAACGACATTCGCGACGCGCTGTCGGCGGCCAATGCCGTGGGCGACGACCGTATCCAGCGCTCGGCCGGTCGCGGCGTCAATCCCGAGTCGTGGACCCACGGATCCTCCGAACAGCGGCAGAAGTGGTTCCTCGTCGGCTACCGGACCGGGTCGGTGCAGGCGTGCGACACCTATTCCGCGCGTGACCTCGACAACCCGCCCGGGATACGCTGACGCCTCGAACGCGATACCAGGCACTGTCTTTCGATCGAGGGGAACCCATGCGCCCGACCATGACCGGACTGCTCGTCTGCGCTCTCGCCCTGAGCGGCGCAAGCGCACTCGCCCATGCCGATCCGGCGCCACTACCGTTGGTGAGCCTGACCACGATCCCCGACGGCTGGTCACAGCGCACCGACCTGCGTCCGGTCCTGCAGGTGTTCGCCGACGGCAAGGCCGTGCACATGCCCGACGCGGTGAGCAAGGACCGCAAACCCGAGACCGCGCCCAAGCAGGTGACCGGAAAGGTTGCCGCCGACGTGATCTCGGCCGCGCGCGAGGAGATCAACGCGCTGAAGGACACCGACTTCGGGATGCCGGCGGGCGACAACCGCGGCACCCAGATCATCGACCTGATGCCCGACGATCCGACCGATGAGGCCCACCTGGTGATCTACTCCCCCGAGGCGTCCGATGGCCTCAACCCGGAGCAGAAGGCCGCGCGCAAGCGCTTCACCGACCTCTACAAGAAGCTGGTCGACGCCTTCAAGAGCTGATCGTTCGACATCGAACCGAGAAGGGGCTCGCCGGTTT
>NZ_JBHUYK010000030.1:0-82158 GCF_042668615.1 Nocardia sp. NPDC057272 | reverse complement strand
GGGAGCAAGCAACGGTGCCTGATCGACGGGACCGCCAGGGGCGCGAACTCGAGCGCGCCAGCGCTCCAAAAGTTACTGTGCGGGGATGGAGATAGCAGGCAAGGTCGCGATCGTCACCGGCGCGGGTGCGGGTATCGGTGCCGCACTCGCCTATCGCCTCGTCGCCGGCGACGCGCGGGTCGTCGTCGCCGATCTCGATGCGAACAGCGCGGCGAAGGTAGCGGCCGACCTCGGCGACAACGCGATCGCGGTCGGTGGCGATGTGGCCGACGAGCAGGTCGTGGCGGAATTGATCGCCACCGCCGAACGCGAATTCGGTCCGGTCGACCTGTATTTCGCGAACGCGGGCATCGGCGGCGGTCCCGGTCTGGACAGTACAGAGGCCCAGTGGGCGAGCACCATCGAGGTGAATGTGATGGCCCACGTGCGGGCCGCGAAACTACTCGTTCCCGGTTGGCTCGAGCGTGGCAGCGGCTATTTCGTCTCCACCGCCTCCGCCGCGGGGCTGCTCACCCAAATCGGTTCCGCCCCTTACTCGGTGACCAAGCACGCCGCGGTGGGCTTCGCGGAATGGCTCTCGGTTACTTACGGCGACAGGGGAATTCGCGTGAGCTGCCTGTGTCCGATGGGTGTGGACACCCAGCTGCTCACCGGCGCGCTCATCCCCGACGACCCGGAGGCGGGCGCGCTGGCGATCAAGGCCGTGAAGACGGCGGGCGCGGTGCTCTCCCCCGAGGAGGTCGCCGACACCGTCGTCGAGGCGATGGCCGCCGAACACTTCCTGATCCTGCCGCACCCCGAGGTACTGCAGATGTACCGCAACAAGGGTTCGGACTACGACCGGTGGATTTCCGGTATGCGTCGGTTCCAGACCATGCTGCGCGCGTGAACAGCGGACGGTGCGCCCGAAAAAATTCGGCGAGGTAGCGGCGAGATCGCTCGATTCCTGCCACGATGGTCCCTAGCTGCCGGTCACGATCCGCTGATCGGCGGAGGTCTACGCGGAGATCCGGCGATGGCGCACCTGATGTACTTCAAGAAGATTCGCGACGAGCTCACCGAGGTCGAGTACCTCTGGGGGCCGAGCCGAGAACAACTCGACTCGTCCCTGGTGATCGACAAAACGACCTTCGCCGCCCTACCCGGACCACCCGACTCGCCCGCCGGCCAGATCATCCTGCGCGCCCGGCGCGGCAGCGAGTGGCCCGAGGTAGGCGTCATAGCGTCCTGAAACGCTGTACCGCGACGGGCTTCAGAGCGGACATCGCCCCGAGGTAGGCGTCATAGCGTCCTGAGCGTTAGTCGGTGACGAGCTCCGCGGCCGCGGTCCGCACCACCTCGGGGATCGCCACCGGTTTGCGGGTGTCGGCGTCGACATAGACGTGGACGAATTCGCCGGTGGCGGCGAGCTCGGGACCGTCCTCGCCCGCACGGAAGATCGCCAGGTCGTAGGTGATGCTCGAGGTGCCGAGGCGGGCGATCCGCAGGCCCACCTGGAGCTGGTCGGGAAAGCTGACCGAACCGTGGAATCGGCACGAAGTCTGCGCGACGACGCCGAGCGCGGGCAGCTCGGTGATGTCGGTACCGGTGGCGCGCATCAGCCAGGCGTTCACGGCGGTGTCGAAGTAGGAGTAGTAGGTCACGTTGTTCACGTGGCCGTACTGGTCGTTGTCGGCCCACCGGGTCGGCATCGGCCACAGGACGGGATAGCTCATCGGGCCATCATGCCGCGCTCCCCTGCCGGTGGTCGCGCGGGCTCACCCCGAAGTGCCGTTTGAAGGCGGTGCTGAGGGCGAAGGCGCTGCCGTATCCGACCTGGTGAGCGATGGATTCCACGGTCGCGTCGGATTCGGCGAGCAGATCGGCGGCGAGCGAGAGCCGCCATTCGGTCAGGAAGCTCATCGGCGGTTCCCCGACCAGCTCGCTGAACCGGCGGGCCAGCGCGGCACGGGACATGCCGACCGCTTCGGCCAGCGCGACCACCGTCCACGGATGGGCCGGATTGTGCTGGAGCAGGCGCAGGGCCTTGCCGACCAGCGGATCGCTGTAGGCGTGGTACCAGGCGGGGGCGTCGTCGCGGGCGAACCAGGCACGCAGGGCGGCGATGAGCAGCAGGTCGAGCAGGCGGTCGAGAACGGCGGTTTGCGCGGGCAGGTCCTTGGTCACCTCGTCGACGAGCAGATCGAGCAGGCGGGTATCGAGCTCGCCGCGCGGCAGCACCGCGACCCGCGGCAGCGCACGCAGCAATCGTCTGCTCACCGCGCCCGTGGATTCGTAGGTTCCGGTGACCATCAGCGTCTCACCGTCGATATCGGTGCCCCACTGGCGGACACCGAGACTCAGTGTCTCGCACAGGATCTCGCCCTCGGGCGTGGTGGTGACCTGCCCCGGCTGGATGACGACCTGGGGTTCGGTCGCCGGATCGTCGGCCACCGTATACGGCTGCGGCCCACGAAAGACCGCGACATCACCCGCGCCGAGTTGCCGCGGCGGCATGGAATCGGTACTGACCCAAGCCTTTCCGCGGATCATCGCGAGCACCGTGAGCGGGGCTTCGTCCTGCACGCGCAGCGACCACGGTGGGTTCAGCAGCGAACACATGAGGAACGCACCGCGGGCGCGTGGACCTTCGAGCAGACCGGCTAACGCATCCACCACTCCACAGTAGACGACAACCCGTAGACGACGACGCATGTTCGTGAGCGGCACGACGATGTCGCCGCGGGCCGCGCGACGGTGTACTTATCTCATGACAAACACCGCTTCTCACCAGCAGCTTTCCCTCATCACCGGCGCTACCGGCAAGACCGGCAGCCGGGTGGCGGCCCTCCTCGAAGCCGCGGGCCGGCCGGTCCGCCACGGCTCGCGCACCGCGGCGATCCCCTTCGATTGGACCGACCGGCAGACCTGGGCGCCCGCGCTCGCCGGTGTCGACTCCGTCTATCTCGCCTTCCAGCCCGACCTCGCCGTGCCCGGGGCCCCGGACATCATCCGCGCGTTCACCGCCGCCGCCCGAGCCGCGGGCGCGCGCTCGGTGGTGCTGCTGTCCGGTCGCGGCGAACCCGAAGCGCTCGAATGCGAAGAGATCGTGCGGAATTCGGGTCTGAGCTGGACCATCGTGCGCTGCGCCTTCTTCGCGCACAACTTCAGCGAAGGCGCCTTCGTCGACGACGTGCTCGCCGGTGCGGTGGCGCTGCCCAACGGTGATGTGCCGGAACCGTTCGTACACGTCGACGACATCGCCGAGGTGGCGGCGGCCGCGCTCACCGACTCGCGCCACGCGGGTCAGCTCTACGAGCTCACCGGCCCGCGCGCCCTGACCTTCGCCGACGCGGTCGGCGAGATCGCCGCGGCCACCGGTCGCGAGATCGCCTTCGTTCCCGTCTCGAGGCCGGAATTCGTTGCGGCCCTGAGTGAATACCAGGTTCCCGATGACGTGATCAGCCTGCTCGACTACCTGTTCGGCACCATCCTCGACGGCCGCAACACCCCCACCGCCGACGGTGTCCGCCGAGCCCTCGGCCGCGAGGCGCGCGACTTCACCGACTACGCCAAGGAGACCGCCGCCACCGGAGCCTGGACACCCCAGCCGTAGCAGTCGACCACCAGGGCCCGGTGATCTCGAAATACCGGGATCTCGTGGCCGGTACCGTCGAAGTGGTGAGTGCAGCGACGATCGACCGCGGGTTTCTGCCGGCCAGGGCCGCGGTATTCGCGGCTTTCACGCTGAACGGGTTCCTGCTCGCGATGTGGGTGGTCCACATTCCGGCGATCACCGACCGGACCGGGGTGTCACCCTCGACGCTCAGCGTGCTCGTGCTGCTGATGTCGGGCTCCGCGCTCGTCGGCATGCGGCTGGCAGGCCCCGCCGCCGACCGGTTCGGCAGCCGCACGCTGGTCGCCCTGGCCGCATCGGCCATCTCCGTGACAGTGATCGGCCCGGGCCTGGCGACCGGTCCGATCACCTTGGCGATTGCCCTGGCCTGCTTCGGGTTCGGCATGGGCGCGCTCGACGTGTCGATGAACACCCAGGCGGTCCACGTCGAACGTGCGTACCGCCGACCGATCATGTCGGCGTTCCATGCGATGTTCTCGGCGGGCGCGTTCGCCGGTTCGCTGGTGGGGGCGGCCGCCCAGCACGCGGGGTGGGCATCCCAGCTGACGCTGCTCTGCGCCGGAATCGGCGGATTGTGCGTCACCGCACTGCTGGTGCCGCACTTGCTCGGCCACAGCGAGGCCGAATCACCCTCGCATGCAGAGCATTACGACAGTGCCGACAGCCGAGCCGTTGACGGTGCGAGCCAGGGTGCGACATCCGTCGTTCCCGCCGACACGACTCGCCTCCGCATCGATCAGCGGAGCGAGCGGCGCCGGCGGTCACGCAAAGTGTTCTCGCTCGGGTGTATCGCGTTCGTCCTTCTCCTCGCCGAGGGCGTCGCGGCCGACTGGAGCGCGCTGCAGGTACGCGAACACCTCGACGCGTCCGAGGCGAGTGCCGCCCTCGCCTTCGGCGCCTTCTCCGCCACCATGACCCTCGGCCGATTCATCGCCGACCGGATCAGCGCGGCCGTCGGCCCCGTCGCGATGGTTCGCTACGGAAGCCTGCTCGCCGCAGCGGGATTCGCGGTGGTCATCGGATCGCCGTGGTTGCCACTCACCCTTCTCGGCTGGGCGATGTGCGGCCTCGGCCTGGCGGGCGGCGTCCCCCAGATCTTCTCCACCGCGGGCAATCTCGGCGGCACGACAGCGGCCACGGATATGTCGCGCGTCTTCACCATCGGCTACCTCGGCCTGCTCGCGGGCCCCGCGATGATCGGCTGGCTCACCGCCGTGATCCCGCTCACCGCGGCACTGGCCGTTCCGCTGGTACTCACCCTGGCCTGCGCGGCCACGGCGAAGGTCGTCAGTCGGTGAAGGTGATCCGGACCGAGACCGGCGTGCTCTGCAACGCGCGGAAGCTCGCCGCGGTCAGCCCGGCGAACACCGGATTGGGTGCGAAGGCGCGAGCCCGCGCGACGACATCGTCGTCCGGGCGCAGCTCAGCGGTCCCGGTTCGCCACCGCTTCCCCTGGCGGACGCGTACTTTCGGTTCCGCGCCGATATTGGCGGCCCACCCCGACCTGGTCCCGTGCTGGCTGATCACCCACGCGCCGCTGTCGTCGAACGCCACCGAGACCGGCACCACCCTGGCCTGCCCGGACTTGCGTCCGATCGTCTCGAGCTCGGTCGCGAACGAGGTGCGGATGCCGATCCGGCTCAGCGCGCGGACCGCCGGGTTGGCGACATAGCGACCCACCGCCCGCTCGACCTCGAACTTGCGCCGCTTCGGGTCCTTGTTGTTCATTGTCGATCCCCTTCTGCTACGGAACGCGTCGACGCCGTGATGTTTCAGCATGGCCGCTACCGTGAGCCACGGTGTGCGGTCGGGGTCGGGCTCGTCGCCCGCCCCGAGCAGATGCAGCTGATCGGTGTGCCACTGCAGGTCGAGGGCACCTTCGAGGCTCTTGACGTTGGACAGTGTGGATACGCGCGCGGGCAGGCGCAGCGAGATCTGCGGCGAATGCAGCCGGGCTGTGCGCGCGTGCAGGATGTCGCCCGCGGCGTCGGGTGACACCGCACTGGGCCTGCCGAGGCCCACGACATCGCATTCTCCCGACTCGACCGCGTCGACCATGGCCACGCGGGAACGGAATCCGCCGGTGACGGCCAGCGGCACCGACCCGGCGGCCGCCCGGACCGACTCGGCGTACTCGAGGAAGTACGCCTCGCGCGCGACGGTGCTCGCCGAACGCGCCGCAGGCCTGCCCATCATCGCGGGCGATTCGTAACTGCCGCCGCTGATCTCGATCAGATCCAGCTGCTCGGCGGCGAGGCGGCGCACCACCTCGCGCGACTCGTCCTCGGTGAAGCCGCCGCGCTGGAAGTCCGCGGAGTTGAGCTTGATCGCGACGGCGAACGACGTCGATACCTCGGCCCTGATCGCGCGCACCACCTCCAGCACGAATCGCGCGCGCCGTTGCGGGTCACCACCCCAGCGGTCGTCGCGCTGATTGGCCAGCGGCGAGAGGAACTGTGAGACGAGGTAGCCGTGCGCGCCGTGGATCTGCACGCCGTCAAAGCCCGCGCGCTCGGCGATCCGCGCGGTGGTGGCGAATCGGTGCACGATGTCGACGATCTCGGCGTCGGTGAGCGCGCGCGGCGCCGGGATACCGGGCAGACCCAGCCCGATCGCCGAGGGCGCTACCGGCTGCGACCGGGTCGCGAGCGGATTAGCTTGCCTCCCGGGGTGATTGATCTGCATCCAGAGCCGGGTGCCACCGTCCTTGGCGGTTCGTGCCCAGCGGCGCAGGTCGTCGAGGTGGCGTTCGTCGGCGATCACGACATTGCCCGGCTCACCGAGATGGTCGTGGTCGACCATCACGTTGCCGGTGACCACCAGACCGAAACCGCCAGTGCCCCACCGGCTGTAGAGCCGCTCGAGCCGTTCGTCCGGCGCGCCGGCGGCGGTACCGAGCCCCTCGCTGAGCGCGGCTTTCATCAGCCGGTTGGGCAGTACCTGGCCGCACGGCAGGGCGAGCGGATCGCTCAGGGCTGTCATCGTCGGCTCCTCCGCGGATCACGTCGAGTACACCGATCGGTGTACTTACCCGACGGTAGTACACCGATCGGTATACTTCAATCGGACCGATCGAAAGGATGTCGATGGCAGCACGCGACGGACTCGTCCAGAGCACGATCGATCTCGTGCGCCGCAACGGCGTGGCCGGGACCGGTGTCGCGAACCTGCTCGACCACAGCGGGCTCTCCCGCCGGACGATCTACCTGAACTTCCCCGGCGGCAAGTCCGAGTTGATCACCGAGGCCACCCGGGTCGCGGGCCGGGCGATGACCACGCTGATCGAGACCTTCAGCAAGAACACCAAGCCGGAGGAGACCATCGCGTCGTTCGCCGACGCGTGGAAACAGGTCGTCGAGTCCAGCGACTTCCTCGCCGGCTGCCCGATCGTGGCCGCGGCACTCGGACGCTCGGAGTCACCCGCCGCGGCCGACGCGGCAGGCGAGGCGTTCGACGACTGGGAGCGGACACTGGAGACCCGGCTGCGCGCGGAGAACATCGACCCCGACACCGCCAGTTCCTTGGCGACGACCGTCATCGCCACGATCGAGGGCGCGGTGGTGATGTCGCTGGCCAAGCACAGCACCGAGCCGCTCGACCGCGTCGGCCGTCACCTCACCGAGCTGGTCAGGGCGCACATCCGCCCGGTCGGCACGCCCTGACCAGCACGCCCGCAGCGCTAGAGGTACATGCCGACGTCGGTGGAGTGGTCGATGGTGGATCGGATCTGGATCCCGCCGTCGCGGTGGGCGACCAGTTCGGCGAGGGTCGCACCGTCCGGGAAGCTCGACTCGACGGGAGCGCCGTTGTGGCGGGCCAGCCACTCGTCGGCTTCCGTCGCCGAGAGGCGGCCGACCTCGAGCTGGGCCAGGCAACGGCCCGGCCGCACCACGGCGGGGTGCAGCCGGGAGAGGTCTTCGTTGGTGGTGATCGCGATCAACACGTTGCGGCCCTGGCCCAGCATGCCGTCGGTGAGATTGAGCAGACGCGAAAGCTTCTGCCCCGCCGCTTCTTTCGCCTCGCCGCGGATCAGTTCGTCGCAGTCCTCCAGCACCAGCAGCCGCCAGCGGCCGTCCTCGTCGTCGCCGTCGGCGCCCGCCGCGACTTCCATCAGGTAGCCGGGATTGCTGAACAGTTCTTCCGGATCGACGACACAGTCGACCTGACACCACGGCGCCCACGACCGCGCGAGCGCACGCAGCGCGGTGGTCTTGCCGGTACCGGGCTCACCGTGCAGCAGCACCAGCCGTCCCTTGATATCGGCGACGCCGAGCCCCATCAATCGCTCCATGCTCGCCGACACCGAGCCGGTGTAGTTGCCACGGATCTCCGCCCACGCGGGCGCCGCGATCTGGCGTCGTCTGCGCGCGGGGCGCCGGACGTCCATGTGCCAGAATCCCATCTCGACCGTGGCTTCACTGTCACGTGACAGTGAAGCCCCATCGGTGGCCTGTGCCAGCACGTCGACGGCGAGTTCGTCGCTCACCGCGGTGACCTCGATCGTGGCCGAACCGCTCGCCCACCGCACTGCCCGCAATGCCCAGCCGTCACCGGCCGCGAGCAAGGCACTGCTGTCGTCGTCGGCGACCGAGCGCACGATCCGCGAGTCGGTGGGCCGCAGCGCCGCGTCGGGGCGCACCCGGTCGAGGTGGGCCTGGCGGGCGAACGGCTGGTCGCCGCGCAGGAACGGGGCGAGGGCGAGCGCGTCGATCGCGTCGCGGGTCGAATAGGTCGAGTCGATGGTCGCCGACCACGGAAACGGCTCGCCCTGATCCTGCGGCTGACGCGGCGAATCGACGAGCCTGAGCTGTTCATTACGTGTGGACACCGAGCCCATGATCGTGGTCATCGGTCCGGAATGTCCAATGACTTACGGGGCGCACCGCCGGAAAACTCGCTGGCACCGAAGGCGAATCCGTCGGTACGGTCGTAGGGTGACGTCCACCCAGCGCGACCAGTCCCCGCCGGAATCCACCACGACGGCCGGGATCAAGGAGTGGATCGGACTGGCCGTCCTCGCCCTGCCGACACTGCTCATCTCGATGGACCTGAGCGTGCTCTACCTGGCGATCCCGCGCATCAGCGAAGCACTCGAACCCAGCAGCTCCCAATTGCTGTGGATCCTCGACATCTACGGCTTCCTGGTCGCCGGCTTCCTCATCACCATGGGCACCCTCGGCGACCGCATCGGCCGGCGCAAACTCCTGATGATCGGCGCATTGGCCTTCGGCGTCGCCTCCGTGATCGCCGCGTATTCGACCAGCGCCAACATGCTGATCGGCACCCGCGCGCTGCTCGGCATCGCGGGGGCGACGCTGATGCCGTCCACGCTGGCGCTGATCCGCAACATGTTTCACGACGACCGCCAGCGCACCGCCGCGATCAGTGTGTGGATGACCAGTTTCATGGTCGGCATGGTGATCGGACCGCTCGTCGGTGGCGCGATGCTCGAGAACTTCTGGTGGGGTTCGGTATTCCTGGTGGCGGTGCCCGCGATGGTGCTGCTGCTGGCGACCGGCCCGTTCCTGCTGCCCGAGTACAAGGACCCGAATCCGGGCAAGCTCGACATTCTCAGCGCGGTCCTGTCACTGCTGTCGGTGATGGGCGTCATCTACGGCATCAAGGAGCTGGCCAAGGACGGCTGGTCGATCGAGGCCATCGGCGTGCTGGTCGGCGGTCTGGTACTCGGCACGGTGTTCGTCCTGCGCCAGAAGCGCCTGACCAACCCGCTGATCGACCTGCACCTGTTCGGCAATGTCCGGTTCAGCGGCTCGCTGGTCGCGTTGATGGTGGCCATGCTGGCGATGGGTGGGCTGTTCCTGCTGCTCTCGCAGTATCTGCAACTGGTGCTGGGCCTTTCGGCATTCGAGGCCGGATTGTGGACCGTACCGCAAGCGGCCGCGATGGTGGTGGCGGCCGGTGTGGTGAGCGTGCTCGCGCCCAAGATCCGGCCCGCCTACCTGATGACCGGCGGCCTGATCATCGCCATGGCCGGGTACGCGCTGTTCACTCAGCTCTCCGGCGCCGACGACCTGGCGTTGATCGTCACCGGCATGGTGGTGTTCTCCCTCGGTCTGAGCCCGATGTTCGTCCTCGGCCTCGACCTGATCGTCGGCGCGGTCGACCCGGCACGCGCCGGTGCCGCCTCGGCCATCTCCGAGACCGGTCAGGAATTGTCGGCGGCGCTGGGCGTGGCGGTGATCGGCAGCATCGGCACCGCCGTCTACCGCGGGCAGATGTCGGAGCAGCTGCCCGCCGGACTCCCACCGGAGGTCGCGCAGGTGGCCGAGGACACCCTCGCGGGCGCCCTGCACGTCGCGACGACACTGCCCGAAACGCTGGGCGCCGAGTTGCCCACCGTGGCGCGCGAGGCCTACACCCAAGCGCTGCAGGTGAACTCGGTGGTCGGCATCGGGCTCACCGCCATCGCCGCCGGGCTGGTCATGGGGCTGCTGCGGCAGATCCCCGCGCCGAACGAGAAGACGTCCGAGACCAACTGACCGAAGTGGTTCGGACACAACGAATCCCGCCCGATGCTGACCGGGCGGGATTTGTCTCTCGCTGAGTTGTCCCCTCCGCGAGGTTCGTATTCGGCCGATTCGGCCGAGGTCCTGATCGCCTACTTGGCAGCCGGGGCGGGGTTGTTCGGCATCGGCGAGTTGATGGTGGTGAAGTACTGCACCGCGGCCATGATCGCGACGGGGGCGGTGATGAAGATCTGGCCCGCGAGGGTGCCGAGCGCGCCGATGGCCATGATGCCGGCGACGCAGCCCACGGCTGCGGCCGGGATGAACGGGCCGAACATGCCGACGATGGTGGCCGAGGCGATGGTGGCGCCCGCGATGCCGCCGAGCACACAACCGACCGCGCCGCCGCCGAGGCCGCCGACCAGGGTGGCGATGCTGGCGCCCAGGGAGATGGTGCCGGTCATGCGGCTCCAGGCGGCCTGCTCACGGTCGTACTCGCTCTTCCACGGCGCCTTGTCCTCGAAGGGCAGCGCGACCGGCTTGTAGGTGGCGTGCGCCAGGTCGAACTGCGGGGTCAGCGTGGCGGTGCGGCCGGAGATGTCGGCGGCGATCGGGAACACGAATTCGTCTACGCGGAAGGCCAATTCGGTACCCGCGACGGTGGTGCCGTTGGCGGCCTTGATCTTGAAGACGCCGTCCTCGACCACCATCGAGCCCGCGTCGGTGCCGATGATCGTCGAGGTCTCGGTGGTGGTGGAGGTGAAGTTGATCGGCTCATCCGCGGCAGGTGCTGCGTGGCTGGTTCCGGCAGCGATGCCGAGGGCAACGCTGACGGTGGAGGCCAGCAGGGCGAACTTGGTGATTTTCACGGGGGTGAACCTTTCGTGTTCCTCGTGGTGAGATGCGCGGCGCACAAGCTGCGGTCCGGGCGAGATGTGACCATAGCGAGGTAAGCCTCACCTATCAAGACCTTGCTTAGGCTAACCTCCAAGACGACCCAGTTTCGCCGCGAGAGAGAACACCTGATGAGAAATCCGCGTTGGTGCGGGTGGCTTCTTGCCGCATTCGCGCTGGTCGCAGTATGTGCTCTCAGCCTGCTGGTCGGCACGAAAGCCATTGCGATCGGCGATGTCTGGCAGGCACTGTTCGGCGTGAGCACTACTCCCGATCACGTGACCGTCACCGAGTACCGCGTGCCACGCACGCTGCTCGGGCTGCTGGTCGGGCTCGCGCTCGGCGTCGCGGGCTGCTTGATGCAGGGCCTGACCCGCAACCCGCTGGCGGACCCCGGCCTGCTCGGCGTCAACGCGGGAGCGGCCTTCGCGATCACGATCGCCGTCGCGATGTTCGGCGTGAGCGAGATCACCTCGTACGTCTGGTTCGGATTCCTCGGCGCCGCCCTGGTGTCGGTGGTCGTCTACCGCGTGGGCACCGCCGGCCGATCCGGTACCGACCCCGTGCGGCTGACGCTGGCCGGCGTCGCCGCCACCGCGGTTCTCGGCGGCCTGACCAGGGGCTTGATCCTGATGCACCCCAAGGCTTTCGACGAAATGCGTCAGTGGGATTCCGGCGGACTCACCGGACGCGGATTCGAGATCCTCTACGGCGCAACCCCGTTCATCGCGGCGGGTCTGATCATCGCGGCGCTGTGCGCGCGCTCGCTCAACGCGGTCGCGCTCGGCGACGATCTGGCGCACTCGCTGGGTGTGCACGTGGGCCGCACGCGCCTGTTCACCGCGCTGGCGGTGGTGCTGCTGTGCGGCACCGCCACCGCCGCGGTGGGCCCGATCGCGTTCGTCGGTCTCGCGGTTCCGCATGTGGCCCGCTGGCTGATCGGACCCGACCAGCGCTGGATCTTCGCCTATTCGCTGGTGCTCGCACCGATCCTGGTGCTGTCGGCCGACATCGTGGGCCGCCTCGTCATTCGTCCCGATGAAGTCCCCGCAGGCTTGGTCACCGCGTTCCTCGGGGCGCCGGTACTGATCTGGCTGGCCCGTCGCGCAAGAGTAGGTGCCGCCGCATGAGTTCGACGATCGATTTCGGCCGCGCGATGCTGGTGGTCCGGCCGCGCGGAACACGTTTCTCCGCCCGGATCGGCGTGCGCACCCTGGTGGTCTGCGCTGTCCTGCTCACGATCTCGGTGGTGACGGCGGTGCTGGCCCTCGGCAGCGGTGACTACCTGATCCCGCCACTGCGGGTGCTGCGCGCGCTGGTGATCGGCGACGAGCGGTTCGACCGGCTGGTGGTGTGGGACTGGCGGCTGCCGCGCATCCTGCTCGCCCTGATCCTCGGCGCCGCGCTGGGCGTGAGCGGCGCCATTCTGCAATCGGTGACCAGGAATCCGCTGGGCAGCCCGGACATCGTCGGGTTCAACACCGGCGCCTACACCGGCGCGCTGATCGCCATCCTGACCCTGGGCGGTGGGCACCTGCAGACCGCGACCGGTGCGGTGATCGGCGGGCTCGGCGCTGCCCTGGTCATCCACCTACTCGCGTTCCGGCACAACGTGGCCGGGTTCCGGCTGATCATCGTCGGCATCGGCGTCAGCGCCATGCTCGCCTCGATCAACACCTGGCTGATCCTGCGCGCCGACCTGGACGCGGCGATGTCGGCGGCGGCCTGGGGTGCGGGCACGCTCAACGGACTCTCGTGGCCGCAGGTCGGTCCTGCGGTGGTGATCCTCGCGCTGCTGGCGATCGCGCTGATCCCGGCGGCACCCCGCTTGCAGATCCTCGAACTCGGTGACGACACCGCCCGGGCGTTCGGTCTGAATGTCAGCCGGGCGATGCTGTGGCTGATCGTGCTCAGCGTCGCGTTCACCGCGGTGGCGACGGCGGTCGCGGGCCCGATCGCGTTCGTCGCCCTCGCCGCACCGCATCTGGCGCGCAAGCTGGCCCGCACACCGTCGATCGCGCTCGCGCCCTCGGCGGCGATGGGAGCGATGTTGCTGATCACCTGCGACTGGATCGCCCAGCACGCGTTCGCCCCGACCACCGTGCCGGTCGGCCTCGTCACCGTCTCGGTCGGTGGCCTGTACCTGGCATATCTGCTGGTCGCCGAGGCGCGACGGAACTAGGAAAGCGAAAAGATGAACGACACTTCACGGCTGCGCGCCGACCGGGTCCGCCTCGGCTACAAGGGCACCACGATCAGCGACCAGCTGTCGGTGGATATCCCGGACGGCAAGTTCACGGTGATCATCGGCCCGAACGCGTGCGGCAAGTCCACGCTGCTGCGCGCGCTGGCCCGGCTGCTCACCCCCGAGTCCGGAACCGTGCTGCTCGACGGCAAACCGATCAGTTCCTACCCGGCGAAGCAGGTGGCCAGGCAGATCGGTCTGCTGCCCCAGACCTCCACCGCGCCGGACGGCATCCGGGTCGCCGATCTCGTTGCCCGCGGCCGCTATCCGCATCAGACGCTGCTGCGGCAGTGGTCCAAGGCCGACGAGGAAGCCGTCACCTCGGCGATGGCGGCGACCGGTGTCACCGAGTTGTCGGCGCGGATGGTCGATGAGCTCTCGGGCGGTCAGCGCCAGCGGGTGTGGATCGCGATGGTGCTCGCCCAGGACACCCCGCTGATCCTGCTCGACGAGCCGACGACCTATCTCGACATCGCCTATCAGATCCAGTTGCTCGATCTGTGCCGGTCACTGAACCGCGAATCCGGGCGGACCGTCGTGGCCGTGTTGCACGACCTCAACCACGCCTTCCGCTACGCCGATCACCTCGTCGCCATGCGCGACGGGCGGGTGGTCGCGACGGGTGCGCCCGCCGACATCGTGACCGCCGAGCTCGTCGACGAGGTCTTCTCGTTGCGGTGCCGAATCGTCGACGACCCGGAAACCGGTACGCCACTGGTGATTCCGCTGGCGAAGGATGCCGCCAAGGTGCGCTAGACCTGCGGCGATGCGGCAGCCGAACATAGGTATTCCGCAATTAGTTAAGTTAGGCTAACCTAACTGATTGTGAATGTGACGAGGGAGGGAGTTGCCGTGACAGATGGTCTCGAGTTGCCGCTGACCGGACCGCAGCTCGGCATCTGGAATGCCCAGCGCTTCGATCCCGAGTCCGGGCGCTACCTGGTCGGCGAGGTCCTGGAGATCACCGGGGACGCTCCGATCGATGTCGGCCTGCTGAGCGAGGCGATCCGTCGCACCGTCACCGAGGCCGAGAACATGCGGCTGCGGTTCACCGAAACCGCTGACGGGCCAAGGCAATTCGTGAGCAATGCCGAAGCGGTGCTGCGACCGACCGTCGATCTCCGGGCGGCTGCGGAGCCGATGGCTTTGGCCTACGAGGCCGTCGCGCTGGAGCGCGAGCAGGCCGCGCAACGGTGCCGGGGCATGGTCGACCGGCAGCTCTACAACTACACGCTGATCCGCATCTCCGACTGCGTGGTCTGGTGCGTGCAGCTCTACCACCACCTCATCGTCGACGGTTACAGCGCGGCGCTGCTCTCGCGCCGGGTCGCCGCCCACTACACCTCCCTCCGACGCGGAACGCCGTCGCCGAAACAAACTTTCGGAACCATCGCCGAGCTGGTCGCCGAGGAGCAGGCCTACCGGGCCGGGTCCGAATTCGAGGCCGACCGCGCCTACTGGCGCGACCAGCTCACCCCGTGGCCGGATCTCGACGGTCGCGGTCGCCACCTGGGCGGTGCGGTCGAGCGGACGATCCGCGCCGAAGCCACCCTGTCCACCGAACTGCTCGCGGCACTGCGCGAAAGCGCCGAACGGCACGGCATCACGTGGGCCGACGCGCTCGTCGCCTGCTACGCCGCGTTCCTGCACCGCCAGCTCGGCACCGCCGATGTGGTGGTGTCGATGCTGCTGATGGGCCGGGTCGGCCGTGCCGCCCTGCGCACACCCGCCATGGCGGTGAACGTGCTTCCCCTACGGGTCACGGTGAGCGCGGGCGACCGGCTCGGTGAGCTGGGTCCCCGCATCGCCGACATCCTGCGCGAGGTCCGCAAGCACCAGCGCTACAGCGGCGACGACCTCGCCCGCGACTTCCACGGCCACGGTGCGGGCGAACTCCTGCACGGAATCGGCATCAACCTCAAGGTTTTCGACTTCACCCTCGATTTCGACGGCGCGCGTGGTGTGCTGCGCAATGTGGCAGGCGGGCCCCCGGAGGACCTCGGGCTGACCGTCACTCCGCTGCCCGACGGCACGGTGCTGCTCGGATTCGAATCCGATGCGCGAACCAACGACGCGGACACGGTGCGCGGGCGGATCGGCCGGTTGGCCCGGGTGATCGAGTCCTTCACCGGGTCGGACAAGATCGCGGTGGGTGCGCTCGAACTGCTCGATCCGGCCGAGCGCACGCGGCTGCTGGCCGCGCGCTCGACGGCAATGCAGCTGCCGGACACCGAAACCCGGGCTCTTCACGACGACGAGCAGTCGGTCGCGATGGTCCCCGACCTTCTCGAACAGGTGCTCACCGAGCAACGAGACGCCGTGGTGCTGAGTTCGGCGCAGGCCGAGTACACCGCCGCCGAACTTCGGCTCCGGGTGAACCGGCTCGCGCGCTTGCTGCGCGAGGCCGGGGTCGGGCCGGACGTGATCGTCGGCCTCGCGCTACCCCGCGATGTGGAATTCGTCGTCGCGGTGCTCGCCGTCTGGCGAGCCGGCGGCGCCTATCTGCCCCTGGATCCGGAACATCCGGTCGCCCGGCTGCGCGCCACGATCGCGGACGCGGGCCCCGCCGTGGTGCTCAGCGCCGGTGAGTTGGCGGCCCAGCTCGGCGCCGACGCCATCGCGATCGACGACGCCGACTTCCGTGCGCGGCTCGACGACAACGCGGACACCGATTTCGCTCTCGCGGTGCGGCCCGAGCACGCGGCCTACGTGATCTACACCTCGGGCTCGACCGGACAGCCGAAAGGCGTTGTCGTACAGCACGGCTCCCTGGCCGCACTCGTCGCCGCGCACCGCGCCGGGATCCACGCCGCCGCCGCGAGGCGCGCGGGCGACCGTCAGCTGACCATCGCGCACACCACCTCCTTCGCCTTCGACGCCTCGCTCGACCCACTGCTGTGGATGACCGCCGGACATCGAATCCACGTGTACGACAGCGATACCCGGCGTGACCCGGCCGCCTTGGTCGAGGCTTTCGCCCAGGACGGTATCGACGTCGTCGACGGCACTCCGTCGTTGGTCGCCGCCCTGCTGGCACACGGCTTGACCAGCGAACTACCGTCGTCGGCACAGTCGAGCCCGGTCGGCCGGAAGTCGGCGACAGCGAGCACCGAGGGGATCGGGCAGATCTCGACAGCGACCGATCTCGCGACCGCCGACAGCGCCGATGAGACAGCGCGCCCGCCACTGACGCTGGTGATCGGCGGCGATGCCTGCTCGGCGGAGCTGTGGGGCGCGATCGATCGCGGCGGGTTCGCGGCGGTCAATCTGTACGGCCCGACCGAGGCGACGGTGGATGTGATCGGGGCGCCGATCGACGGCGCTGGTCCACGGATCGGGATGCCGGTCGCGGGCTCACGGGCTCACCTGTTGGACAACGGATTGCAGATCGTCGCCGACGGACAGGTCGGCGAGCTGTACCTCGCCGGTCCGCAGATCGCGCGGGGCTACCTCGGCCGGTTCGCCACTACCGCGCAATCTTTCGTCGCCGATCCGTACGGTCCGCCGGGAGCGCGGATGTACCGCACCGGCGACCGGGCGCGCTGGGTTCCCGGGCTCGGCTACGAATACCTGGGCCGGGTCGACAACCAGGTGAAGATCCGCGGCCACCGCGTCGAACTCGGTGATGTGGCTGCGGCACTCGAAGGTCTGACCGAGATCCGTACCGCGGCAGCCGATATCCGGGACATCGCCGGGCGCCCCACCCTGATCGGCTACGTCGTCGCCGCGACCGGCGAGCTCGATACCTCGGCCGCCCGGACCCGCCTGGCCGACCTGGTCCCCGAGCACATGGTGCCTGCGCGACTCGTCGTCCTCGACGCCCTGCCCACCACGGTCAACGGCAAACTCGACCGCACGGCGCTCCCGGACCCGGCAACGGACGAGTCCGGACGCGCGCCGGCTACCGCTGCCGAACATGCTGTCCACCAGGCGATCTCGACCACCCTCGGCCTCGACACCGTCAGCATGGACGACGACTTCTTCGCCGTCGGCGGCGACAGCATCACCGCCATCACCGTCAGCAGCGGCCTGCGCGCCGAGGGCCTCACCCTCCTCCCCCAGCAACTACTGACCCGGCGCAGCCTCGCCGCGCTGGCCGCGGAGGCGGCCCCCGAGCCGCACCATCCCACGACCGCCGTGGGATTCGAGTCGGCACCCGCTGTCTCGTCGTCGCTCCCGACAGCGCCCGGCCGCCTGATCGCAGCGCTCGCGCAGAGCGACGTGGACGAGTTCAGCGCTACCTACGGACCGGTCGCCGACGTGCTCCCGCTGTCCCCCTTGCAGGAGGGATTGCTGTTCCACGCACTGCGCGACGGCGCCGACGACGTGTACACGATGACGGCCCGCTTCAGCCTCGACGGCGTCGTCGATCCGGAGCGCATGGGTGCGGCGTTCGCGAGCATGATGCGGCGGCATCCGAACCTCGGCGCGGCGTTCAGCTATGAACAGTTCGACCAGCCGGTGCAGATCGTGCCGCGGGTACCGGGGGTCTCGTGGCAGGTCGAGGATCTGCGCGAGACACCTGATCCCGAAGCACGAGCACGGCTGTCGGTGCGGCGCGCCGGCTCCGAACCGTTCGACATCGATCAGCCGCCGCTGATCCGCGGCCTCCTGATCCGCCTCACCGACACCTCGCACTGGCTGGTTCTGATCGCCCATCACCTCCTGGCCGACGGCTGGTCGGTACCGACGATGGTCCGGGAAACCCTCGCCCTCTACACCGGCGAGACCCTCTCGCCCCCCGTCTACTTCGGCGACTACCTCACCTGGCTCGCCACCCGCGACACCACAGCGACCCTGCACTGGTGGACCGAAAGCCTCACCGGCCTGCGCACACCGACCCTGCTCGCCGCCACCCCTACATCCGCAACCGATCCGGTGGATTCGACGACGGCCCAGCGACAGCGTCCGGTCGGACTGCGGGTTCCGCTCGCCGCCGACGTGGCGACAGCCTTGGCCGAGAACGCCCGGCGGCACGGGCTGACCGTGAATACCGTGCTGCAGGGCGCGTGGGCGATGGTGCTCGCGGATCACTTCGGGCGCACCGATGTGGTGTTCGGGACCGTGGTTTCCGGGCGTCCCGCTGATCTCGCCGGAGTCGGCGGGATGGTCGGATTGTTCAGCAATACCGTGCCGGTGCGGGTGTCGCTCGCGGCCGGCCGGCCGGTGGCCGAGCAGTTCGGGCGATTGCAGCAGACCTCGTTCGACGGCCAGGCCCGGGGATACCTCGGGTTGGCCACCATCGAGCGGGCGCTGGGAATCGGACGGCTGTTCGATTCGCTCGTCGTGTTCCAGAACTTCCCGAAAGCCGGTCTGTTGCAGCCGGATCCCGGTGGTGTTCAGGTGGTGGACGTCGATGTGGACGGGCTGACCGACTTCCCGGTCACGGTGACCGCGTTGCCCGGCGCCGAGTTCGCGCTGATGCTGCACCACGATGCGGCCGCAGTGCCCGGCCCGGTCGCCACCCGGCTCAGTGATCGCCTCGGCGCCGTATTGTCCACGCTGGCGACCGATCTCGACGGTTCCGTCGAGGAAGCCATGGCTGCCGCGATGCCGTCGGAAACACGCGGCAGCACGCTGGCCGACTGGTCGGTGACGGCGACGATCTCCGCCGACGCGCCCGCCGTCACCGCGAACGGCGTGACGCTCTCGTTCGGTGAATTCGACAGCCGGGTCCATCGGCTCGCGCGCTGGCTCATCGACGAGGGCATTCGGCCCGAAACCGTGGTCGCGGTGGCGATGACGCGTGGCATCGAGTCCATCGTCGCCGCGCACGCGGTGTGCCGGGCCGGCGGAGTTTACCTGCCGCTGGATCCACTCAGTCCCGCGCAGCGCGCCGACAGGATCCTCGGAACATCGCGCGCGGCGCTGGTTCTCACCACCGCGGCCGACGGCTTCACGACCGATCGCGCACCTGTGGCGCAGGTCGAAACATTGGATCTGTCCGGTTTCGCCGATACCCCGGTCTCCGACCTCGACCGACTCGCGCCACTGCTCCCCCGCAACGCCGCGTACCTGCTGTTCACCTCGGGCTCCACCGGCGAACCCAAGGGCGTGAGCGTCTCGCACGAGGCCATCGCCAACACCTTCGAGTGGATGCAGCGACGGCACCGGTTCGGCGCGGGCGACACCGTCTTGTACCGCACCGCGGCGACGTTCGACGCCTCCCTGCTCGAGCTGTTCCTGCCGCTGCTGGTCGGTGCGCGCGTCGTCGCGGCACCGGTGTCGGGTCGACTCGACCGCGACCCGCACTACCTGGCCGAACTGATGGCCACCGAGCGGGTCGGCATGGTCCAGCTCACCTCGTCGATGCTCACCGTGCTCGCCGAGGAAGCCGACCTGAGCGGCTGCACCGCGCTGCGCTGCGTGATCACCGGCGGCGAACCGCTACCGCCGCCGACCGCGGCGCGGATCAGAGCGCTCACCGGCGCCCGCGTCCACAACCTGTACGGGCCCACCGAGGCCGCGGTCTGCATCACCCACCACGAGACCTCCGACGCCGACCGCGGCAATGTCCCGATCGGTCTGCCCGCCACCGGCGCCGATGTGCGTGTTCTCGACCCCGAACTGCGCCCGGTCGCGGTCGGTGTGATCGGCGAGCTGTACCTCACGGGAACGCAATTGGCGCGCGGCTACCTCGCCCGCCCGGCCCGGACCGCGGGTTCGTTCGTCGCCGACCCGCTGGGACACGGCGAACGCATGTACCGCACCGGCGATCTCGTGAGCTGGGGCCCGCACGGCGAACTCGACTACGTGGGCCGCGCCGACAGCCAGGTGAAGCTACGCGGTCAGCGCATCGAACTCGGCGAGATCGAGGCAGCCCTGCTGAGCTGCCCCGGCGTCGCCCACGCGGCGGTGATCCTGCGCGAAGACACCCCCGGCGATCAGCGCCTCGCCGCCTACCTGGTGGCCAAGGCGGACACCGGCATCGACATCGTCGCGGTCCGTTCCGGCTTGCGAGCACGGGTGCCCGCCTACATGGTCCCGGCCGCGTTCGTCGTGCTCGACCACATCCCCCGCACGACCAGCGAGAAGATCGACCGCAAGGCCCTGCCGATCCCGGCCTACGACGCCGACCCGAGCAGTGGGCCGGTAGCCGAAACGAACACGGCCAACGGTGCCGTCGGCTCCCACTTCGCGGTCGGCACCGCGACGGCGACCGGTAGCGGCCCGCACCAGGGCGCCGAGCTGATCAGCGCCATTCGTTCGGCGATGGCAGCCGTCCTGTCCACCACCGACATCGGTGCCGACGCCGACTTCTTCGAGGCAGGCGGCCACTCCCTGACCGCCGTCCGCGTGATGGGCAGGCTCCGGCGGGCAGGTCTCGCGGTCGTCCTCGACGACGTCTTCGAGGCACCGACCCCACGGGCGCTCGCCGATCGGATCACCCAGAGCGACAATGCCTCTCGCACGACTTCCCGAGCACACGACGCGACGGCCGACAACGCCTGGGGCTCTCGACTCGATCATGTCCTCGAACTCCGCACCACCGGATCGCGCGAGCCACTGTTCTGCGTTCACCCGGTCGGCGGTACCGCCTGGCAGTTCGGCCCGCTCGCGAAACTGCTGCGAGCCGACCGCCCGATCGTCGGCCTACAGCTCCCGACGCTGAGCGACACCACCTTCCGTGCCGAGACCATCGACGACCTGGCCGCGTACTACGTGGCCACCGTTCGCCGAATCCAACCGCACGGCCCCTACCACCTGCTCGGTTACTCCCTCGGCGGCACCGTCGCCCACGCCATGGCCGCCGCACTGACCGCGGCGGGCGAGCAGGTCGACTTCACCGGACTGGTCGACGCGTTCGCCCTGTCCGATCTCACCGAACAGGCGACCCGCGCCCTCACCGACCCCGCCGATCTGGACCGGTTGCTGCCCGGCATCCCGGACGACGCACCAGAACTGGCGACGAAACTCCGCGAGGCCGCCACAACCCTGCTCGGCATGGTCACCGCGTCGACCGCGGCCGACTACGACGGCCCGATGGCGCTCTACGCCGCCGACACCGGAACCACACCGGGCCGCACCGAGGCGCAACTGGCGGGCTGGCGGTCCGCACGGGCCCGGCTCGTGGTGCGCCGACTGCCCTACTCCCACTTCGAGATCGTGTCGCCCGCCGGCTGGGCCGAGGTCGCGGCACTTCTCGACACAGACCCGGTGATCGGCGGCTGAGCATGCAGCGCACCGCTTTTCACCGTTCGAAAAGAAAGATGAGGACAACTCCTTCCATGTTCACCACACGATCATCGGGCAGGCTCCGCGCCACCCTCGCCCTGCTGGTTCTCGCGCTGATCGCAGCGCTCACCGGCTGCGGCACCTCTTCGGACGACACCGCCGCACCCAGCGGCCCCCGCGAGGTCCAGACCCCGAAGGGCCCGGTCTCCGTCCCCGCCGATCCGCAACGCATCGTCGTGCTCAACGGCACCCTGGCGGGCTACCTCTACGACCTCGAGGCGCCGGTCGTCGCCGCCGACCCGCGTCTGCTCGGCGTCGCGAGCAAGCCGGGTGAGTTCCCGACGGGCTGGGCCGAGGACGCGGCGAAACAGGGCACCAAGGCCCTGCCCACCGGTGAGAACATCAACCTGGAGTTCATCGCCGCCCAGCGCCCCGACCTGATCATCGGCGGCGGCCAGGGCTACCCGGCGCAGCAGTCGGTGAACGCCTACGACCAGCTCAGCGCGATCGCCCCGACCGTGCTGGTGCCGACCGAGACCACCTACTGGCAGGACCAGCTGCGAGTGATCGCCGACGTGGTCGGCAAGCCGTCCAAGGTCGACCAGCTGATCACCAACTACAAGGACAAGCTGGCCAAGGCCAAGGCCGCCATCAAGGCGCCCGCGGGCAACACCGTCATCATGCAGTCGCTCAAGAGCCAGAAGCCGACCGCGTTCGTGCCCACCGCCGCACTGCCCACGCTGCTCTCGGAGGTCGGGTTCACCCTGGACCAGCAGCTCGAAGCCAAGGCGGGCAACCCCGCTCGCGAAGGCAGCGCCGATTTCATCAGCTTCAGCCCGGAGCTGCTGAACACCGCCGTCGACGCGCCCGTGCTGTTCATGATCCCGCTCAACGGCGGCCGGAGCCTGGCCGAGCTGCGGGCCGACCCGATGTACGCGTCGCTGCCCTCGTTCAAGGCGAACACCGTCTTCGAGCTGCCCGCGACCAGCTCACGTCCTGACTACCGCACGGTCATGACCACGCTCGATCTGCTCGTGGAACGCTTCAAGTGACAGCGGTCGGCGGCCTGCTCATCGACATCAGCCCGCTGCGGACCTCGCGTCCGTTCCGGTGCGCGTTCGCGGCGCGGCTGGTGTCGGTGCTGGGGCTCGGGCTGCTCATGGTGGCCCTGCCGTTGCAGGTCTATCAACTGACCGGGTCGACCCTGCAGGTCGCCGGCATCGCGACAACCACCGCTGCCGCGTTGTTCGCCGGCAGCCTCGCGGGCGGTGTGATCGCCGACCGTTACGACCGGCGCAACGTGATCCAATGGTCGCGCAGCGCCGCGGGTTTCGGGTTCCTGATCCTCGGTATCAACGCGGTGCTGCCGGATCCGATGCTGTCGGTGATCTATCTGGCCGCCGTCATCGACGGACTCGCGGGCGGCGTCAGCGGCTCCGCGTTGATGGCTCTGGTCCCGATGTTGGTCGGTCGCGAGAAGATCGCGGCGGCAGGCGCTTTGACCGCGCTCACCACCGACCTCGGCACCATGATCACGCCCGCGATCGCCGGTGTGCTCGTCGCGCAGGCGGGGGTGTCGGCCGCGTTCTTCCTGTGCGCGGGCGCCACCGTCGCCACGGTCGGGTTGATCACCGCGATCGGGCCCGCGCCGCCACCGGCCCGCGACCTGCAGAACCCGGTGCGCGAGCTGGCGATCGGCATTCGATTCGCGGTGCAGCACAAAACCATTCGCATCATCCTGCTCACCGGCTTGCTCGCCATGCTGGTCAGCGGCCCGCTGGTGCTGCTGCCCGCCTTCGCCGAAGTCGAACTCGGCGCGGGCCCCGGCACCCTCGGCCTGCTCTACGCCGCGCCGGGCGCCGGTGCGGTCATCGGCTCGCTCACCAGCGGCTGGATGAGCCGCACCCGCTACAACGGGCTCGCCCTGCTGATCTCGCTGGCCCTCATGCCGCTGGGTGTGATCGCCGCCGGCCTGTGGTCGCACGCGGCGCTGGTGTTCCTCGGACTGGCCGGCTTCGGCCTGGCCAGGGCGGTGAACATCGTGCTGCGCTACACCCTGCTGCAACAGCAGGCGCCCGAGGAACTGCGCGGCCGGATGGCCGGACTTCTCATGGTGCAGTCGGTGACCGGCACCGCGATCGGTTCGATGGCCGCCGGACTCGTCGGCCAATTCTTCGCACCGGGTTCCGCGCTCGTGTTCTACGGCGTCGCGGTCCTGGTTCTCACCGGCGTGGTGGCGCTTGCCGCCGGGCCGCTGCACGGAAAGGAACAGCAGTGACAGATCGCAGTGGCTATGCCGCGCGCATCGCCGAAGTGCTCGCCGGCGGGCACGGCGCGAAGGTCCCGTACCCGATCGGATTGCAGGAAGTGGAGGTGATCCGCACGGTCGCGGTCGGGGCCGGGCTGCTCAGGATCACCTTCGGCGGGCCCGATATCGCGTCCTTCCACAGCTATGTGCCGGACGAGCATGTGCGCCTGGTCTTTCCGTGCGAGGACGGGGTACTGCGACTGCCCGCGCGCGACGGTCAGTCGCTCGAATGGGGCAACCCGCGCCCGGTGTCACGCGAGTACACCGTGCGCCGCCACAGCGTCGCCGACAACGAACTCGATATCGATTTCGCGATCCACCCCGGCGGCTTGGCCTCGGAGTGGGCGAGCGCGGCGACCCCGGGCACCAAGATCCACATCGCGGGCCCTCCCGGTGGCGTCGTCGTCCCGGAGTCCTACGACAAGTTCCTCTTCGTCGGTGACATCACCGCGCTGCCCGCCATCGCGCGCTGGCTGGAACGACTGCGGCGCAGCGCGCAGGGCTGGGCGTTCATCGAGGTGACCGGGCCAGAGGAAGAGATCGAGATCGATGCGCCCGCGGGTATCGAGGTGCGCTGGCTGCACCGCGGCGACCTCGAGCCGGGCACCGGTGACGCACTGGAGAAGGCCGTACGTGGTGTGGAAGTAGCTGCTGGACAGCGGGTTTACGCCTGGGTTGCCGGCGAGGCCGGCTGCCTGCGCGGCATCCGCAAGGTCGTGCGCGGCGAACTCGGGATCGGGCCGAAGGACTCACTGATCGCCGGGTACTGGAAGCGCGGCGTCGCCGACTTCGATCGAGAGGAATGAGCGATGACCGACGAACAAGTCATCACAGATGTGGCAACGGCGCTCGGCGTCGACCGCTCGGAACTGGCCACCGACACCGACCTGCTCGACGCGGGCCTGGACTCGGTTCGCATCATGTCGCTCGTGGAGAAATGGCGGTCGGCCGGACATGCAGACATCGACTTCCCCACGCTCGCAGGTGATCCCGTGCTCGGGTCGTGGATCGAACTGCTGGCCTGATCGCGCTGTTCGGATCCGGGCCCGCGGTGGCAGTACGTCTGCGCCACCGCGGGCCCGGCCGGATGTCGTGCGCCTCGTCAGCGAGAACGCTCCACCCGCGCGAGGCCAGGGGCCGTCAGGGTCCGTGCGCACCGTCGGCGAGTGCCTGCCGCAGATCCTTGCGGCTGGTCTTGCCGACGCCGGTTTCCGGGAATTCGTCGACGACCACGACCGTGTCGGGCATCTTCCACGCCGCCACGCCGCGCGAGCGGACGAACTTGCGCACCGAGATCAGCGTGGGCCGCTGCGCCGGGTCGATCGGCTGAACGAAGGCGCAAATGCGCTGACCCAGCACAGGATCCGGCGTTCCCACGATGACAGCGTCGCGGACCGCGGGGTGTTCGAGCAGGTGCGCCTCGAGCTCTTCGGCCGATACCTTCTCGCCGCCCCGGTTCACCCAGTCGCCCGCGCGGCCCGCGACCACGAGATTGCCGTCGGGGCGCACGGACACGATGTCGCCGGTGCGGTACCAGCCGTCGGCGGTGAAGCTGCGGACATCGGCGTCGGGGTTGTCGTAGTACCCGCGAATGGTGTACGGGCCCTGCGTGATCAGGTTGCCGGTGGACCCCGGCGCCACCTCGGCGCCGTTGTCGTCGACGACGGCGAGCTGGTCGTACTCCGACATCGGCCGGCCCTGCGTGCTGACCACCACGTCGATCGGGTCGTCGAGCCGCGTGTAGCAGACCAGCCCCTCGGCCATGCCGAACACCTGTTGCAAGGTCACACCGAGCGCGGGACCGATCCGCCGGGCGAGCTCGTCCTGGCACCGCGCCCCGCCCACCTGGAGTACCCGCAGACTGGACAGATCCGCGGTCTCGCCTGCCTCGGCGCGCTCGGTCCACAGCCGCGCCAGCGGGGGGACCAGACCTGTGATGGTGACGCCGAATCGCTCGATCAGCGGAAAGGCCGTCGCCGGAGTCGGATCGGGCGTCATCGCGACCGCGCCACCCGCCCACAGCGCACCGAGGATGCCCGGCGAACTCATCGGGAAGTTGTGCGCGACCGGCAGTGTCGCGAGATAGACCGTGGCGCTGTCGAGTTCACAGATCTCGGCGCTACGGCGCACGCTGTAGAGGTAGTCGTCGTGGGTACGCGCGATGAGCTTCGGGATACCCGTACTCCCGCCGGACAGTTGCAGGAACGCCACATCGCTCGGCGACGGGCCCGCCAACTCGGTGGGAGTGTCGCGGAATTCGTCGATGTCGTGCGCGTCCTCGGGCAGCGACTCACAATCGACCAGCACCAGGTGACGCAGGCTCTCGACCTCGCCGCGCACCTCGGCGGCCAGCGCCGCGTAGTCGAAACGCTGGTGAGTGCCGCAGGTGATCATGGCCTTCGCCGCGGCGGCATCGGCGATCGGCACCAGCTCGGCCTTGCGATGGGCGGGCAGACAGAACACCGGCAGCGCGCCGAGCTCGAACAGCGCGAAGATCACCTCGACGAACTCCGCGCGATTGGGGAGCTGCACCAGCACCCGGTCACCGGGCGCGATGCCCAGGCGGGCCAAACCGGTGGCGAGCGAGCGGGAACGATGCTCGAGTTCGGCGTAGGTCCAGCTGTTCGCGTCGTCCATGACCGCGATCCGGTCCGGCACCGCGACCGCGCGCGCGGTGAGCACATCGCCGAATGTCTCACCGGTCCAACAGTTCTGCTCTCGATATCGTTGTGCCAGCTCAGCGGGCCACGGAGTGAATCCGGGGAGCACGGGATCGGTCAAGTCGAGCACCTCTTTCCAGCGGATCGTCGAAGTTCCTCGCCGGAAGCTGTAAGGGAAGCTAACCAACCGACGACGAAATCAGGTTAGGCTAACCTCATGCATAGTGGTGAGTCCAGAGGGCGAATCGTTGTCGTCACCGGCGCCGCCGGGGGAATCGGCGCCGCGATCGCCGCCCGTTTCGCCGGCGAAGCAGGAGTTCTCTCACTGTGGGACCGCGACCCCGCCGTCCACAAGGTCGCCGCCGAACTGACGGCACGATCGGCTCATGGCATCGAACTGGATGTCAGCGACGGCGCCCAAGTACAGGCCGCCTTCGACCGGCTCACCACGGAATTCGGAACCCCCGATGTCGTCGTGCACGCGGCCGGGCTCATGGTCGGCGGCTCCGCACTCGAACTCGACCCCCAGGACTGGGCACGCTGCCTGACCGTCAACGCCACCGGCACGATGCTGGTCACCCAGCGCGCGGCCGCCGAAATGGTCCGCGCCGGTCGCGGCGCGATCGTGGTCGTCTCCTCGAACGCGGCCGCCACGCCACGCGTCGCGATGGCCGCCTACGGCGCCGCCAAGGCCGCCGCCACCGCCTTCACCCGCTCGCTGGCTCTGCAAGTCGCGCCGTTCGGCGTGCGGGTGAACCTGGTCTCGCCCGGTTCCACCGATACCCCGATGCTGCGCGAGATGTTCGGCGGCCCCGTCGACGACGCGGCCGAGAATGCGCTGCTCGACGGCGATCCGAGTGTCTACCGCCTCGGAATTCCGTTGCGCCGCATCGCCACTCCCGCCGATATCGCGGGCTCAGTCCACTTCCTGGCGTCCGAGGACGCCCGCCACATCACGATGCACGACCTGCGGGTCGACGGTGGCGCAACGCTCGACATGTGACCGAGAGGAATGATCACCATCAGTATCGACAGCTCAGACCCCGCTTTCCTGCTGTCCCGCCCGCAGCGGACCGTGTCCGCCACCGCGGGCGGGACCGTCTTCCGCTCGGCACACGACGCGATCACCGCACTGCGCAGCGGCCGGATCAGCCACATCGTCGGCGCGCTACCGTTCACCCCCGGTGCTCCGACGGCGCTGTGGGCGCCGGACTCGGTGACGATCACCGAGGCGCCGCACCAGCCCGGTTCCCGGGCGCTCCCCCGCTTCGACCTCGATGCCGCGCTGCCCGCGCCGGAGGAGCACCGCCAGCGCGTCGCTACCGCTGTCGAACTGCTCGCCGATCCCGCGCATCCGTTGCGAAAGGTTGTGCTGGCCCGCGCTGTTCGCGCTCGGGCGCCGAAAACTGTTCGAGCACTGGATATCCTGGACCTGATGGTCGCCTCGGACCCGATGTCCAACGGATTCCTGGTCGACCTCTCCGCCGCGGGCGGGCGCTATCCCGGCCGCCACCTGGTCGGCTCCAGCCCCGAGATCCTGGTACGCCGCACCGGAAGTCAGGTCCTGAGCCACCCGCTGGCAGGCTCGGCCCGGCGAATCCTCGACGACAGCGGCGCCGACCGCGCCGCCGCCGACGCACTGCTCGCCTCCACCAAAGACCATGCCGAACACCGCTTCGTGACCGACCAGGTTTCCGCCGTCCTGCGTGACCGGTGCGCCGAAGTACAGACTCCCGCACCAGAACTCACGGCCACACCGGCGATGTGGCATCTGGGCACGCCGATCACCGCGACAGTCCCGCTCGCCGGGCCATCGGCACTGGAGTTGGCAGTAGCACTGCACCCGACCCCCGCGATCTGCGGCACACCCACCGCGGCGGCCGCCCGCGTGATCGCCGAACTCGAGGGCGAACGCGGCTTCTACGCCGGTGCGGTCGGCTGGTGCGACGCCGACGGCAACGGTGAGTGGATGGTGAGCATTCGCTGCGCCGAGCTGTCCGCCGACGGCACCACCCTGCTCGCGCACGCGGGCGGCGGGATCGTCGCCGCCTCCGACCCCGCCGCCGAATTGGCCGAGACCACCGGCAAATTCCAGCGCATCCTCGGGCCGCTCGGTATCGCCGACCTGCCCGTCACCGTCGGCTGACCCCGCCGACCCAACGCTCAACGGAGACTCCCCATGCCCATTCCCCCGATCGCGCCCTATCCCATGCCGACCGCGGACGAGTTCACCGCCGACCAGGTCGACTGGACCGCCGAGGCCGGCCGCAGCGCACTGCTGATCCACGACATGCAGCAGTACTTCCTCGACGCCTACGACCTCTACCGCGATCCCGCGCGCACCCTCATCGCCAACATCGCCACTCTGCGCGATCACTGCCACCGGTTCGACATCCCGGTCATCTACACGATGCAGCCCGGCGACCAGCATCCGTCACGGCGCGGAATACTCGCCGACTTCTGGGGCACCGGCATGTCCGAGGGCGCCGATACCGAGGTGATCAACGCCATCGCCCCCGACCCGCAGGACATCCAGGTCACCAAGTGGCGCTACTCCGCCTTCCAACGCACCGATCTGCGTGAGCTACTCGGCTACTACGGTCGCGATCAACTCCTCATCACCGGCGTCTACACCCACATGGGCTGCATGCTCAGTGCCGCGGAAGCGTTCATGGGCGACGTGCGCCCCTTCCTCGTCCACGATGCCACCGCCGACTTCAGCCGCGACGAACACATCATGGCGCTGAACTACGTCGCCCGCCGCTGCGGTGCCGTCACCAGCACCGACGATCTGATCCGTCAGCTCGACGCCACGAAGGTGGAATCCACTGAACGCCGATCCGCCTGATCGGTACCGACCAAAGGCCCTGCCGTTCCGATCAACGGCAGGGCCTTTTGCCCGCCGAGTCACCCCTGAACCTGCCCAAGAGACGTCGACGCTCCGGTGCTGTTCGTGATCTCGGTCGACAACGACCGCGATATCGCCCAGCTGAAGGCAGATCCGGCGCTCGCGATACTCCCGGCCTTCCAGAAGGGTCAGGTCTACGAGCTGCCCGCGGACAGCAAACGGCCGGACTACCGGGTCGCCATGGCGACCCTCGACCTGTTGGCCGAGCGCTTCGAGTGAGACAGCCGTCGGCGGCCCGCTGACCTAGCGCGCCGACGAAGCCCAGGGCTCGGTGGCCCGCACCGTCTGGTCGTCGACGCGATCACCCGCCTGCTCGGCAGAGTGGGTGATCGAAGTCGGGATCTTGGGAAACGCGTGGGCGTGGTGGCGCCCGATCCAGGTGAGCAGCTCCTCGCGGACCGCGCAGCGCAGGGTCCACGCGTCGTCGGCATCGGCGGCCGACATCGTCGCACGGACGACGATGTCGGTCGGCGTGCTGTCGGTCACCAGCAGATTCCAGTTGCGGCCGTCCCATTCCCGGCACTCGCGCAGGTAGGTGTGCAGGTGCTCGCGCAGCGCGGGCACCGGGGTGCTGTGGTCGAGGTGCAGCAGTACTGTGCCGGTGACCTGCGAGCCGCCCCGCGACCAGTTCTCGTAGGGCTGGCTGTTGAAGTAGGACACCGGCATGGTGAGCCTGCGGTCGTCCCAGATCCGCACGGTCAGGAAGGCCAGGGTGATCTCCTCGACAGTTCCCCACTCCCCTTCCACGACAACGGTATCGCCGATCTTGACCGAGTCGCCGAAGGCGATCTGCAACCCGGCCATGAGATTGCTCAATGTCGACTGGGCGGCAACACCGACGATGATGCCGATCACGCCCGCCGAGGCCAACATCGACGTGCCGAGGGTCCGCAGACTCGGGAACAGCAGCAGGATGGCCACCGCGGCGGTGGTGACCACCAGCACCGAGGTGACGATGCGACGCACCAGCCCGAGCTGGGTGCGCAACTGGCGCACGCGCGAAACCTCGCTGGCGCGTTGGGCATAGCGGCCCAGCAGGCTTTCGGCGACCACATCGGTGGCCCGGATGACCAACCACACCGCGGCGATGATGGCCGCCGTCGCCAGGAAGCTCCGGATCACCACGTCCTGGCGCAGGTCGAGCTCGGCAAGCGGGTAGACCGCGTGCAGGGTGACCGTCCCGAGCAGAACCTGAAGCGGCAGTTGCAGTCGCCGCAGCGACGGCAGATGGACGCTGGGACTGCGGCGCGCCGCGTAGCGCAGCACCCGCTCTACCAGCAAACCCACCGACACCGTGATCGCCACCGTAGCGAACAGCACGATGATCGGCCGTAATATCTCCTCCACGAGATCGAACTCCTCTCGTTGCCGGCTTGCCTCAGCTGCGGCATACCCACACCCGCCGGCCACAGACATGACCGTCTGATTGCGAGTCGTAGGGTCGGCACAACGACAAGAGGCTCCGCTGTTCAACGCGAACAGCGGAGCCTCTTGCGGTTGTATTCGGCTGTCTTACAGCGCCTTCAGTTCCTCGGTGACCGCACCGACGGACTTCTTCGCATCACCGAACAGCATCGAGGTGTGGTCGGCGTAGAACAGCGGGTTGTCGATACCGGCGAAGCCGGAGTTCATCGAGCGCTTGAGCACGATGACGCTCTTGGCCTGGTCGACATTGAGCACCGGCATGCCGTAGATCGGGCTGGACTTGTCGTCGCGGGCCGCCGGGTTGGTGACGTCGTTGGCGCCGATGACCAGGACCACATCGGTACGGTTGAACTCACCGTTGATGTCGTCCATTTCCTTCATCGCGTCGTAGGACACCTCGGCCTCGGCCAGCAGCACGTTCATGTGACCGGGCATGCGACCGGCGACCGGGTGGATCGCGTACTTGACCTCGACGCCCTTGCCCTCGAGCAGCAGCGCCATCTCCTTGACCGCGTGCTGGGCCTGCGCCACGGCCATGCCGTAGCCCGGGACCACGATCACCTGGTTGGCGTAGGCCATCTGGATCGCGGCGTCGGCGGCGGAGGTGGCCTTCGCCGTCTTGGCCTCACCGTCACCCGCACCCGCCACAGCGCCGCCGCCACCGAAGCCACCGGCCACGATCGCGGGGATGGAGCGGTTCATGGCCTTGGCCATCAGGTTGGTGAGGATGGTGCCCGAGGCGCCGACGATCATGCCCGCGACGATCATCGCGGTGTTGTTCAGCGCCAGACCCGCGGCCGCGGCCGACAGACCGGTCAGGGCGTTGAGCAGCGAGATGACGACCGGCATGTCCGCGCCACCGATGGGCAGCACGACCATCAGGCCGAGCACACCGGCGAGCACGAGCAGGCCGATCATCCACAGCTGCGAAACGCCACCGTTGTCGGCACCGAGGCCGATCACGACGGCGCACACGATCGCGCCGACGAGCAGGATCAGGTTCAGCGGCTGCTGCAAGCGGCCGACGCTGATCGGCTTGCCGGACAGGAGTTCCTGCAGCTTCGCGAAGGCGATGATCGAGCCCCAGAAGGAGACCGAGCCGATCACCGCGGCGAACAGCGAACCGATGATGATGTGGATGGTCGGCTCTTCGTGCAGCTGCGAGAAGCCCGCGCTGTCGACGAATTCGGCCCACGCGATCAACGCGACGGTGCCACCACCGACGCCGTTGAACGCCGCGACCAGCTGCGGCATCTCGGTCATCTTGGTGCGGATGGCGGGCGGAACACCCAGTGCCACACCGACGATCAGACCGGCGGCGATGAGAATCCAGTTGAGCAGGGCCGCGTGCCGCACCGAGATCAAGGTGGCGACCACCGCGATACCCATACCGACAGCGGCGATCTGGTTGCCGCGCACGGCCGTCTTCGGGCCGGTCAGGCCCATCAGACCGTAGATGAACATGGAGAAGGCCACGATGTAGAGGCCGTTGACCAGGTAGGTCATGTTGTCGACTGCGTGCATCACTCGGCCGCCTTCTTCTTACCCTTGAACATGCCGAGCATGCGGTCGGTGACCACGAAGCCACCGATGACGTTCAGTGTTCCGAACACCACCGCGACGAACAGGATCACCTGTACGAGCAGCGAGGGGTCTTTCACATTGCCCAGGGTCACCAGCGCACCGAGCACGACGATGCCGTGAATGGCGTTGGTGCCCGACATCAGCGGGGTGTGCAGGGTGTTGGGGACCTTGGAGATCACCGCGAAACCGACGAAGCCGGAAAGCACGAGGATCGCGATGTTGGCGAGAAGTTCGGTGTACATCAGGCTTCCACGCTCGATTCGATCTTTTCGCTGCGCTCACGGGTGACGCAGGAATCCGCCAGGACCTGATCTTCGAAGTCGGGGGCGAGCTTGCCGTCGACCAGCATCAGTTCCAGCAGCGCCGAGATGTTCTTCGAGTACAGCTCGGAAGCGTGCTCGGGCATCGTGGCGGGCAGGTTCAGCGGCGAGGCGATGGTCACCTCGTGCTTGACCACGACCTCGCCGGGCTCGGTGAGCTCGCAGTTGCCACCGGTCTCGCCGGCCAGGTCGACGATCACGCTGCCGGGCTTCATGCCCTCGACAGCGGCCGCGGTGACCAGGCGCGGTGCGGGGCGACCCGGCACCAGCGCGGTGGTGATCACGACATCGAAGCCCTTGATGGCGTCTTCGAGCGCCTTCTGCTGCTGGGCCTTCTCCTCGTCGGTGAGTTCGCGGGCGTACCCGCCCTCACCGGCGGCGTCGATCCCCAGATCCAGCCACTGCGCACCGACCGAGCGCACCTGATCGGCGACCTCGGGACGCACGTCGTAACCGGTGGTCCGGCCGCCGAGCCGCTTGGCCGTGGCCAGCGCCTGCAGACCGGCGACACCGACACCGAGCACCAGCACGGTGGCCGGCTTCACGGTGCCCGCGGCGGTGGTCAGCATCGGGAAGAACCGGGTCGACTCCGACGCGGCGAGCAGCACGGCCTTGTACCCGGCCACGTTCGCCTGCGAGGACAGGGCATCCATCACCTGGGCGCGCGAGATACGCGGAATCGCCTCGACGGCGAAAGCCTGCACACCGGCGGACTTCAGCGCGCCGATCTGATTCTCGGCATTGCGCGGCGCCAGGAAACCGATCAGGGTCTGCCCGGAGGACAGCTTGCCCACCTCGGCATCACTGGGCGGGGCGACCTTGACGACGACCTCGGCCGACCATGGGTCACCGATGGTCGCGCCTGCCTCTACATAGGCAGCGTCGGGAATGAGAGCGCCGAGGCCGGCACCGGCTTCCACGATCACCTCGACACCCTGCTTGGACAGGGCGGGGATGATCTTGGGCACCAATGCGACTCGCCGCTCACCCGGGCCGGACTCGCGAACGACTCCGACACGCGCTCCGCGCGGCGAACCCTCGCCCACGTTTTGCGTTGTCTCCACTAGTCAGACTTCCTTTTCGTGCTGGCTTCGAGCCTGGGAACAACGGGGCGCCGAAGTTACCTGTGAGTAAGTTCGACTGAAATCCTGGCAACTGTACTCGGCTCGCGGTGAGCCTAGCGGAGATGCCCGTCACAACGGAGAACTGGACTGACGACCACAAAACGGACACCGCGGCCCTCGTCAGCAGTGACAACCAGCTCCCGGCCCGGCAGACACCGGTCGGTGCCCGCACCGAGATTCGTCGCCGCAGGTGGGACACGCAAGAGCGCACATCCACGTCGGTTACTTACCTCGACGTCCGACTCCGGGCCGGACGCCCGCGCATCCGACGAGACGTGATGCGCGTCATGGTAGTGACCCGTTCGGGCTGTTGCGCGACCCAGATCACACCGTAGGGTCGAGGCCGTGAACGACTGCGCCTTCTGTCTGATCGTGGCGGGTGCCGCACCGGCAACCATGGTCTACTCCGACGACGCGGTCTGCGCGTTCCTCGACATCCGTCCCATCACCCGTGGCCATACCCTGATCGTTCCCAAGGTCCACGCGACCGAACTCGACGATCTCGACCCCGACCTCGGCGCCCGGATCTTCCGCACCGGCCACCGTCTGGCCCGTGCCCTGCGCCTGAGCGGGCTGGCGAGCGACGGCGCCAACCTCATCCTCAACGACGGCACCGCCGCGTTCCAGACCGTCGGCCACGTCCACCTGCACGTGGTCCCCCGCAAGCACGGTGACAAACTCACCTTCGCCAAGGGTTTCCTGCTGCGTCGCCCGCACGAACCGAATTCGACCGCAGCGGCGATCCGCGCCGGCCTCACCGCGCTCGACCAGAGCGAAGCAGAAGGAGCACAGGGATGATCGAGACGCCGGGGCGCGAACAACTCACCGACCTGCTCGCCGAGCAGTGGGAAGCCATCGCGCTGCTGGTCACCGACCTCGACGAAAAGGCTTGGCGCCGAACGTCTCCGCTGCCCGGCTGGACCCTGTTCGACGTGGTCGCGCACGTGATCGGCACCGAGTCGTGGTTACTCGGCGAGTCACCGCCGCCGCACGATCCCCTGCGTCCCAAGACCGACGTGCGAACCCTGCCGCATGTCCGCAACGAAGTGGCCGTGCTCAACGAGATCTGGGTCGACCGGTTGCGCCCGCTCTCCGGCAAGCGGCTGCTCGCGCTGTTCGACGAGACCACCGAGCGTCGCCGGGCGGCACTGGCCGCCATGGACGACGACGCCTGGCAGGCGCCGACCGTCTCGCCGGTGGGGCAGGTCCCCTACGGGCGGTTCATGCGGGTGCGGCTGTTCGATTGCTGGATGCACGAACTCGACCTCGCCGACGGGATCGGGCGCAGCGTGGCCGAGGGTGGCGCGCGGGCCGAGGCCGCGTTCGCCGAACTGACCATCGGTCTCGGCCGCGCGGTGGTGAAAGGCGCCAAGGCGCCGGATGGTTCGCTGATCAGGCTGGACCTGACCGGTCCGGTGACCAGGCAGGTGCACCTGTCCGTCGCCGGTGGGCGCGGATCGGTTCTCGACGAGGTTTCCGACGAGCCGACCACCGTGATCCGCGTGAACTCCGGGCTTTTCGCGCGACTGCGCGGTGGGCGCACCACCGCCGACCGGCACCCCGGCGAAGTCGTCGTCGAGGGCGATACCGCGCTCGGTGAGCGGCTCGTACGGAATCTGGCGTTCACCATCTGATGCGGCTTTTCCTGGCGTCGTACAGGTTCGGCGGTTTCGCCGATCGGCTCGTCGGGCTCGTCGGTGCGCCGGGACGCGTCGCGGTGATTCCGAACGCGTGTGACGCGTGGCCTGATGCCTGGTCGTCGGCGGTGACGAGCGATGTGAAACCGCTGGAGCAACAAGGCTATTCGCCGGACGTGCTGGATCTGCGCGAGTACGCCGGGCAGCCGGAGCGGCTGGAACGGCATCTGCGCGGGTTCCCGATGGTCTGGGTGCGCGGCGGCAACACATTCGTTCTCCGCGCCCAATTCGCCCGCAGTGGAGCCGATTCCGTGCTGCCCGCGTTGTTGCGCGAGGACGCGCTGGTCTACGCGGGCTACAGCGCGGGCGCGTGCCTGCTCGGACCCGATCTGCACGGGCTGGAAACCATGGACGACCCCGCCGAGGTGCTACCCACCACCGGCATCGAACCACAGTGGGACGGACTGGGTTTGGTCGATCGTCGCCTGATCGTCCACCTCGACTCCCCCACCGACCCGGATGGCGACTCTGCCGCGATGCTGGCCCACTGCGTCGCCGAGGACATTCCGCACTGGGCGCTCACCGACAACGACGTCGTCCTGGTCGACGGCGATCGCACCGAGGTGCTCCGGGGTTGACGCCGCGGGCACACCGACGCGCGATCACGCGGCGGTCGTCGCCGCCACCGCTGACCGGCGGCGGAAGACGAGCCAGCGCATCGCGCAGTACATGTACACGGCCTCGCAACCGCCCGCGAGCAACCTGGCCAGGTGATATTCCAGGCCGAGCGCGGTGAGACCAGAGCCGACGCCGAGGATGAACGCCAGGTAGTTCACCAGGACCACGACCACGTACACCGCCGCCTGCTTGCCCATCGGCGCATGGGAGTGGAAGTTGAACGTGCGGTTGAGCAGGAAGCTCAGCCCGAACGCCACGATGTAGGCGAGGGTGATCGACAGCCAGACGGGCACACCGAAACCGCCGTGCAGCAGTGTGAGCAACAGCAGGTCGACACCGAAGGTGAAGCTGTTGATCAGCGCGAAGCCCAGGAACGTCGCGGGCACATACCGGTCGAGCCCCCACGGCAACCGGGCGACGACCGCCTCACACCAACGGGTGAATCGATCGGCCACCGATTCGGTGACGCTCGCCTGATGCTCCACGCGGCCAGCCTGCCAGCGGCAGATGAAGCCAGGGTGAGCAACCGGCAAACGGGTGGGCCGAGCAGCTAGCGGCTGACCGCCGCGATCGGGCGAGTATCGAACGAGGCCCACGCGGCGAGGCAGCGGCGGCGGGTGAGCTCATCGGCCTCGGCGAGCAGAGCGTCCCGCAGCAACGCGGGGTCGGCCGCCCAGCGTGCGGCGATCTCGGCCAGCGCACGAGCATCGAACATCCCGGTCGATTCCAGCGCGGACAGCCATTCGTGATGTGCGCCGGTGTGCACACAACGCATCACCTCGATGTCGATGCCCGCGTCGGCGAACTCCGCGGCCAGCAGAGCACCCACCAGCTCGCCGCGGTCCTGCGGTTCCCTCATCATCGCCAGTCCTCCCTACGAAAAGCGGTGCGGCGCAACAACGTCGCATGATCGATGCGCGCGGAGCGCACCCGTGGAGCAGAACTCGAAACACGCTGGGCGGCGAGGCGATTCACCGTCGAACACACCCTGTCAGGGCATTGTGACGGATTGGACGGCGTATATACCAACGGGGCGCGCCAGATCACACCTATGCGTGGATTTCCTTGTTCGGGCCCACATCACATCCGGTCGATCACCAGGCATTCTTCTGCCCTGGCGTGGGTCACGTGCGCGCCCGGTCCGCGATCGGCCAGGACGAACTGCCCGCGACGGACGGGGTGCGCGGGTTAGCGTGAACAGGTGGACGAGCGCAGCGGTGACCTCGATTCGTTGATTTCGGCGTTGTCGGACGGGGCGGTCGTCATCGACCCCGATCTGCTGGCGGGCTACCGACAGGACTGGGCGCGCGATCCCGACGCGGGCACGCCGCTCGCGGTGGTGCGGGCGCGCGGCACCGCCGATGTCGCCGCCACGCTGCGGTGGGCGCACGCGAACAAGGTCCCGGTGGTGCCGCGGGGGGCCGGGACAGGCCTGTCCGGTGGGGCCACCGCGGTGGACGGCGGGATCGTGCTCAGCACCGAGCTGATGCGGGAGATCCACGTCGACGCGGTGACCCGGATCGCGGTGGCCCAGCCCGGGCTGCTCAACGCCGAGGTGAAGCGGGCCGTCGCCGCGGAGGGGCTGTGGTATCCGCCGGACCCGTCCTCGTTCGAGATCTGCTCGATCGGCGGCAACGCGGCGACCAACGCCGGCGGGCTGTGCTGCGTGAAGTACGGCGTGACCACCGACTATGTGCTCGGCATGGAAGTGGTGCTGGCCGACGGGACCGTGGTGCGGCTCGGCGGCCCGCGACTCAAGGACTCGGCCGGGTTGTCGCTGACGAAACTGTTCGTCGGGAGCGAGGGCACGCTCGGCGTGATCACCGAACTCACCCTGCGCCTGCTGCCGGCGCAGCCTCCGCAGTCGACCGTCGTGGCGAGTTTCGGCTCGCTCACCGCGGCGACCGACGCGATCCTGGCGATCACCTCGACCCTGCGCCCCGCCATGCTCGAATTCATGGACACCGTCGCGATCAACGCCGTCGAGGACGAGATGCGGATGGGGTTGGACCGCACCGCCGCCGCGCTGCTGGTCGCCCGCTCCGACGCCCCCGGCGAATTCGCCGGGCACGAAGCGCAGATGATGGTGGGGCTGTGCGAGAAGGCCGGTGCGACCGAGGTTTTCCACACCGCCGATGCCACCGAAGGTGAGGCCTTCACCGCCGCCCGACGATTCGCGATTCCCGCCGTGGAGAAGATCGGGCCGCTGCTGCTCGAAGACGTCGGCGTGCCGTTGCCCCGGCTCGGCGACCTGATCGCCGGCGTCACCGCCATCGGCGAACGCAACGATGTGCTCGTCTCGCTCATCGCGCACGCGGGCGACGGCAACACCCACCCGCTGATCGTGCACGACCCCACCGACCCCGACAACACCGCACGCGCCCACCGCGCCTTCGGCGAGATCATGGACCTGGCCATCGCCCTCGGCGGCACCATCACCGGCGAACACGGTGTCGGCCGCTTGAAAAAGGCCTGGCTGCCCGACCAGGTCGGCCCCGACGTGATGGCGCTGACCCGCCGCATCAAGGACGCACTCGACCCCGAAGGCATCCTCAACCCCGGCGCGGTCCTCTGACCGGGTTAGCATCTCCAGGCATGACCACCAGGCTCGAGCACAACGTCGCCGACACCCGCTACGAGATCTACCACGACGATGTCCTCGCGGGATACGCCGACTACGCCGAACGCGAAGACCCCAAGGTCCGCGACTTCCATCACACCATGACCTTCCCCGAATTCCGGGGCCGAGGAGTAGCTGCCGAAGTAGTGAAATACGGGCTCGACGACTCCCGCGAACACGGCTACCAGATCATCCCCACCTGCTGGTACGTCGAAAAATACATCGCCGAACACCCCGAATACGCCGAACTCGTCCCGTAACAGCTATTCGACGCTGCCCGCCACATTCGTGTTGTGTACCGAACTGACCCACCAGGTGTCGTTGTATTCGGTGAAAACCCATGTGCCGCGGTTGGTTACCGAGAAATTCGGGGTGCGTAGTGTCTGCTCCACGTTGACGATCGCGTGTCCACCGGAAAGGAAGCGCGCGGCGAGAATCGTGTAGTTCGCTTCGGCGTCCGGGCTGTTGCGCATCGCGGTCCGGTGGTAGGCGTGCAGTTCATCCCAGCTCGAAAAGACAGTGCCCGCCGGGTTGATGAAAACCACGTCGGCGGTGAAGACACTGTCGAAGGCGTCGGCATCTTTTGCCGCGAGGGCGGCTTCGAGACTTCCGAACACGCCGGTGATCGCGGCTAGAGCGATGTCCTGATCCTGTGCGACTACGGCAGCCCTCGGGCGCGCGCCAGGTGCGTCAACAGTCATCGTTCCAACATACGTATGTCGTATTTTGCCGACCCGAATCCGCGTGCCCCGCACAGCAATCGACCGGGTGTTCCGGCCTGCCCCTCGTAACGGCCTGGACGAGGAGGAGCAGGCGATGTGGAACACCCGGTCGGTGCGGGAATCAGCCCTTGAGCAGGTTACGAGCCATCACCAGGCGCTGGATCTGGTTGGTGCCCTCGTAGATCTGGGTGATCTTCGCGTCGCGCATCATGCGCTCGACCGGGAAGTCGGTGGTGTAGCCGGCGCCACCGAAGAGCTGGACGGCGTTGGTGGTGACCTCCATGGCCACGTCCGAGGCGAAGCACTTGGCGGCGGCGGAGATGAAGCCGAGGTTCTTCTCGCCACGCTCGGCGCGGGCGGCCGAGGTGTAGACCATCAGGCGGGCGGCCTCGATCTTCATGGCCATGTCGGCCAGCATGAACTCGGTGTTCTGGAAGCTGGCGATGGTCTTGCCGAACTGCTTGCGATCCTTGGTGTAGGCGATTGCGGCGTCCAGCGCGCCCTGGGCCAGGCCGACGGCCTGCGCGCCGATGGTCGGGCGGGTGTGGTCGAGGGTCTGCAGCGCGGTCTTGAAACCGGTGCCGGGCTCGCCGACGATGCGGTCGCCGGGGATACGGCAGTTCTCGAAGTACAGCTCGGCGGTGGGCGAACCCTTGATGCCCAGCTTGTGCTCGAGCGGGCCGACCACGAAGCCCTCGTCGTCCTTGTGGACCAGGAACGAGGAGATGCCGTTGGCGCCCTTGTCGGCGTCGGTCACGGCCATCACGGTGTACCAGGAGGACTTGCCGCCGTTGGTGATCCAGCACTTGGAGCCGTTGAGGATCCAGTCGTCGCCGTCGGCCTTGGCGCGAGTGCGCATCGCGGCGGCGTCGGAACCGGCCTCACGCTCGGACAGCGCGTAGGAGGCCATCTCGCCGTTGACGATATCGGCCAGGACCTTGGTCTTGAGCTCTTCGGAGCCGTTGAGGATCAGGCCCATGGTGCCGAGCTTGTTCACGGCGGGGATCAGCGAGGACGAGCCGCAGACGCGGGCGACTTCCTCGATCACGATACAAGTGGCGACCGAGTCGGCGCCCTGGCCGCCGTAGGCCTCCGGCACGTGCACGGCGTTGAAGCCCGCGGCGTTCAGCGCGGTGAGCGCCTCCTCCGGGAAGCGAGCGTTGCCGTCGACGTCCTTGGCGTAAGGAGCGATTTCCTTCTCGGCGAGGCCGCGGATGGCGCCGCGCAGCTCGTCGTGGAAGTCCTCGAGCTTGAACAGATCGAAATCGGGGTTACCAGCCATCGGGGGCACACTCCTGGTCGTGGTCGTGATCGCTGCGGTCTCACAGCGCGTGTGGCGTCGGCACGCAGTGCCAATCTACCGAGGATTATACGCGCGGCACTCTATCGCTACATGCGGATATATGGTTGGCACTCAGTGTCACTGTCGAGCGCTTCGGCTCGGGTGGCGCTCACAGGTTACCGAGGCGCGCGGTGAGAAGATCGGCCACCTTGCGCGGCGGCATGTCGCGGGGGAACACGGCGAGCACCATGTCGTCGGACTCGCTCGGCGCCCTGCGGCCGCGCGGGATCATGGCCAGTTCAGTGCGCAGATCGGCGACCGCCGCCCCCGATTCGCCGCGCACCATCCGCCGCAGCAAGTAGTTGTGCGTGGCGGTGACAGCGGCTGTGTACTGCACCCGAACCAGATCGGGCACCTCCGGCAACCGGCCGCGCAGGAACTCGGTGAACAGCCGCTCGTACCGGAACACCGTGACGATCTCGCGCTCACGCAACGCGGGCACCCGCCGCACCACCTGATACCGCCGCGCCGCGATGTCGCGCCACTGCGTGAACCGCTCGAACACCCCGATCACGGCCTCGCACACCGCTTCCCACGGATCCCCGTCGCCGACCCCCTCGAGAAATTCCTGCGCCGAGGCCAGCTGGAACTCGTGATCAGCGAAGATCACATCCTCTTTGGACCGGAACTGCCGAAAGAAGGTCCGCCGCGAGATCCCCGCCGCCACCGCGATCTCATCCACCGTCGTCGCCTCGTACCCCCGCTCGGCGAACAATCGCAACGCCTGATCAACCACCGTGAGCCGAAACTGCGCCGCATCATCGTGTGCCACGGGGGTCAACCGTAGTCACTGCTCCGCAAGCGCCTCACCTGACGTCGGGAACCTCGTCAGCCGAGGAGTTTGGTGCGCAGGGCTTCGTCCTTGTCGAGGACCATTTTCTCGAGGCCGGCCTGGAACTGTTCCATGCGGGTCCGCAGGGAGTCGTCGGAGGTGCCGAGGATGCGGGCGGCCAGCAGGCCCGCGTTGCGGGCGCCGCCGATGGAGACGGTGGCTACCGGGACGCCTGCGGGCATCTGGACGATGGAGAGGAGGGAGTCCATGCCGTCGAGATACTTCAGGGGGACGGGGACGCCGATGACGGGCAGGGGGGTGGCCGAGGCGACCATGCCGGGGAGGTGGGCCGCGCCGCCCGCGCCCGCGATGATCACCTTCAGGCCGCGTCCTGCGGCTTCACGGGCATAGTCGAGCATGCGCTGCGGGGTGCGGTGGGCGGAGACGACGCCTACTTCGAAGCGGATGCCGAATTCGGCGAGGGCCTCGGCGGCGGCTTCCATGGTCGGCCAGTCGGAGTCGCTGCCCATGATCAGGCCGACCTGGGGTCCGTTGGTGCTCACGTGGGTTCCTTAGGGGTCGAGAACTGTGGTGGCGGAGGTGGTGTCACGCGCCGTGCGGATCCCAGCCGTCGGTCCAGACGGCATGCGACATCCAGTGCGCCGCCCGCTCGGCCTTTTCGCGGACCTCGACGGCGTCGTCACCGAGGATATTGAGGTGACCGATCTTGCGGTCGGGCCGTTCGCCCTTGCCGTAGAGGTGCACCTTGGCCTCGGGCAGGCGGGCGAACAGGTGGTGCAGGCGCTCGTCCATCGACATCTCGGGAGCCTCGGCCGCACCGAGGATGTTCGCCATCACCGTCACCGGGGCGAGCGGCGTCGTATCACCGAGCGGGTAGTCCAGGACCGCGCGCAGGTGCTGCTCGAACTGGCCGGTGCAGGCACCGTCCATGCCCCAGTGACCCGAGTTGTGCGGGCGCATCGCGAGCTCGTTCACCAGCAGTTCGCCGTCGTGGGTCTCGAACAGCTCGACGGCCATGACTCCCACCACACCCAGACCCGCGGCGAGCTCCAGCGCCATGGTCTCGGCGCGCGCGGCGAGGTCCTCGTCCAGGTCCTGGGCGGGGGCGATCACCACGGCGCACTGACCGTTGCGCTGCACGGTCTCCACGACCGGCCAGGTCGCGGCCTGCCCGAACGGCGACCGCGCGACCATCGCCGACAGCTCCCGCTTCAAGGAGACCTTCGACTCGGCCAGCAACTGGACGCCGTGCGCGAGCTGGTCGGTGACCAGCTGGGTGGCCTCGGCCGCGTCGGCGGGCATCCACACGCCACGACCGTCGTACCCGCCGCGCACGGCCTTCAGCACGAACGGCCAGCCGTGTTCGTCACCGAAGGCCACCGCGTCCGCGGGCGCGGCGACCTCGACGAACGCCGGAACCGGCAGACCCAGCGCGGACAGCTTCGTCCGCATGGCCAGCTTGTCCTGGGCGAAGATCAGCGCCTGCGGCGGCGGCGCCACGTTCACGCCCTCGGCGACCAGCACGTCGAGGTGCTCGGTCGGCACGTGCTCGTGATCGAAGGTCAGCGCGTGCGAACCGCGCGCGGCCTTTCGCAGCGCGGACAGGTCGTCGTGGCTGCCGAGCACGACGTCGGGGGTGACCTGGGCGGCGGGGTCGTCCGGCCGCTCGGCGAGCACCCGTAGACGCTGGCCCAGGGCTACCGCGGCCTGGTGCGTCATACGCGCGAGCTGGCCCCCACCGACCATCGTGACGGTGGGCATGGCTGACGGATCGAATGAACGTGCACTCACGTCGTGCAATGTTGTCATGTCGAATGCGAATGTTCGCGACCGGTACACTCAGAACTCGTGTCAATCGTCGACGACGTGGTCAGCGTCCTTCCCCCGCGCCTGCGAGAAATCGCGATCAGGCATAAAGAGCTGATCAAATTCGCCCTCGTCGGCGCCACGACGTTCGTGATCGACAGCGGCCTGTACTACCTCCTGAAATGGACGATTCTCGCCGACAAACCGCTCACCGCCAAGATCATCTCGGGCGTGGTGGCGGTGATCGCTTCCTACATCCTCAACCGAGAATGGTCGTTCAAGAATCGAGGCGGCCGGGAGAAGCATCACGAGGCGCTGCTGTTCTTCGCGGTGAGCGGGATCGGGGTGGTTCTGGCCAATATCCCGCTGTGGATCTCGATCTATGGACTCGACCTCCGCGAACCGCATGTGAGCTTCGTCGTCGCGAACGTGGCCGATTTCTTCAGCGCGTTCATCATCGGCAACCTGCTGCAGATGGCGTTCCGCTTCTGGGCGATGCGGCGCTGGGTGTTCCCCGACGAGATCGACGAGATCGTCGCCGAGTTCGAGGAACTGATCGAAGAAGAGCCCCTCGGTCAATCCTGAGTCAGCGCGGCTCGGTCAGGGTCGCGTTCTGCGGGCCTTTGAGCTTGGAACCGAGGAACACCGCGAACAGGGCCGGACGGCGACGCTGCAACTCGAGCCGACCACCGTCGGCCTCGACCAGCGCGCGGGCCAGCGCGAGACCGACACCGGTCGAACCGCCCGCGGAGAAACCACGATCGAAGATGTGCGGCGCCAGTTCGTCGCGCACCCCCTCGCCCTCGTCGGACACCTCCACACAGATCAGCGGGTCGCGAGAGCTCATCGTCGGGACGGTGCGCACCGAGATCGTGCAGGTGCCGCCGCCGTGCATCAGGGCATTGTCGACCAGCACCGCGACGGCCTCGCGCAGCCGCGAACCGGTGATCGGGGCCTGCAGGGACTCGTCGCCGAGCAACAGCAGTTCGCGCCCGGTCTCGTGGAACGGGTGGGTCCACTCGGTGACGACACCGCGCAGTTCCGCCATCACCGGCACCGGATCGCGGTCGGTGGCGTCTTCGTCGCGGGACGCGCGGACCAGGTCGTCGATGGCATCGGTGAGCCGGTCGACCTGCGCCATCGCCTCCTCGGCCTCGTGCACCACCTCCGGGTCGGCGTGGGTGGACAACTCGTCCAGGCGCAGGCGAACGGCGGTCAGGCGGCTGCGTAGCTGGTGGGAAACGTCGGCCACCAGCGCGTGCTCGCGTTGCAGGCGGCCCGCGATCTCGACGGTCGCCGAATCGAGCACATCGGAGACCCGGTCCAGTTCGGCGATGCCGTGGCGGCGCGGATCGGGCCGGAAGTCACCCATCGCCAGCCGGGCCGCCCTGGCGGCCACATCGCGCAGCGGGTCGGCGACGCGGCGCGCGGTCACCACCGCGACCGAGAACGCCGCACCCAGCGAGGCGAGCACGGCCAGCGCCACCGCGGCCACCGCCTGCTCCTGGCGGGAATGCATCGGCCCGGCGGGCACCTCGAGCCGCAGCGAACCGGACGTGCCCATCGACAGCGATTCGACCAGCGGATCAGCCACCTCGGCGACGCCGATATCGGTGCGCGCGGCATTGTCGTGCGGCGCCGGATAGACGATGGTGAGCTTGCCGCCCTCGGGCACCAGCGCGCTCATGGCGCGCACGTCGAGACCGTCGTGGACGGTCCCGTCGATCCGTTCCTGGGCGATCACCTCGGTCGAGATCCGGTCGAGGCGACTCTGCAGATCGTTGCGGGTGATGTCTTCGACCCACAGCCACGCGGTGTAGATCAGCGGCACGCCGAGCACCACCGTGGTGATGGTCAGCACGGTCAGGATCGAGCGCAGGATGCGACGGCGCACTGCGGCGTCAGCCTCGGTGCGAGGTGGGGCCGTCGGTATTGAGCCGGAACCCCACACCGCGCACGGTGACGATGCGACGCTCCGCCATCGGGCCCTCGTCGCCGATCTTGCGACGCAACCAGGACATGTGCATGTCGAGCGTCTTGGAGCCGCGCAGGTCGGCGTCGCCCCAGACCTCGCGCAGGATGGTCTCGCGCGCCACCACCTGGCCCGCCCGGTCGATGAGGACCTTGAGCAGCTCGTACTCCTTGTTGGCCAGATTCACCTCGGCCCCGTTGACCAGCACGCGCCGCGCCGCGGGTTCGAGCCGGATCGCGCCGACCTCCACCGCGTCGTCCCCGATCCCGCTGCGCCGCAACAGGGCTCGCACGCGGGCGAGGAGTTCGGCCAGCCGGAACGGTTTGCCCACGTAGTCGTCGGCGCCCGCGTCGAGACCGACCACGAAGTCGACCTCGTCGGTGCGGGCGGTGAGCATCAGCACGGCCAGATCGGCCCCGCTCGCACGCACCTGCCGGCACACTTCCAGCCCGTCCATGCCGGGCAGGCCGAGATCGAGGATCAGCAGGTCGTGGTTGCCCTCGAGGGCGCGGCGCAACACCGCCGGGCCGAAGCGTTCGACGGTGACGGTGTAGCCCTCACGCCCCAGTGCACGCGACAGGGGTGCGGCGATCGCCTCGTCGTCTTCGGCCAGCAGAACAGCGGTCATCTGCACAGGTTAAATGTTTCTGATCAGCGAGGAAGGGCAGCTCACCGGTAGCCGCCGCCCCAGTGCTGCTCGTTGGCGGAACGTCCCGCCTCGAAGACCTGGTGGTAGAGCAGCGAATGGACCTGCTGGACCTGGGGCACGTCGTCGTACTCGAGCGGCTCCTCCGACGAGGAGCCGATGATCAGGGTGCCGGTGCCGAGCGCCCGGTCCAGCAGACCGTGGCGGAACTGCACACTGGAGATCCGGCTGAGCGGGATATCGATGCCGGTGTGGGTGAGCACACCCTGGCGCACCAGCACCCGCCGCCCGGTGACGATGAAATGCGTCGACTTCCAGGCGATCACGCGCGCGACGACCCGCCACGCGACCAGCCCGAGCCAGGCCAGCCCGATCAGGATCAGCAACACCGTGCGCACGTGACCGGTGGTGTTGCGCCAGGCCAGGCCGCCGAGGAAACCGGCGATCGCGGTCACGACGATGAGAGTGACGATGGGCCACACCAACATTTTCCAGTGCGGGTGGCGGTGCAGGATCAACTGCTCGTCGGGCGCGAGGACATCCTCCGGGTAACCCATGATGCGACAGTACCGCGCTGGCACATCGAGTCCGGTGACAGTCACACCGCATTTCTCGATGCCACTGCCGAGGCGATACTGTGGATTACACGCTAGATGCCAGGTTTTGTCCTTATCTGCTTGCTCGACACCGACAGTGGAGGCACGCGTGACCGAAGATCTGACTCAGCTCGAAATCCTCACGGCCCTCGAACCTGTGGCCGAACAGAACCTCAACCGGCACCTTTCCATCGCCAAGGACTGGAATCCGCACGATTACGTCCCGTGGGAGGAAGGCCGCAATTTCGCCGCGATGGGCGGAACCGATTGGGAGCCATCACAATCCAGGCTCACCGATGTCGCCAAGGCGGCGATGATCACCAATCTGCTCACCGAGGACAACCTGCCGTCCTACCACCGCGAGATCGCCGAGAACTTCTCCCTCGACGGCGCGTGGGGCACCTGGGTGGGCCGCTGGACCGCCGAGGAGAACCGCCACGGCATCGTGATCCGCGACTACCTCGTCGTCACCCGCGGCGTCGACCCGGTGGCGCTGGAGGAAGCGCGGATGGTCCACATGACCCAGGGCGCGCACGCACCGGCGAACTGGGGTGGATTCCTGGTGAACGTCGCGTATGTGACGTTCCAGGAGCTGGCCACCCGGGTGAGCCACCGCAATACCGGTCGCGTGTGCGACGACCCGATCGCCGACAAGATGCTGGCCCGCGTCGCCACCGACGAGAACCTGCACATGATCTTCTACCGCAACCTGTGCGCGGCGGCCCTCGACCTGGCTCCCGACCAGGCGATGCCCGCGATCACCAAGGTGCTCACCAATTTCCAGATGCCGGGCGCGGGCATGCCCAACTGGCGGCGCAACGGCGTGCTGATGGCCAAGCACGGAATCTACGACCTGCGCCAGCACCTCGACGAGGTGGTACGCCCGGTGCTCAAGCAGTGGAACGTCTTCGACCGCAACGACTTCGGTGCGCGTGGTGAGGCAGCGCGCGATGAACTCGCGCTGTTCATCGACAAGCTGGAGAAGGACGTGCTGCGGTTCGAGGAGCAGCGCGACCGGCTGCTGGCGCGCGAGCGCGAGGTGGCCGAGCGCGCGACCGCGGGTGCGGGCGCACACTGATCCGTCTCGGCGACGGGCCCGGCTGCGGGCCCGTCGTCAGTACTGTCCGCGCAGGTGGGAAACGTCGCCGGCCGACACCGCCCGCTCACCGATGAGCAGCCGCCCGGTGTCGTCGACATCGCTCGCCACCCCGGTGAGCACCGTCCCGCCGGGGAGTTCGGCTCGCACTTCCATGCCGATGGTGGCGCACCGCTCACGGTATTCGGCCACCAGATCGACGGTGTCCCAGCCCGACCGCTCCCACGCGGTGAAGCGGCGCGAGAACTCGGCCAGGATCGCCGCGACCAGCGCGGTGCGGTCGACGTTCTGCGCACCGGCCAAGCTCAGCGAAGTCGCGTGGGCGACAGGCAGTTCCGATTCGGCGAGGTCGACGTTCATCCCGATGCCGACCACCACCGCGGGCGCGATTCCGGTCGCGGCGACCTCGGCCAGGATGCCCGCGAGTTTGCGGCCGTCGAGCAGGACATCGTTGGGCCATTTCAATTCCGGTGCGACACCGGCCGTGCCGCGCAGCGCGTCGACCACCGCGATGCCGGTGAGCAACGGCAACCAGCCGAGCGCGGCGGGATCGATGCCGGGCAGGCGCACCAGGATCGACAACGAGATCTGCGCCCGGGGCGGACTCACCCACGCGCGGGCATGTCTGCCGCGACCGCTCACCTGTTCCTCGGCGAGCAGAGCCTGACGGTCGGCGGACGGGTCGGCGGCGCGAGCGACCAGGTCGGCGTTGGTCGATCCGGTCGATTCGACTACATCGATCCGGTCGTAGAACGACAGTCCCTGCGAGCTGCGCAGACGCGGTACATCGATGGGTGGCCTGTTCATTCTCGGCACGTTACTGGAGTTCTCTGTGAACGATCATGACCGTACCGAAATGGCGCTGTGGGCGTAGCCCATCCTCAGACTGCGCATGGCCGGAGCGAATGCGGAGGTACGCCTAGCTGGGGTTTCTCTACTGGCCGGTAAGCGAGACTGCCGTGGTGCGCGGAGGTGTCACTCGTTACACTCGCAACCCATGACGAGTGTCCAGCAGCAGCCCGCATCGGAATCGGCGGGCGCCCCCGATATCCACACCACCGCCGGGAAGCTGGCTGATCTGCGGAATCGGCTGGAAGAAGCGCAACACCCGATGGGTGAGGCCGCGGTCGACAAGGTGCACGCCAAGGGCAAGATGACCGCGCGCGAGCGCATCCTCGCCCTGGTCGACGAAGGCTCCTTCGTCGAACTCGATGCCCTCGCCAAGCACCGCAGCGTGAATTTCGGCCTCGAGCACAACCGCCCGCTCGGCGACGGCGTCGTCACCGGCTACGGCACCATCGACGGCCGCGACGTGTGCATCTTCTCCCAGGACGTCACCGTGTTCGGTGGCTCCCTCGGCGAGGTCTACGGCGAGAAGATCGTCAAGGTGATGGACCTGGCGATCAAGACCGGCCGTCCGCTGGTCGGCATCAACGAGGGCGCGGGCGCGCGCATCCAGGAGGGCGTCGTCTCCCTCGGCCTCTACGGCGAGATCTTCCACCGCAACGTGCAGGCCTCCGGCGTGATCCCGCAGATCTCGCTGATCATGGGCGCCGCCGCCGGTGGTCACGTGTACTCCCCCGCGCTCACCGACTTCGTGGTGATGGTCGATCAGACCTCCCAGATGTTCGTCACCGGGCCCGACGTGATCAAGACCGTCACCGGTGAAGAGGTCTCGATGGAGGACCTGGGTGGCGCGCACACCCACATGGTGAAGTCTGGTGTGGCCCACTACGTCGCCTCCGGCGAGCAGGACGCCCTCGACTACGTCAAGGACCTGCTGAGCTACCTGCCGAGCAACAACCGCGCCGAGTCCCCGCGCCACGCGCCCACCGACCCGATCAACGGGGCGATCGAAGATTCGCTGACCGACGAGGACATCGAGCTCGACACGATCATCCCGGACTCGCCGAACCAGCCCTACGACATGCACGAGGTCATCCGTCGTCTGCTCGACGACGACGAGTTCCTCGAGGTCCAGGCCGAGCGCGCGATGAACATCATCTGTGGCTTCGGCCGGGTGGACGGGCGCAGCGTCGGCATCGTCGCCAACCAGCCGACCCAGTTCGCCGGCTGCCTCGACATCGACGCCTCGGAGAAGGCCGCGCGCTTCGTGCGCACCTGCGACGCCTTCAACATCCCGATCATCACCCTGGTCGACGTGCCCGGCTTCCTGCCCGGCACCGGCCAGGAATACAACGGCATCATCCGCCGTGGCGCGAAGCTGCTCTACGCCTACGGTGAGGCCACTGTGGGCAAGATCACGATCATCACTCGCAAGGCTTACGGCGGCGCCTACGACGTCATGGGTTCCAAGCACATGGGTGCCGATGTGAACCTGGCATGGCCCACCGCCCAGATCGCCGTGATGGGTGCCTCCGGCGCCGTCGGATTCGTCTACCGCAAGCAGCTGCTCGAAGCCGCCAAGAACGGCGACGACGTCGATGCGCTGCGCCTCGAGCTGCAAAACGAGTACGAGGACACTCTCGTGAACCCGTACGTCGCCGCCGAGCGCGGTTACGTGGACGCGGTCATCCCGCCCTCGCACACCCGTGGCCAGATCGTATCGGCGCTGCGGCTCCTCGAGCGCAAAATGGTGACCATGCCGCCGAAGAAACACGGCAACATTCCGCTCTGAAAACGCGATATCCCGGATAGGCCGCGCACACTTGTTGTGGAACACAACTATTGATCGGCGCGGCCGCACCGGGAATGATCGCGGCAACCGCGCTGTGAAGCGAAGTAAGTGCAGGAAGGATCTGGCACTGTGACAACTGTGGCAGAAGAAGACGTGTTGACAGTCGCCGAGCTCGAGCTCGTCGTCGAACCGCTCGTCGAAGAGGTCGAACTGCCGGCGGGCACGGTGGCGCAAGCCCCCGTCGATGCCGCGGGGGAACCGCTGTTCCGCATTCTCAAGGGTTCGCCCACCGATCAGGACATCGCGGCGCTGGTCGCCGTCCTGAGCGCGGCGGCCGCCAGCGCACCCGTCGGCGGATCGAACGAACCGGCCGACGCGTGGGGCACATCGACGATGATGCATCGGGGCACCAACCCGTTCTCGCCGTACGTGTACCCGATGCTGTCGCACCTGCGCTGAGGTGACCGAAGCTGGTGCGGCGGTGACCGAAGCTGGTGCGGCGGTCACCGGAGCTGATGCTGTGGTGACCAGGCTGGTTCTGGCGTCGGCCTCGCCTGCCCGGCTCGGGATCCTGCGCACCGCGGGCATCGATCCCGTGGTGCGGGTCTCGGGCGTAGACGAGGACGCGGTGTCGGCGGCACTGCCCGCCGGTACCTCCTCGCACGATGTCGTCGTCGCCCTGGCTCGCGCCAAGGCGGCCGACGTAGCCGCGTCGATTCCCGAATTCGGCGCCGACTGTGTCGTCGTCGGCTGCGATTCGATGCTGCTCGTCGACGGGCAGCTCCAAGGCAAACCGCACACCCCAGAGGTGGCGCGCGAGCGCTGGGCCACGATGGCGGGCCGCAGCGCGGATCTGATCACCGGGCACTGCGTGTTGCGGCTGCGTGACGGCGAGATCGTCGCCGAGTCGGCCGAATGCAGCAGCACCACGGTGCATTTCGCGAAGCCGACGCCGGATGAGCTCGATACCTATATCGCGTCGGGTGAGCCGCTGAAGGTCGCCGGCGCGTTCACCCTGGACGGGCTGGGCGGCTGGTTCGTCGACCGGATCGAAGGCGATCCGTCCAGCGTCATCGGGATCGGATTACCGCTGTTGCGCCGACTGCTCGAAGACGTCGGCGTCGGTGTCACGCAACTGTGGCGGGACCCGCGGGACTGACGGCGCGACCACGTGCTGATCCCCCGGCTCCACGGCCGGGGTGCGGTCGGGCGCGGTCATCGTCAGATCGAGCCGGGCCGTACACAGCTCGGGCTCGACGAAGGGGTGCAGCTGCACGTCCACCCGGCCACGGGCGCCGTTGCGTTCGAGCACCTCCCGCATGAGGCCCATGTGCACACCGCACACCACCTCGGCGTGTGAGCGGGCCAGTTCCCGCAGCGGGCAGGCCGTCAGGTTGATCTGGACGTGCTCCGAGGTCTCACCGGCGGGTTCCTTCTCGGGTGCGAACCCGAGCTCCGACATCAGCGACATGGTGATGTCCCTGGCGTCGGCGAGGGTTTCCACCGGCTGGGTACCGATGTCCATCCGGGCACCCCAGGCGCGACCAGCGGCGACGGCGGCGGCGGAACGGGCGACCGGGTCGGGACCGAGATGGTCGGCCAGTACCTGCGCGAGCTCCTGATATCCCACCGAGCGCTGCACCGCGCGATAGCCGATGCGCGGGCGGCCGCGGCCGCGTGGCGGTTGCTGGAACTGACGAACCAGCGATTCACGGGTGAGGACGTCGAGGTGGAATCGGACGGTGGTGACGTGCTGTCCGGTGATGCGGGCCAGTTCCTGGGCATCGAGGGGCTCGGTGGCGCCACGTAGGATCGCGAGCAGTCGCCGTCGCGGCCAAGAATCGGACATAGCTCACCCCTCCTCTCCAGAGACTTTATCGGACATCCGTGCGCTTTATTCGCCCATTGTGTCGATTCGTGATGTGCCACCACACACTTACCATCGGCTGCGACCACACAGTGGTCGCACCCACCCAACTCGCGTGAAGGACCACAACGTGCCCGTCGCCCCGGATCCGCACCCCGCCTTCGGTTCCTACGCAGTCCCGCATCGATTGGTAACCACAGAATGGCTGTCCGCAAACATCGGCGTGCGTGGTTTACGAATCATCGAGTCCAACGATGACATCCTGCTCTACGACATCGGCCATGTTCCAGGCGCGGTCAAGATCGACTGGCGCGGCGACCTGAGCGACCCCGTGACCCGCGATTATGTCGACGGCAGGCACTTCACCGAGCTGATGCGCGCCAAGGGTATCGAGCGCGACGACACGATCGTGATCTACGGCGACCGCGGCAACGCCCAGGCCGCGCACACCGCCTGGATCTTCACCCTGTTCGGCCACGAGGACGTACGCCTGCTCGACGGCGGCCGCGACGCCTGGATCTCCGAGGAGCGCGACACCACGTTCGACCAGCCCTACCCCACGCCCAGCGACTACCCCGAGGTCACGCGCGACGACACGACCGCCCGCGCGTTCCGCGAGGACGTACTCGCCAGACTCGGCAAACCCCTCCTCGATGTGCGCTCGGCGCAGGAGTACTCCGGCGAACTCGAGGACAAGCCGCTCAACCAGGAGTACGCCGCCCTGCGTGGCGGGCACGTGCCGACGGCAGTGAACATCCCGTGGACCGAGGCCGCCACGAACGACGGCCGCTTCCGCTCACGCGCCGACCTGGACGAGGTCTACGGCGCGCTTCCCGCCGACGACCTGGTCGTGTACAGCCGGGTGGGCGAGCGGTCCAGCCACACCTGGTTCGTCCTAACATTCCTGCTCGGCCGCAGGTCGGTGCGTAATTACGACGGATCGTGGATCGAATGGGGCAACTCGGTGCGGGTACCGATCGTGACGGGCACCGAACCAGGTGTCGCGAATCGGATCATTTGAAACATGTTCACATCACTGGACGCCGCGTAGTGTGACCTGCGACCTACTCGACAGTAGGGCTAGCCGAGTTCGAGCAGGGTTGGCACACTGCCTACACTCGCCCGAGACGAAAGTTGTCGATACCGGGCACGGGGCCTAACCGGCGACCCGTTCCCCGACGCGACCAAAGATTGCACACAGGAGGCTCAGTGCCCAGCCATGCCAGCGCACGGATCACGAAGGTACTCGTAGCTAACCGCGGCGAGATCGCGGTTCGCGTGATCCGGGCTGCCAAGGACGCGGGAATCACCAGCGTCGCGGTGTACGCCGAGCCCGATGCCGACGCTCCCTTCGTGAAGCTCGCCGACGAGGCGTTCGCCCTCGGCGGTCAGACCTCTGCCGAGTCGTACCTCGTGTTCGACAAGATCCTCGACGCCGCGGCCAAGTCCGGCGCCGACGCGATCCACCCCGGTTACGGTTTCCTCTCCGAGAACGCCGACTTCGCCCAGGCCGTCATCGACGCCGGGCTGATCTGGATCGGCCCGTCGCCGCAGTCCATCCGCGACCTCGGTGACAAGGTCACCGCGCGCCACATCGCCGAGAAGGCGAAGGCGCCGATGGCCGCGGGCACCAAGGACCCGGTCAAGAACGCCGACGAGGTCGTCGCGTTCGCCAAGGAATACGGCGTCCCGGTGGCCATCAAGGCCGCTTTCGGTGGCGGTGGCCGCGGCATGAAGGTCGCCCACACCATCGAGGAGATCCCCGAGCTGTTCGAGTCGGCGACCCGTGAGGCCATCGCCGCCTTCGGTCGCGGCGAGTGCTTCGTCGAGCAGTACCTCGACAAGGCCCGCCACGTCGAGGCGCAGGTCATCGCCGACCAGCACGGCAACGTGGTCGTCGCCGGTACCCGTGACTGCTCGCTGCAGCGCCGGTTCCAGAAGCTCGTCGAGGAGGCGCCCGCGCCGTTCCTGTCCGACAAGGTGCGCGCCGCGATCCACGAGTCGGCCAAGCGCATCTGCCGCGAGGCGGGCTACTACGGTGCGGGCACCGTGGAGTACCTGGTGCAGGGCGAGACCGTGTCCTTCCTCGAGGTGAACACCCGCCTGCAGGTGGAGCACCCGGTCACCGAGGAGACCGCGGGCATCGACCTGGTGCGTCAGCAGTTCGCGATCGCCAACGGCGACGAACTGTCGATCAAGGAAGACCCCACCCCGCGTGGCCACTCGTTCGAGTTCCGGATCAACGGTGAGGACGCCGGTCGTGGCTTCCTGCCCGCTCCCGGCCCGGTGAACGTCTACCGTGAGCCCTCGGGCCCCGGTGTGCGCGTCGACTCCGGTGTGGTCCAGGGCAGTGTCATCGGTGGTCAGTTCGACTCGATGCTGGCCAAGCTGATCGTCACCGGCGAGAACCGTGAGCAGGCGCTGCAGCGTGCCCGCCGCGCACTGGCCGAGTTCGACGTCGAGGGCCTGGCGACGGTGATCCCGTTCCACCGCGCGGTGATCGAGGACCCTGCGTTCATCGGCGACGGTGAGAAGTTCGACGTCTACACCAAGTGGATCGAGAACGAGTGGAAGAACACCGTCGAGCCGTACACCGCCGGCGGCGCGGCCGACGATGACGACGACGATCTGCCCCGGCAGAAGGTTGTCGTCGAGGTCGGTGGACGTCGCGTCGAGGTGTCGCTGCCCGGTCAGTTCACCCTCGGTGGCGGTGCGGCCGGTTCGGCCGGCAACGGTGTGGTGCGCAAGAAGCCGAAGGCGCGCAAGCGTGGCGGCGCCGGTGCGGGCGCCGCGTCGGGTGACGCGGTCACCGCGCCGATGCAGGGCACCGTCGTGAAGGTCGCGGTCGAAGAGGGCCAGACCGTCGAGGCGGGTGACCTGATCGTGGTGCTCGAGGCCATGAAGATGGAGAACCCGGTCAACGCGCACAAGGCCGGTGTCGTCACCGGGCTCGCCGTCGCGGCGGGTGCGGCGATCACCCAGGGCACGGTCCTGGCGGAGATCAAGTAGGTAACAGCTGTACACAACGGGCGTCGGTCTCCACGGACCGGCGTCCGTTGTCGTTCGTCGAGCGGCCCGAGGAACTGAGCTGACGGATTACCGCCCGGCAGCGTGAGACGAATCAGTGAACGGGCGCGGAACCGAGCTGACGGATTCCCGTCCGGGCAGCGGGGAGACGGATCGGTGAACGGGCGCGGAAGATCATGCGTCTCGCCCGGCTGAGCGACCGGCTTCTGTCGTATCGTGGATCGGGTGACCAGTACTGCGCACACCGATCTGGACCCGCTCTCGACGCCGGGTTCGGCAACGGTGGCCGAGGTCATCCAGGCTCGCCGGGAAACCGGTAGCCGCACCGACGGCAATCGTCTCGCGCTGGTGATCGAGGGCGGTGGCAGCCGCGGTGTGTATTCCAGCGGCATGGTGCAGGCGCTCGAGGAGCTGGGTCTGGCGAAGGTGTTCGACGCCGTGTACGGCACGTCGGCCGGGGCGATCAACGGCGCCTGGTTGCTGTGCGGGCGCGCGGCGACGGGGATGCGTTCGTGGACCGATCCGGCGATCATGCGCCGCGTGGTCGATCCGGTACGCATCTTCCGCGGTCGCCCCGTCTTCGATCTGCACTATCTCGTGCATCGCGTGTACGACGGCATCGAACCGATGGACTTCCCCGCGATTCTGGCGAACCCCACCACCTTCCACCCCATCGCGACCGATATCCGCACCGGGCAGTCGGTGGACCTCGGGCCCTACATCACCGACAAACAGAGCCTCATGACGGCGCTACGGGCCTCTGCGGGCCTTCCCCTGCTGGCGGGACCACCGGTCGCCCTCGCGGGTGGCAGCTATTTCGACGGCGGCCTCACCGAAACCGTCCCGATCCGCACCGCCGTGGCCGCGGGCACCACCCACGCCCTGGTCCTGCGCACCCGCCGGACCGATGAGGTCCGCCCGCCCGCGCCGCTGCTGCATCGGGTGGTCGGCGGCGGGTACATGCGTGCCATCGCCCCCGGTGCGTTCCGGGCGTGGAACAAGCGGCCGGGTCAGCAGGCGATGGAGGACAGCTACCTCGACGGCCTCGGCGACCACGTCCTCCAGATCCACCCACCCGCCGGTTCCCCGGCCATCGACAGCGCGGCCCGCGACACCGACCTGCTCACCCGCGCCCTCGACATCGGCCGCACGGCCGTTCATTCCCTGCTCGGTGGCGGCACCCTCCGCACGGCATGACCCGGCGGCCGAACCACTAGGCTGCTCGCGTGGAACCGATCGAGATCAACGCAGGGTCCTGGTATCTGCGCGCGCTGCGCGCCGACGAGCGCATCGACGACCGACCCGCGCTGGCCGACGGCGGCATCACCGATCCCGGCTACGTGGCCACCCGGTCGGCGCAGTGGGCGGATGAGTCGCACTTCTCCTGGGCGGTCTGCGTTCCGACGACGGCCGAGATGGTCGCCGAGATCGGTGTGACGCCCGGCCCCGACGCCACCGCGGCGGTGACCGGCTGGGCTCGTCCCGGCGAGGACGAGGCACTGGCCGCCGGCCTGGCCTCGGTCCACCGCTTCGTCACGGGCGCGCTCGGACTGACCGCCGTGTCCGCCTGATCACTGCGCCGCATCTGCCGACCGGGTCCTGCGATCACGGACGAGTGAAGACGGAAGTGGGCCGACGGCAATCGTGCCGGCGGCCCAGCCCGGAAATCCGGTGAGTTACCGGCGTTCTCGCGTGAGCACCGCGTCGAGGGCGTCGACGGCCTGACTCAGCTCGTCCTCGGTGACAGTCAGCGGCGGACGGAAACGGATGCCGCGCTCTCCTGTGCCGAGCAGCAGCACATGCTCACGTTCGCGCAGTTCCGTCACCACCCGATCGCGCAGCTCCGGCGTCGCCAGCGTCACCGCGCACATCAGCCCACGGCCACGCGCCTCACTGACCATGTCCGGGTGCGCGACGGCCAGTGTGCCGAGCCGGTCGAGCAGGAACGCGCCGAGCGGTTCCACACCCTCGATCAGCCGATCCCGTTCCAGCACTTCGAGAATGCGCCGGGTGCGCACCATGTCGGTGAGGTTGCCACCCCAGGTGGAGTTGAGCCGTGAGCTCACCCGGAAGACATTGTCGACCACCTCGTCGACCCGGCCGCCCGCCATGATTCCGCAGATCTGGGTCTTCTTGCCGAAGGCCACCACATCGGGCGCGACATCCAATTGCTGGAAGGCCCAGGTGGTTCCGGTCAGGCCGACGCCGGTCTGCACCTCGTCGAGGATGAACAGCGCGTCGTTGGCGTGACACAGCCGCTGCATGGCGGCGAGGAATTCCGGCCGCAGATGACGGTCACCGCCTTCGCCCTGGATCGGTTCGGCGATGAAGCAGGCGATGTCGTGCGGGTTGTCGGCGAAGGCCTGTTCGGCCTGGGCCAGCGCCCGCGCTTCGAGGGCTGCGATGTCGGCACCCGCGAAAGTGTGCGGTGTGTCGATGCGCGGCCAATCGAATTTCGGGAATCGCGCGGTCTTGACCGGGTCGGTATTGGTGAGCGACAACGTATAACCGCTGCGCCCGTGGAAGGCGCCGGTCAGGTGCAACACCTTGGTACCGAGTTCCGGTGCGCGGCCGTGCGATTCGTTGAGCCTGCTCTTCCAGTCGAAAGCGACTTTCAGCGCGTTCTCCACCGCGAGCGCGCCACCGTCGACGAAGAACAGGTGCGGCAAGCGCGGATCACCGAGCACGCGAGCGAAGGTGTCGACGAAGCGTGCCATCTCGACGGTATAGATATCGGAGTTGCTCGGCTTGTTCAGTGCGGCGTTGGCCAGCTCGGCGAGAAAGCCCTCGTCGCCGGCCAGCGCGGGATGGTTCATCCCCAGTGCGTTGGAGGCGAAGAAGCCGAACATGTCGAGATAGCTGGTGCCGTCACGTTCGTCGACGAGCGTGCGACCGTGCGATTCGTGTAGGTCGAGCACAAGCTCGAAACCGTCCGCGAGGATGTGCGAGGACAGGATCTCGTGGACCCGGTCGGCGGGGATGACCGCCGCGCCAGGGCGCTCCAGTTCGATGGTCATGAAACCGACGATACGCAAATATTTACGGAAGTTCTACGGAATCACGAATCAAATTACGGAAGATCACTACCTGTCATAGAATGTCTGCAGGATGATGGTGCTGCGGGTGTGCACGTTGGCCGTGGCCCTGATCTCCTGCAGCAGATGTTCCAGATGCCGAGGCGAGGCCACCCGCACCAGCAGGACGTAGCTCTCCTCGCCCGCCACCGAGTGGCACCCCTCGATGCCGGGGATGTGCTGCAGTAGGGCGGGCGCGTCATCGGGCTGGGACGGGTCGAGAGGAGTGATCGCGACGAACGCCGACAACAAGTGCCCGAGCGCTTCGGGGTCCACCTGCGCCGCGTATCCGCGGATCACGCCGCGCGCTTCGAGCCTGCGCACGCGCGATTGCACCGCGGAGACCGAGAGACTGGCCTTCTCCGCCAGATTCGACAATGTGGCGCGGCCGTCTGCCATCAGTTCTTTGATCAATAGTCGATCGATGTCATCGAGCTGGGGTCGAGCCGGTGTATCCGCCATCAGCGAAGGCTAACGCAGCGTGGGGCTCGCGCGGGGAAAACTTCTTTCCGTTCCCCACCGAATTCTCCCGAACTTTTCCGTGAGTCGTACCAAACAGCAGAAGGTGAGCAGAGTACCGATGACGCAGACCGTGAACTTCTCCGAGCAGCTCTCCCTGCGAGCCAGGGCGCTACTGCACGGCCTCGGCGCCGCTGCGCCGGAGCCCGGCCCGCTGCTGGCGCGCACGCCGATCTCCGGCGGTGTCCTGTTGCCGCTGGCCGTCGACGCCCCCGCCGACGTGGATGCCGCGATCGGCCGCGCCGCAACCGCATTCGAAGCGTGGCGCACGGTCCCCGCGCCGGTGCGGGCGGGCCTGGTGCGCAGGCTGGCCCAGTTGCTGGTGGCCCATCAGGACGAGCTGGCGGAGCTGGTGACCCTGGAGGCGGGCAAGATCGGCCCCGAGGCGCTGGGCGAAGTGCAGGAGATGATCGACGTCTGCGAGTTCGCGATCGGGCTCTCGCGCCAGCTCTACGGCGCCACCATGCCTTCCGAACGTCCCGGCCATCGGCTCATGGAGACATGGCATCCGCTCGGCGTCGTCGGGGTGATCTCGGCGTTCAATTTCCCTGTCGCGGTGTGGGCTTGGAATACCGCGATCGCCCTGGTGTGCGGCGACACGGTGGTCTGGAAGCCGTCGGAGACCACGCCGTTGACGGCGCTGGCCTGCCACACGCTGCTGCGTCGCGCGGCGGTCGACGTGGGCGCGGATCCCGAAGTGCACCAGCTGATCCAAGGGGACGCGACCGTCGGCTCGGCGTTGGTCGACGACGGCCGGGTCGCCCTGGTGAGCGCCACGGGCTCGGTGCGGATGGGCGCCACCGTCGCCCCGCGGGTGGCCGGGCGTTTCGGTCGATGCCTGCTCGAGCTGGGTGGCAACAACGCCGCGATCGTCGCGCCGAGTGCCGATCTGGAGCTGGCGGTGCGTGGCATCGTCTTCGCGGCGGCGGGGACAGCGGGCCAGCGGTGCACCAGCCTGCGACGGTTGATCGCGCATCGTTCGATCGCCGACCAGCTGGTCGAACGGCTGGCCGCGGCGTACAGCCAACTGCCCGTGGGTAATCCACTCGACGACGGCGTCCTGGTCGGGCCGCTGATCAACGAGCGCGCCTTCGCCGGGATGCAGAAGGCGCTGGTCGGATCGGTGGCCGAGGGCGGCGACATCATCTGCGGCGGTGAGCGAGTCGAGACGCTCGGACCCGACGCCTACTACGTGCGGCCCGCCCTCGTCCGCATGCCCGCGCAGACCGAGCTCGTGCGCGAGGAAACCTTCGCGCCGATTCTGTACGTGCTGACCTACGACGAACTCGACGAAGCCATCGCCTTGAACAACGATGTGACCCAGGGACTTTCCTCGTCGATCTTCACCCTCGACCAGCGCGAGGCCGAACAGTTCCTCGCCGGTTCCGACTGCGGCATCGCCAATGTCAACATCGGGACATCGGGCGCGGAGATCGGCGGTGCCTTCGGCGGGGAGAAGAACACCGGCGGCGGCCGGGAGTCGGGCTCCGACTCCTGGAAGGCCTACATGCGCCGGGCCACCAACACCGTCAACTACTCCACCGAACTCCCGCTCGCGCAAGGCATCCATTTCGGCTGATCAGGCAGGCGATTTCGCCTTCCGACCCACCCCGTGTAAAGTGGTATTTGCAACGCGGGATGGAGCAGCTCGGTAGCTCGCTGGGCTCATAACCCAGAGGTCGCAGGTTCAAATCCTGTTCCCGCTACTACGAAGAAGGCCCCGGAGTTTCGACTCCGGGGCCTTCTTCGTTATCCGTTGCCGAGTCGCAGGGTCCAGTTCCCCCGATAGTGCAGCCGGGTGACGCTCGCGGGCGGAACATCCATGCGCCAGAACGACTTCGCCGGTGCGTCGAGCACCACCAGCAGCGCGGCGCGCACCACGGCCGGGTGCGTCACCGCCACGGTGTTACGACCCGACGAGGCGATCTCGGCCAGCCAGAAGCGCACCCGCTCGACCAGATCGGTGATGGATTCCCCACCGTGCCCACGGAATTCGGGATCGGTTAGCCAGGCGAACAACTGGTCCTGAGCGAGTTTGCCCATCTCACTGCCCCGCCACGACCCGGCATCGAGGTCCCGTAATCGCACGTCCTGTTCGCCGACCAAGCCCAATTCTTCCGCCGTCTCGCGAGCCCGCCGCTCCGGTCCTGTCCGCACCAACGCTTCATCGAGCGGCACGCAGGCACGCACAGCGGCCCGCCCCGACTCGTCGAGGGGTTCATCGACAGGAAATCGCGCCTTACGTACCGCCTCGGTAAGGCCATGGCCGACAAGGTCGACTCTCAGCACCGTTTGCACGAGAGTCGAGGGTAGCGACGAATGCGATCCACGCCACAACCCGGGCCGGGCGCCTCCCCGGTCATCGGCGTGTTCGCGCTGGTCGGGGCGCATGATGACGACGAAGTTGTCGGTGGGTCGGTGCACACTTGGTGCTATGGATCGGTTCTCCCCCGCGACAGCACAGTGGTTCGACGGCGCCTTCCCTGCTGCCACGTCGGCCCAGCTCGGCGCGTGGGACGCGATCGCCGCGGGCGAGAACACACTGGTGATCGCGCCGACGGGGTCGGGCAAGACCCTGTCCGCGTTCCTGTGGGCCATCGATCAGCTGGCTCACCGGGACCCACCCGAGCCGGGAGCGTCCCGGGGCACGTCGGTGCTCTATGTGTCGCCGTTGAAGGCGCTGGCTGTGGATGTGGAACGCAACCTGCGGGCGCCCCTGGTAGGAGTGACGCAGACGGCGAAACGGCTGGGGCTGGACCCACCGGATATCTCGGTGGGGGTGCGCTCCGGCGACACCCCGCCCGCCCAGCGCCGGGCGATGTTGCGCACCCCACCGGACATTCTCATCACGACCCCCGAGTCGTTGTTCCTGCTGTTGACCTCGGCCGCTCGCGAGACGCTGGCCCAGGTCAACACCGTGATCGTCGACGAGGTGCACGCCATCGCCGGGTCGAAGCGTGGTGCGCACCTGGCATTGTCGCTGGCCCGGCTGGATCAGCTCACCGACAAGCCCGCGCAACGGATCGGGTTGTCGGCGACGGTGCGCCCGCCCGAGGAGGTCGGGCGATTCCTGGTCGGGAACGCGCCGATCACCATTGTGCGGCCGCCCGCACCGAAGACCTTCGACCTGTCGGTACGGGTGCCGGTGGCCGATATGACCGATCCGGGAGGCGACTCCGATCAGCCGGGTTCGATCTGGCCGCATGTCGACGAGGCCATCGTCGACCTGGTGCTCGAGCATCGGTCCTCGATCGTGTTCGCCAACTCCCGGCGGCTCGCCGAACGGCTGACCGCGCGGCTCAACGAGACCTATGCCGCCCGTCTCGGCGAGCCGGTGGAGACCGAGCACAAGCCACCCGCCCAGCTCGGGCCGTCCACCGAGGTGATCCACGGGGCCGAGCACCTGTTGGCGCGCGCCCATCACGGGTCGGTCAGCAAGGAACAGCGCGCCATCATCGAGGACGACCTCAAGACCGGTCGGCTGCGCTGTGTGGTGGCCACCAGCAGTCTCGAGCTCGGCATCGACATGGGCGCGGTGGACCTGGTCGTCCAGGTGGAGGCGCCGCCCTCGGTGGCCAGTGGTCTGCAACGGGTCGGTCGGGCCGGGCACCAGGTGGGTGAGATCTCGCGGGGCGTGCTGTTCCCCAAACACCGCACCGACGTGATCCACTGCACCGTCGCCGCCCAGCGCATGCTCACCGGTGAGATCGAGAAGCTCCAGATCCCCGCGCACCCGCTCGACATCCTCGCCCAGCAGACGGTGGCGGCCTGCGCGCTCGAATCCATCGACGTCGACGCCTGGTTCGATCTCGTCCGCTCCACCGGCAGCTACGCGAACCTGCCCCGCTCGGCCTACGAATCGGTGCTCGACCTGCTGGCCGGGCGCTATCCGTCCGACGAGTTCGCCGAACTACGTCCGCGCGTGGTGTGGGACCGCGACGCGGGCACCATCACCGGCCGCCCCGGCGCCCAGCGCCTGGCGGTGACCTCCGGCGGCGCGATCCCTGACCGTGGGATGTTCGCGGTGTTCATGGTGGGCGAAAAGGCTTCGCGGGTGGGCGAACTCGACGAGGAGATGGTCTACGAGTCGCGCGTGGGCGATGTGTTCGCGCTGGGTGCGACCAGTTGGCGGATCGAGGAGATCACCTTCGATCGGGTGCTGGTGTCACCGGCGTTCGGGCTGCCCGGCAGATTGCCGTTCTGGCACGGTGACGGGTTGGGCCGGCCCGCTGAGTTGGGCGCCGCGCTGGGCGAATTCGTTCGCACGGCCGGTCAGGTATCAGCCGACGAGTTGTCTCGGATCGTGGCGGACATGGGGTCCGGCGCCGTACTGACCACGGCCGACGCCACGTCGGAAGTGCCCGAGCCACTGACCGAACCCACGAAGCCGGCCCCGGGCTCGAAGAAGGCCGGGCGCACCGCCGAGCAGAGCAAGCCCGCGGTACGGCTCGAGCAGTTGGTGCGCACCGCCGGACTCGATCAGAACGCGACAGCGAATCTGGTCGGTCTGCTCGAGGAACAGCGCAGTGCCACCGGCCAATTGCCGACCGATCGGACCCTGGTCGTGGAACGATTCCGCGACGAGCTCGGCGACTGGCGCCTGGTGCTGCACTCGCCCTACGGCACCCCGGTACACGCACCGTGGGCGCTGGCGGTGGGTGCGCGCCTGCAGGAACAGTTCGGCATCGACGCCGCCCCGACCGCCTCCGACGACGGCATCGTGGTGCGCCTGCCCGATACGACCGACCAACCACCCGGCGCCGAACTGTTCGCCTTCGAACCCGACGAGATCGACGACATCGTCACCGAACAGGTGGGCGGCTCAGCCCTTTTCGCGTCCCGCTTCCGCGAATGCGCCGCCAGAGCGCTGCTCCTGCCGCGCCGCGACCCCGGCAAGCGCGCACCGCTGTGGCAGCAGCGGCAGCGCTCGGCCCAATTGCTGGACGTGGCACGCAAATTCCCGCAGTTCCCGATCCTGCTGGAAACCGTCCGCGAATGTCTGCGCGACGTATACGACCTGCCCGCCCTGCGCGACCTGCTCACCAAGGTAGCCCGTCGCGAGATCCGCCTGATCGAGGTCGAGACCGCGAGCCCGTCGCCCTTCGCCGGCGCCCTGCTGTTCTCCTACATCGGCCAATTTCTCTACGACGGCGACAGCCCACTGGCCGAACGCCGGGCAGCCGCGCTGGCTTTGGACTCCAGCCTGCTCGCCGAACTCCTCGGCCGCGTCGAGCTGCGCGAACTCCTCGACCCCGCCGTCATCACCCTGACCGAACAAGAACTCCAGCGCCTCACCCCCGAGCGCCTGGCCCGCGATGCTGAAGGTCTGGCCGACCTGCTCCGTCTACTCGGTCCCCTCACGCCCACCGAAGCCGCAGCACGCTGCGTTCCCCGCCCCGGCACCGCATCCGCCGCGCGCCACGCCGAAGCGATGGACACCGGCGCCCACTCACCCGACGAACCCTCACACAGCACGCCGGAGGAGGAACTCGAGTCCGCCCGCGGCGACCTGCTCGCCGATTCCGACGCACCGGCGTGGTTCGCGGAACTGCGGGATTCGCGCCGGGCGCTGGAGGTTTCGTTCGCAGGTCGTACCTGGTGGGTGGCGGTGGAGGACGCCGCTCGGCTGCGGGACGCGCTCGGCGTGCCCTTGCCGATCGGAGTGCCCGCGGCGTTCATCGAACCGGTCCCCGATCCGCTCGGCGACCTCGTCGGGCGCTACGCGCGCACTCACGCACCGTTCACCACCGCCGCGGTCGCCGACCGCTTCGGCCTCGGAACGGCCGTCGCCGCGACAGCGCTGCACCGCCTGCTCGCCGAGAAACGCGTGGTGGAAGGTGAATTCACGCCGGACACCGCCGGTGGCGAGTGGTGTGACGCCCAGGTCCTTCGCCGTTTGCGCCGCCGTTCACTGGCTGCCGCGCGGCACGAGGTCGAGCCGGTGTCCACCGCCGCGTTCGCGCGGTTCCTGCCGTCCTGGCAACACGTCGGGTCCGGCGAGCTACGCGGTGTCGACGGCGTGGCCACAGTGGTGGAACAGCTTGCGGGCGTACCGATCCCGGCCTCGGCCTGGGAGTCACTGATTCTGCCCACCCGAGTGCGCGACTACTCCCCCGCCATGCTGGACGAGCTGATGGCGACCGGTGAGGTGGTGTGGTCAGGCCACGGCGCGATCACCGCCCGCGACGGCTGGGTCGCCCTCCACCTCGCCGACCAGGCACCCTTCACCCTGCCTCCCGCCGACGAGATCGACCCCACCGACATCCAGCTCGGTCTCCTGGCCGCACTCGGCGCGAATCTGGAACCGTGGCCGGTGGTCGATCTCGACGCACCCGATCCCGGCGCCGCGAACCGTGTCCAGCGGCTGCCATCCACCTTGCGCGGCGGCGGCGCCTATTTCTTTCGCCAACTCGCCGACTCCGCGGGCTTGCTCGACGACAAGGTCGCCGGGGAGGCCCTGTGGCAGCTGGTCTGGGCCGGCTATGTCTCCGGTGACACCTTCGCCCCGGTGCGCGCCCTGCTGTCCGGCACCGCCCGCGCCACCACCGCGCACCGCACCCCGCGCCGCTCGCCCCGCGGCCGCGCGTACCTGCCACGACCAGCGATGCCGACCCGGTCCGGTCCGCCCACACTGGCGGGACGCTGGTCGATCCTGCCCGAACGCGTGCAGGACAACACCGTTCGCGCCCATGCCACCGCCGATCAACTGATCGAACGCTACGGCGTGCTGACTCGCGGTTCGGTACAGAACGAAGGGATATCCGGCGGTTTCCAGCTGATGTACCGGGTGCTCACCGAGTTCGAGGACCGCGGCCGGTGCAGGCGCGGCTATTTCGTCGACACGCTCGGCGGCGCCCAGTTCTCCACCACCGACACCGTCGACCGCCTGCGCTCGTTCGACACCGACCGTGACACCACCAGAGCGGGCGTCGCGCTCGCCCTCGCGGCATGCGACCCCGCCAACCCCTACGGCGCCGCGCTACCGTGGCCGAAGGGCGACGCCGAGGGCGGTCACCGGCCGGGCCGCAAAGCGGGCGCGTTGGTGGTTCTGGTCGGCGGCGAACTGGTGCTCTACTCCGAGCGCGGCGGCAAGACTCTGCTCAGCTTCACCGAGGACGTCGGCCTGCGCCGGGCGGCAGCGTTCGCGCTGGCCGGGCTGGTACGCGATCGCCGGGTCGACAGCTTGGTGATCGACAAGATCAACGGAGACACTGTGCACGGCAACCTCTTCGCCGAAGTACTGATCGAAGCCGGTTTCTCGATGACCCCCAGCGGTCTGCGGCTGCGCAGGCAGGTGTAGCCGAATGCCCGAGGGCGACACCGTCTTCCGCGCCGCGCAGCGCCTACGCACGGCGTTGGCCGGTAAAACGCTCACCCGCAGCGATTTCCGGGTTCCGCGGTACGCCACCGTGGATCTGGTCGGCGAACGGGTCGAGGAGGTCGTGAGCTACGGCAAGCACCTGTTCATCCGCACCGACCGCGTGAGCGTCCACACCCACCTGAAGATGGAAGGCGTGTGGCGGGTGTTCCACCGCGGCCAGCGCTGGACCAAACCCGCGGTCACCGCGCGAGTGGTGCTCGCCAACGACGAGGTCGAGGCAGTCGGCTTCTCGCTCGGCAAGGTTCAGGTGCTGCTGCGCGCCGACGAACACACGGTCATCGACCACCTCGGCCCCGATCTCCTCGGCCCGGATTGGGATGCGGCCGAGGCTTTGCGCAGGCTCACCGAGTACCCGCGTCGCGCCGTCGGTCTGGCCCTGCTCGACCAGCGGAATCTGGCGGGCATCGGCAACATCTACCGCAGCGAGATCTGTTTCCTGCGCAAAGTCCACCCCGTTACCCCGGTCGGCGACATCCCCGATCTCGTGGCGCTCGTCGACGAAGCTCACCGTGTTCTCGGCAAAGCCGCACACCAACCACCATGGCGCGCCATGGTCTACGGCCGCACTCGCCGTTCCTGCCCCCGCTGCGGCACTCCGATCGCGTCCCAGTTACTCGGCGAAGACGACCCCGCCGACCGCATCACTCAGCGCGAACGTGGCATCTTCTTCTGCCCACGCTGCCAGCCCAGCCCGTGAGCTCACCTCGCCCGTGTTTGCTCACAGCCCGCAGCGCCCCGGTCCGATGGCTCAGCGGTCCTGCGGCACCGGTTCCAGCAACTGCGGACGCGGCTCCGGAGCGGCTGCCCGCAGCGCGTCGGCCGATGTGTCGTCGGGTTGGGTCTGCGATTCGATCTCGGCCCGTACGCGCGCCTGGTACGTGGACACCTCGCGGTCGATATCCTCCGCGTCCCACCCGAGAACGGGTGCCACGAGGTGGGCGACCTGCTCGGCGCAGTTCGCGCCGCGATCGGAATATTCGATCGAGATGCGGGTGCGACGGGCCAGGATGTCGTCGAGGTGCAGCGCGCCTTCCGCGGCCGCGGCGTAGACCGCTTCGACCTGGAGGTAGGCCGGGGCGTCGGTAATCGGTTGCAGGAGTTCGGGTTTGCCCGCCGCCATCGCGAGCACCTCGTCGACCAGCGAGCCGTAGCGGTCGAGCAGGTGCGTCATCCGGTACGGGTGGATGCCGTAGTGCTCGGCGAGCTGCACGGTCTGGTTGACAAGCGCGAAGTAGCCGTCGGCGCCGAGCAGCGCCACCTTCTCGGTGATCGACGGCGAGACGCGTGCCGGAATGTCTTGTGCGGCTTCGTCCATCGCGTCCGCCGCCATCACCCGGTAGGTGGTGTACTTGCCGCCCGCGATGCTCACCAGTCCGGGCGCGACCCTGGCCACGGCGTGCTCGCGCGAGAGCTTGGACGTGTCGTCGTTCTCCCCCGCCAGCAGTGGGCGCAGGCCCGCGTAGACGCCGTCGATATCGGCGTGCGTGAGCGGGGTGACCAGCACCTCGTTGACCCGGTCGAGCAGATAGTCGATATCGGCCTTGGTCGCCGCGGGATGGGCGAGGTCGAGATTCCAGTCGGTGTCGGTGGTGCCGACGATCCAGTGCGCGCCCCACGGGATGATGAACAGCACCGAGGTGGTGGTGCGCAGGATGATCGCGGCATCGCTGACGATGCGGTCGCGCGGCACCACGATGTGCACACCTTTGGACGCGCGCACATGGAATCGGCCGCGTTGCCGCGACAGACTCTGCACCTCATCGGTCCACACGCCCGTCGCGTTGATCACCACATTCGCGCGCGCCTCGCCGGTGCGCCCGTCCTCGGTGTCGCGCAGCTTCACCCCCACGACCCGGTCGGCTTCGCGCAGAAACCCGACGACCTGCGTGGAGGTGCGGATGACCGCACCGTAGTGCGCGGCGGTGCGGGCGACCGTCATGGTGTGGCGGGCGTCGTCGACGACGGTGTCGTAGTAGGTGACGCCGCCGATCATCGAATCCCGGCGCAGGCCGGGGGCGAGCCGCATCGCGCCGTGCCGGGTCAGATGATGCTGTCCTGGAACGGATTTCGAGCCGCCCATGGTGTCGTACAGGGTCAGGCCCGCGGCAACGTAGGGCCGCTCCCACACGCGATGTGTCAGCGGATAGAGGAACCGCAGCGGCTTCACCAGGTGCGGTGCGAGCGTCGACAACGCCAGCTCACGCTCCTTCAGCGCTTCCCTGACCAGGCCGAATTCGAGCTGTTCGAGGTAGCGCAAGCCACCGTGGAACATCTTGGACGAACGGCTCGACGTGCCCGACGCGAGATCGCGGGCCTCGACCAGCGCGACCGACAGACCCCGTGTCGCGGCATCGAGCGCGATACCGGCGCCCACGACGCCGCCGCCGACGACCAGGACGTCGAACTGATCCTTACCCAGCCGTTCCCAGGCGGTCCGCCGATGTTCGGGCCCCAGATCGCCGGGTCCGAGCCGATCCCTTTTCCCGCCCGCGACCAGCTCTCCCGGGTGCAGGAACGGAAACTCCGGTGTCTGCGACATGCTCGACTCCTCGCCGCCGGCCGATTCCGGCCGGTCCCAGCCGACAGTTGGGGCAAACGCCGCGTTCCCGGCGCCGCTGCGTACAGGCTAAACGTAGTCCGCACTCGTCGCTGGGGACGTGCGCGGCGAGGCGTGGGCCCGAAATTCGTCGCCGACCACAAATCTTGCGGTCGCCGGCTCCGCTTTCGGTAACCTGCATCAATGCGTCGCTATGTGGCTGCCATCGATCAGGGCACGACTTCGAGTCGGTGCATCATCTTCGATCGGCAGGGTCGGATCGTCGGAACCGCGCAGCGCGAGCATCGGCAGATCTTTCCCAAGCCCGGCTGGGTGGAGCACGATCCGGCGGAGGTGTGGCGCAATACCGAGTCGGTGCTCGGTGCTGCGCTGGGCAACAGCCGGTGTTCGGCAGGCGATCTGGCCGCGGTCGGGATCACCAATCAGCGTGAGACCACCGTGGTGTGGGATCGGGCGACCGGCGATCCGGTGTACAACGCGATCGTGTGGCAGGACACGCGCACCGATCAGCTGTGCACCGAACTCGCGGGTGAGCAAGGGCCGCAACGCTATGCGGACCGCACCGGCCTGCCGCTGTCGACCTATTTCGCCGGGCCGAAACTGCGCTGGATCCTCGACAATGTCGACGGCGTACGGGCGCGCGCCGAGGCAGGCGACCTGTGTTTCGGCACCATGGACAGCTGGGTGCTGTGGAAGCTGACCGGTGAACACCTCACCGACGTCACCAACGCCTCACGCACCATGCTGATGGATCTTCGCACCCTGCGATGGGATCCACAGATCTGCGCAGATTTCGACATTCCGATGTCGCTGCTCCCGCAGATCCGCAGCTCGTCAGAGGTCTACGCCGACATCACCGCCGGTCCGTTCGAGGGCATCCCGGTCGCGGGCATTCTCGGCGACCAGCAGGCGGCCACCTTCGGCCAAGCGTGCCTGTCCCCGGGCGAAGCCAAGAACACCTACGGCACAGGCAATTTCATGTTGCTCAACACCGGCACCACGCCGGTGTTCAGCAAGCACGGCCTGCTCACCACCGCCTGCTACCAACTCGGTGACACGCCGGCGGTGTACGCCCTCGAAGGCTCGATCGCCGTCACGGGCTCCCTGGTCCAATGGCTGCGCGACAACCTCGGCATCATCTCCTCCGCCGAAGAGGTGGAACCCCTGGCCCGCAGCGTCGACGACAACGGTGGCGCCCACTTCGTCCCCGCCTTCTCCGGCCTGTTCGCCCCCCGCTGGCGCCCCGACGCCCGCGGCGTCATCGCGGGCCTGACCCGCTTCGTCACCAAGGCCCACTTGGCCAGGGCGGCACTGGAATCCACCGCCTTCCAAACCCGCGAGGTAGTCGACGCCATGCGCGCCGACGCCGCCGCCCAGCACCTCGACCTGGAACTCACCACCCTCAAGGTCGACGGCGGCATGACCGGCAACAACCTCCTCATGCAATTCCAAGCCGACATCCTCGACGTCCCCGTAGTCCGCCCGGTGGTCCGCGAAACCACCGCCCTCGGCGCCGCCTACGCCGCCGGCCTGGCCGTCGGCTACTGGTCCGACCTCGAAGACCTCCGAGCCAACTGGATAGCCGACCAGACCTGGACCCCTTCGATGTCGGAAGAGGAACGCACCCACCGCTACGCCGACTGGAACAAGGCCGTAGAACGCACCTACAACTGGGTCTGAGGATTCCACTCGACCGCGACTTCCGCGAAATCTCGAATTTCAGCCACCGCCCGATGCCCGGTCATCTGAATCGAGCTACGCGATCCAGGCTTCGCGCCCATCACCGGACCGGAGACCGCGCCGAGGGATCATTCTCCGATGACGTAGGACCTCGAAAGTGTGTTCTGGTCATCGACGGTGATGACGTCGCAAATACGAACCAAACGCTCAGGAACCTCGAGACCGAGATGATCTCGACGAGGAGTGATGACAGCCTCAGCCTGGGCCCGCCGTGCGACGTCGATCAATCGGGAGATCGGATTCTGGGTCCCTCCGCTGAACACGATCGTCTTCGCGAGGTCGTAGCCGTACCGCTTCGCCAGTGAGCGGATTCGAATCTCGTCCCAGTTCTGTGCCGGGCCGGAGATGTCGGAGCGTAGGTATCCGATCGCGATTGCCTTCATTCGGCGAGCGCCGAGCGGGGAACGTCGAGCATGGCTCGACCAGCAGGCGTGGTCACGTAAGCGCGTCCACAGGGCGACAGTTCCCAGGCCTGCCGGTATGAGACCTGTCGGAGTAGTCCGTTGCCGTGCAACGTGCGCAAAGCGCGTCGTGTTCGACGGAGGGGGACAGCGGTCTCGGCGGTGATCTGGCGGTCGGTGAGCTGTCCGCCCGGGTGCAGGATTCGCAGGACGAGCGCTTGGTCGAACAATGTAGTCATCTGTCATTCCTTCGCTGGGATCAGGTCCGCGCTGAAGCCGAAACTATGGGAATACGGTGCGCACCTGAACCACGCCTAGGACGGTTCAGTGGACATTTGAAAGGTCCTGCACGTCCCGAAAATGCGCCGTATGGTTCAGGAATGACCCAGCGTTTGCACTCGGCGATGCTGCGCGCGCGGATGGACTCGGCCGCGCTGGCCGAGGCCGTCGACGTCGACGCGAAGACCGTCAACCGATGGCTGTCGGGCAGGGTTCCGCATCGTCGTACGCGAGCAGCGGTCGCGCGGCTTCTCAACGAGTCGGAAGACCTCCTGTGGCCGCAGACACGGCCAGACCTCACACCCGGGGCCTCGGCCACCGCCGAAGTTCAGTCTGCCTACGCACATCGGGCCGACATTCCCAACGAGCTGTGGACTTCGTTGCTGCTCGGCGCCGACGAACAGATCGACATAGCCGGGTACGCCTACCCATTTGTGCTGGAACTCCTTCCGAATGCCGCGGACATACTCGCATCGAAGTGCCGCAACGGAACTCGTATTCGAATGGCCTTCGCAGACCCTGACTGCCCCCATGTCGCCGAACGCGATGCGCTGGAGCAGATGAGCGGGACTCTCCCCGGCCGGATCCGCAATGCGCTGAACATGTTGGGTGAGCTGACCGACACCCCCGGGTGCGATATCGGTCTGCACACCGCCCATCTCTACAACTCGGTATTCCGGTTCGACGACCAGATGATCGTGACCCCCTATCTCATTCGAGCCCGCGGATACCAACACCCGGCGCTACACCTGCGGAAGCTTTCCCCCCACGGAATATTCACCTCGTTCGCCGAGCAATTCGAACAGATCTGGGGTTCGGCGACCCATTACCCGGAAGGAATCTCGCGTGGGCTCTCGGCGTGACTACTACCGCGATCCCCGCGCGCCGAAAGCGAACAGCCTGGCACCCGGCGGCTCCATGCTTGTCGCAGATAGCAAAGGCCGAATCCTGATGCAGCGTAGAGGCGATTCCGGCAATTGGTCACTGCCGGGTGGCGTGATGGAGATCGGCGAGACGCTCGAAGAGTGCGCCGTACGCGAGACGAAAGAGGAGACCGGCCTCGACACCGAGATCACAGGATTGCTGGGCATCTACACCGACCCGGAGCATGTCATCGAGTACTCGGACGGCGAGGTGCGACAGGAGTTCGCCGTCACCTATTTCGGTCGAGTGGTGGGCGGCGAGCTCGCTGTCAGCAGCGAATCGACGGAGGTCCGCTTCGTCGGACCGGACGAGCTGAATGATCTACCGATGCATCCCACCGTCCGCCTGCGACTAGAGCATTTCGCCGAACGACGGCCACGCCCGTACCTCGGTTGAGTCACCGGGTGTGGGAAGTTCTGTTCCGGTGCGCGCCGGTCGCTAGCCGATCGCCGACGACAGCCTGTCGACCGCTTCGGTCAGGGTGGCCTCGTCGGAGGTGGTGAAGCACAGCCGCAGGGAATTGTCGGCGGTATCGGTGACGGCGAAGGCTGCGCCGGGGACGTAGGCGACGCCGGAGTCCAGGGCGGCGGGGAGGAGGGCGGCGGTGTTGGTGTTGTCGGTGAATTCGGCCCAGATGAACATGCCGCCGGTGGGGTCGGTGCACTGGAGGCGGTCGGCGAAGGTGGCGCGGAGGGCGGTGGTCAGGGCGCGGGCTCTGGTGCCGTAGGTGGCGCGGATCGCATCGATGTGGGCTGCCAGCCATGTGGTGTCGGTCAGCAGGTCGGTGGTGATCTGCTGGGTGAGCGACGAGCCGCAGAGGTCGGCGCCTTGTTTGAGGAGTTCCACTGCGCGGGAGACTCTTTCGGGGGCGATCATCCAGCCGACGCGCAGGGCGGGAGACAGGATCTTGGAGACGCTGGAGAGGCGGATCACCTGGGGTGAGTACGAGGCCACCGGCGCGGGGGCGGGCTGGTCGAACCACAGTTCGCCATAGGGGTCGTCTTCGATGACCCAGAAGCCGTGCGCCTCAGCGAGTTCCGCGAGCCGGCGGCGGCGTTGTGGTGCGAGGGTGACGCCGCCGGGGTTGTGGAAGTTCGAGACGGTGTGGACGAGCGCGGGACGTTCGCCCGCGGCCAGCAGGTCCTCGAGGATGTCGAGCCGCATGCCGCCGGAATCCAGAGGGACGGCGACGATTCGGGCGCCTGCGGCTCGAAACACTTGCAGCGCACCGACATACGCGGGATCCTCGACGATCACGAGGGCGCCGGGGTCGAGAAGCACTTCGGCCAGGAGCGAGAGCGCTTGCTGGGAGCCGTGGGTGATGAAGACTTCGGCGACGGGCACCGAGCGGCCGATCGCCGCGGATTCCCGGGCCGCGATCACCTCGCGCAGCGCGGGCCAGCCGGACGACTCCGTGTACTGCAGCACGGCGGGGTCGCTCAGTGCGGTCTCGGCGGCGAGGGCGATGCGTTCACGCGGCATCAGGGCCGCGTCGGGCAGCCCGCCGGCGAGGCTGATGATGTCGTCGCGGGCCGTGAGTTTGAGCAGATCCCTGATCGCCGAGCTCTGTAGACCGGCGAGCTTGCCCGCCAATGCTGGAATTGTCAGCGACATGGGAACCTCCGGGGACGCCGAGAGAAGCAATCATCCTACGATTGCATATCGTCCACCAGAATGTGAAATTGTTGTCTCATACAATGAGACCCTACCGCGCGGTGATGGACTTGACCTGCCACTTTCCGTCGGTGTTCGTGGTGATGATCTCCTGCTTGTAGACCACGGCCGAGCCATCGGGGTGCATCTCGCGCAGTTCGACGTCGTAACGGCCCACGCTGGTTTCGCGCATCTTCACGCAGTGCGTGGTGCCCGCGGGGATCTGACCGTCGATCGCCTGCTGGATGGTCTCGGCGGGTGAGATGTTCTCGGCATCGGGCGCCACGAACTCACGCACCTTCGCCCCGGAACGGTCGGTGTAGAAGGCGTACTGGAAGCCGAGGATGGCCCTGGCGCCGGTGCTGGTGTCGCCCGGTCCGTTGCCCACGGTCACCGACTGTTCGGCGACGGACGGGCACTCGGTGCCCGACGCGATCGAGGGAACCGGCGCGGCCGTGACACCGGGATCGGCGCCGCCACCGCGCTTGACCAGCCCGATCGTCAGGACCAGAGCCACCACGAGCAGAACCGCCGCGGCCACACCGCCGATGATCCAGCGCAGGCGCTTGTTGTCGGGTTCCTTCTCCACCGGCGCCGGGGTGGCCGGCGTCTTCGGCGCGAGACGGCGCGCGATCGGGTCGTCGGCCCACGACAGGCCGGGTTCGGACGGCGGCTTGGGAATCCCGCCGTCATCGTCGGGGTTGTCCCACCACGCCTTGTCGGCGGCGGGCCTCGGCTTGTCGGGAACCAGCGGAGTGCGGGAGCCCTCGGGCGGCCGCACCGTGTCCGCGGCGGGACCGCTGTCGCGTGACGGCGGCTGCGGCGCAGGCTCTTTGGAGCCGGGGCGACCGCGACGGATCACCTCGGTGAGTTCGCGGCCGGACGTCACCGGCACGGAATCACCGAAGACCGAGTCGCCGAAGACCGAACTCTCACCGCGCGGCGGCTCACCACCGAAACGCACAGTCGGGTCGGCGGCGGGCGGACCACCAGGAGTGGGTCCGCCGAACGGCGCGGGAGGACCCGGACGAGCGGGCGGTGGCGTCGCTACCGCGTCACCGAAGACGGAGGTCGGCGCGGAACGGCGACCGTCGGGCAAGCGAGGCGGCGCTTGGCCGCTCCCCGGCATCGAGCCTTGATCGGTCGGCGTGGAGCCCGAAGGCGGAGCCGAGAGCCGCGCGGGCGGACCGGGCGGCACCGGGCCGGCGAACGGACCGGCAGGCGGCGGAGCGACGGGCGGCTGACCGGCGACGGGCCCACCGAACGGACCCGGCGCGGGCGCACCGGCCGGCGGACCGAACGGGCCCGGCGTGGGTGCGCCGGAAGGCGGTTCGGCCGGTCGCCAACCCCGCTCCGGAACCCCGGACGGCGCGGGCGGAGGCGTGGCGGGAACGGGCCCACCGAAGCCGGCGTCATCGACCGGCGGCCCGAAATCTCCTACGGGAGAGCCGAAATCCGCGGCCGATCGTTGTCGATCGCCGCGTTCGTTCTCGTCGCCCTCGGTGCCCAAGTCCAATCCTTTCCCGGGACACACGTGTGGGGCGGTCGAAGGCGACCGCCCCACACGACATACTGCGTGTCAGTACTGGATCGAGCCACCCCACTGGGTGTTCACACCCGCGACGTTCACCGTCTGAAGCAGCTCACCCGGCACGGGCAGTGTAGCCTTCGCGGCCGCATCGAGCGCGGCGTTGCCGCCCGGCTGCGCCTTGATCCAGTTCTCCACCGCGGCCTTGGCCAGGTTGGCCTGCGTGGTGTCGAGCACCGTCACGGTGGTGTTGTCGCTGCGGCCGTCGCCACCGTTGAAGGTGGTGACCTTGACCTCGTTCGCGCCGACGTACTCGACCGAGATACCGGCGTCACCGAAACCGCCACCCGGCGTCCGGTAGCCGACCGTGCCGACGTAGCCCGAGGCGTTGTTGTAGTGGTGGGTGTTCGCCAGGATTCCGGCACCGTCGACGGTGACGCCGATTTCCTGACGCGGGCCCTCCATCTCGACGACGGGCGCGGCGGGCGCGTTGGCCAGGCGCGGCGCCTGCCAGGCCGGCTCCTTCGGCTCCTGGACGAGGGTGTCCGGAGACTCGACCTCGGTCTCGGTGCCGGTCCCGGTGCCCTGACCGGACGGCACGGTGGGCTGCGTCTGCTGCTGGCCCGGCGTGGCGCCCGGCTGGGTCGGCGTGGTGCCCGTCTCCGGCTTGGTGGTGCCCGGCTGGTCGGGCGTCGCGCCCGCGCGCTCCGGCTGGACCGCAGGCTGCGCCTGACCGGGGACCGGCAGCGGCGCGACACGGGGGCTGGTGACGCCCGGCTGGCTCGGCGTCGGCTTGGCGGGGGTGCCCTGCTCCGGCTGACCGGGCGCGGGGCTGGTGACACCCGGCTGGGCAGGCGTCGGCTTGGTCTCGCCCGGCTTCGTCTGACCCGGCTTGACGTTCTCCGGGGTTTCCGTTTCCGGGGTCTCCGGAGCTTCTACTTCACCCGAAGGCTGGCCCGGCTGCGCAGGAGCCGGAGTCGCGGGCGTGGTCGGCTGGTCACTGGGGACCGCGCCGGCCGGAGCCGCGAGGAGGGTTGCCACGGCTGCCGCGGCGGCCAAAGGCAACGACGTGCTTGCCATCGCTCGCTGCGCCCGACTCGGCTTACGATGCTTCACTTTTCGTAATCCCTTTCCCGGAGGGAATCCCCCACTGCTCCACCACGCGATCACAACTGATCGCGCCTCGGCGGTGAGTCAACCACATGAGCGCGGGACAGGCAACGCAGCACCAGGTTTCGCTTTCACCGGGCTCCGCCTGCGCAAACACCTGGTGTGGCGGTTGCCGAGAAGCGACGAGCGCCGTTGGCGAACAACACAATTCGAAACCTGAAACGCGTTGTGATTCGTTTCACAATACGGTGTCAGGGGCTCAGTCGAGGTCGTCGTGGCGCATCAGCAAACGTCCGGCTTCGGTGAGCGAGCCGGTGAGCGAGGGATACACCGAGAACGTCTGCGCGAGATCGGTGACCGTCAGATTGTTCTGCACCGCCAGCGCGATCGGCAGGATCAGCTCCGACGCGATCGGCGCGACCACCACACCGCCGATCACCACACCGGTCGCCGGGCGGCAGAAGATCTTGACGAAGCCGCGCCGCAGCCCCGACATCTTCGCGCGCGGATTGGTGTTGAGCGGCAACATCACTGTGCGCGCGGGGACCTCACCGTTGTCGATGGCGGTCTGGCTGACACCGACGGTCGCGATCTCCGGGCGGGTGAACACCGCCGAGGCCACCGTCTTCAGCCTGATCGGGCTCACCCCCTCGCCGAGCGAGTGATACATCGCGATCCGGCCCTGCATGGCGGCCACCGAAGCCAGCGGCAGCAGACCCGTGCAGTCGCCCGCGGCGTAGATACCGGGCACCGACGTGCGTGAAACCCGGTCGACACGAAGGTATCCGCCGCGGTCGAGTTCGATACCGACCCGGTCCAGGCCCAGGTTCTCGGTGTTCGGGGTGGAACCGACGGTCATCAGGGCGTGCGAACCAGTGACGGTGCGGCCGTCGGACAGCTTCACCACGATGCCGTCGGCGGTGCGCTCCACCGCGTCGGCGCGAGCGTGCTTGACCAGCTCGACGCCGCGTTCGGCCAGGGCTTCCTCGAGCACGAGGGCGGCGTCGGCGTCCTCGCCGGGCAGCACGCGATCGCGGCTCGACACGAGCTTCACCCGCACACCCATCTCGGTGTAGGCGGACACGAATTCGGCGCCGGTGACACCGGATCCGACGACGACCAGCGTCTCGGGCAGCTCAGGCAGGTCGTAGAGCTGGCGCCAGTTCAGGATCCGCTCGCCGTCGGGCTCGGCGCCGGCGAGCACCCGCGGGCTCGCGCCGGTCGCGATCAACACGACCTCGGCCTCGAACTCCTCGGAGCTCCCGTCGGCCAGGTTCGCGCGCACGCGATGCGCCAAACCCGGTGCGGGCCCGACCAATTCGCCATAGCCAGGAAGTAGTTGCACCCCCGCGGCCTGCAATTTGGCGCGGATATCGGAGGACTGCGCCAGCGCGAGCGCCTTGACTCGCGCGTTCACCTCGGGCAGATGCACCTTGGCCTGGTCGGCATCGATATTGATGCCGAGGTCGCGCGCGCGACGCAGGTCGGTGCGCAGGCCCGTCGAGGCGATGAAGGTTTTCGACGGCACGCAATCCCACAGCACACAGGCGCCACCGATACCGTCGGCGTCGACCAGGGTCACCGTGGCCCCGTGCTGAGCGGCTACCAGCGCCGCCTCGTATCCGGCCGGTCCACCGCCGATGATCGCAATCCGTGCCACCAGTCACGCTCCTTGTGCTCGCCTGATCGGACCTGCCCCTTGTGAGGGCTCGTCCGTGCTGTCGCCCCATCATTTCAGGTGCTCTGTGACGTGCCCGGGTCGGATCGGTGAACAACGGTGCGCGTGTTCTGTGCCACGTTCGGCACCACCGGCAAGTGTGACCGTCAGCCGATCTGGGTGGGAGACAGGAATTCCACCGTGGTTATTGGCTACAGTTCCATGGTGCCGATCTATGCCGCCTACGGGTCCAACATGGACTCGACGCAGATGCTGGAACGCTGCCCGCATTCGCCCATGTCCGGGACCGGGTGGCTGGAGGGTTGGCGCCTGACCTTCGCCGGTGACGACATCGGCTGGGAAGGGCCGTTGGCCACCGTCGTCGAGGATCCCGGCTCTCGGGTGTTCGTCGTGCTCTACGACGTCTCCCCCGAGGACGAGGACAGCCTCGACCGCTGGGAGGGCTCCGACTTCGGAATCCACAAGAAGATCCGGATCCGGGTCACCGGCACCCAGGGCGAGTCCCGCCTGGCCTGGCTCTACGTCCTGGACGCCTACGAAGGCGGCCTCCCGTCGGCCCGCTACATCGGCGTCATCGCCGACGCGGCCGAAAAGGCAGGCGCCCCAGAGGACTACGTCCACGCCCTCCGCACCCGCAACAGCAAGAACGTCGGGCCCGGCGCCTGAGCTGTTCCGCCTCCCCGAATATTCAGGCCGGACTCGCCGGCCGCCGACATCATGTCGGCGGCCGTGAGTCGGCTGGGTCAGCCCGTACCGCTATGCCTGCAGAACGATGTTCGTCAGCGTCCGGACACCCACAGCCAAAGCGCGCTCGTCGATGTCGAAGGTCGGCTGGTGCAGGTCCAGCTGCTCGCCGACGCCGGACCAGACACCCAGCCTCGCCATCGCGCCGGGCACTTCCTCCAGGTACCAGGAGAAATCCTCGCCGCCGCCCGACTGCGGGGTGTCGGCCAGCGCGTCCTCACCCAACCCCAGGATGGCGTTCTCGAACATCAGCGCCGACGTCGGATCGTTGACCACCGGCGGCACACCACGCTTGTAGTTGAGCTGGTAGCGCACGCCCGTCGGCGCGAGCAACCCGTCGACGATCTCGCGGACCAGCGGTTCCAGCAGCAGCCAGGTGGCGTGATCACCGGTACGCACGGTGCCCGTGAGCATGCCCGTCTGCGGTATCGCGTTGGGTGCCTTGCCCGCGCTCACCGCACCCCAGACCATGATCGTGCTGGTTCGAGGATCGACGCGGCGGCTCAGCAATCCGGGCAACCCCGTGATGACAGTTCCGATCGCGTAGACCAGGTCGCTGGTCAGATGCGGCCGCGAGGTATGCCCACCGGGCGAATCGAGCACCAACTCGACAGTGTCGGCCGCCGACGTGATGGCCCCGGTCCGCACCCCGACCTTGCCGACCTCCAGACGCGGATCGCAGTGCAGCGCGAAGATCCGGTCGACCCCGGTCATCCCACCGGCCGCGACCACATCGAGCGCACCACCGGGCATCACTTCCTCGGCAGGCTGGAACACCAACCGCACCCCGACCGGCAGCCTGTCCTGCGCCTCGGCCAGCGCGAGACCGGCACCGAGCAGCACCGTGGTGTGCGCGTCGTGCCCGCAGGCGTGCGACACGCCAGGCACCGTCGAGGCGAAGGTCAGACCGGTGAACTCCTGCATCGGCAGCGCGTCCATATCGGCGCGCAAGGCGATCCGCGGCCGATCGGTGGGGCCGAAGTCACAGATCAGCCCGGTGCCGCCCGGCAGCACCTCCCAGGTCAGCCCGGCCTTGGTGAGCCAGCCCGACACGAACTCGGTGGTGGTGAACTCCGCCCGCGACAACTCGGGGTTGGCGTGGATATGCCTGCGCCATTGCACCAGGTCGCCGGTGTGCTCGGCCAGCCATGCGTCAACGATCTCGGTTCCCGACATCAGAGTTGGTTCGGTGTCCGGCGTGGTCGGACACGCTGCGGTCTCGCGCGCCATCGAGTGGGTACCCACACCCATCGATAGCGCGTCGGAGCCTGCGCGTGCGGTGCCCGGATGGCCGGAAATGGTCACCGAATGTCCTCCTGTCGTTCGATCAGCCGTTGCAACAACCTGTCCCTGTGTACTTCATCGCCCGCGATAGCGACAGCGGTACGCGCCAGCGCCAGCGCTCCGTCGAGCACCGCCCGGTCCGCCGAGGCGTTCACCGCGGCGGCGGCGAACGCAGGCTGGTGGGTTGCCGCACCGCCCGCGTCGATGCCGATCACCGGGTGGATACCGGGGATGACGTTGGTGACGTTGCCCATGTCGGTGCTGCCGAGCGGTCGCAACACCTCGAGCTCGGGCGCGATCGGCACCCGTCCCAGTCCGGTGATCTGCGCGCGGTAGGCAGCGGAAAGAACCGGATCGGGGGTGAGCTCGGTATAGGTGGGCGCGAGCGTCCGTATGTCGTGGGTGCAGCCGGTCGCCAGGGCGCCCGCTTCGAAACACGCCTTCGCTCGCCGCATCAGGTCGTCGAGGGAGCCGGAATCCGCCGCGCGGAGGTAGTACAGCAACTCCGCGCGTCCGGGCACGATGTTGGGGGCTACGCCACCGTCGGACACTATACCGTGCAGCTGCTGGCCGGGACGCAAATGCTGACGTAGCAAGCCGACAGCAACCTGGGTCAGGGTCACCGCGTCGCCGGCGTTGCGGCCCAGTTCGGGCGCGGCGCTGGCATGCGCCTCGCGGCCGTGGAAGACGATGGCGAGGTCGGCCAGTGCCAGTGAGCGCGCGCCGACGATGTCGGTGGGCCCAGGATGAACCATCATCGCCATCGCGATGTCGTCGAAGGCGCCCGCTTCCAGCATGAGCACCTTGCCGCCGCCGCTCTCCTCCGCGGGCGTGCCGAGCACCACCACGGTCAGGCCCAGCGCGTCGGCTACGGCGGCCAGCCCGATGGCCGCGCCGACAGCGGACGCGGCGATGATGTTGTGCCCGCAGGCGTGCCCGATCTCGGGCAGCGCGTCGTATTCGGCGCAGATGCCGACGGTGAGCGGGCCGCTGCCGTACACCGCGCGAAACGCCGTCGACAGCCCGGCGACGCCCGTGGTGACGGCGAATCCGCGCTCGACCAGCGGCGCGAGGACCTTGGCGACGCTACGCGTTTCGGCGAAGGCCAGCTCCGGTTCGGCGTGAATCGCGTGCGAGAGCCCGATCAGCTCGTCCGAGGCAGCCACGATCGCGGCGTCGGAGGCGGTGGCTGTGAGTTCGCCGGTGCGCGAGGGTGCCATACCCCCAGTCTTGCATCAGTGCCCGACAGCGGCGCACCGGCGAGCGAGGTCAGTTGCCGAAGGGAAGGTTCTCCGGGGTGACCGGCGTGGCCAGCGCGGCGAGAGTCTCGGCGTGCAGCGCGGTCTTGATGATCGGTGTGATCGGCTTGCGCAGGCTGGTGAGCGCGGCGGCGCGAGCGATCGCGGCGGGCAGCACCTCGTCGGCGTCGGCCTTGGCATCGGCGATCCCGGCGGCGATGGCCTCGTCGGCACCGAAACGGTGGCCGGTGGTCATCGCCTGGACGCACACCTGGTTGCTCAGGCGACCCTTCAGCAAGCCGTTCATGCCGATCGTGAACGGCATGCCGAGGTGCACCTCGGGCAGCGACCAGAAGCCGCGGTCACCGCGCATCACGCGGAAATCGTGGGACGTGGCCAGCATGGCGCCCGCGCCGAACGCGTGGCCGTTGACCGCGGCGATCGTGGGCATCGGGAAGGTCAGCAGGCGGGTGTAGAGCGAGTGCACCCGGTCGAGGTAGCCGTGGATCTTGTCCAGGTTGCCGAAGACGTAATCGGTGTCGAGGCCGTTGCTGTAGTACTTGCCGGTCGCGACGGTGACCAGCGCGGCAGCGCCCTCGGACGCCTCGACCTTGTCGAGTGCGGCGTGGAAGGCATCGATCCAGCCCGGCGAGAAACGGTTCTCGTTGTCTGTCTCACCCTCGTTGCCGAGGTACAGGACGAAAACATCACCAGAGCGCTCCAAATACGGCATGCAGGGGAGAATAGTCCGCACCTGAACCCTCCCCTACTCGCGGGTAGGCACCTTCCCCGCCCCGCACGACCCGACCCCGAGGAGGGTCCGCCGCGTAGCGGCGGTTCGCGGCCGTCCCGACGATCAGGTGCCGTTGCGTAGGCGACGAA